>CAVOEB010000054.1:0-19574 GCA_963694715.1 Alphaproteobacteria bacterium | reverse complement strand
CTGCGGACCAGGGCTTCAAGCAGGCCCACGGTGTCCGAATTGCCGCCGCCGCCGGGATTATCCTGGGTGTCGGCGAGCACGACGGGACGCGATCCGGTGTGGGCGCGGGCCGCGGCAACCGCCTCGTCGGGCGACCATAAGCGACCTGCATAATTGCCCTCCTGCTCGATCACGGCATCGGTCAGGCTCTGGCCCGCCGCCTCGACCGCCAGGGGATCGTCGCCGTAGGCGAGTACCGCCGGACCGCACTCGGCGATGTCGGCGAGGGGAAAGCCCTGGGTGTAGGAGAGCAGCACGGGCGCATCCCGCTCAATATCCGCAAGCCGCTGGTACAGGCCGCGCGCGGGCTCGATACCCGTGCAGCCCCATTGCACGGGCACGAGAAAGGGCAGTTTGGTGAAAAAGGCGGTGGGCCGCGTGCGTTGCTCGATCTGGCGGGCGAGCTCGTCGGCGGCGCGCGCGCCGGTTTCAGCCATGTCGATATGGGGGTAGGTACGAAACGCAACCAGCGCCGAGGCATAGCCGACCATCGCCGCCGTGACGTTGGCGTGAAGATCGAGGCTGACGACGAGGGGCAGATCGGGGCCGATGACGCCGCGCACCCGGCGCAGCAGCTCGCCCTCGCCGTCTTCGAGATGATCGCACACCATGGCGCCGTGGAGATCGAGATAGACCCCGTCGAGCGGCCCGGCGGCGGCGGTATCCTCGAGCAGAAGCGCGGCAATGCGCTCGAAGGCGTCCTCGGTGACTTGCGCCGAGGGCACGGCGGAGCACCAGGAGAGCGGCACCAGCGTGGCGCCTGCCGCCTGCGCACGTTCGACAAAGCCCGTAACCGGTAGGTTGATTCCCGCAACCGCTTCGAACAACCCCTCGCCGCGGGTCAGGCCGGGCCAGGCGTCGGACTGCTCGAACTCGACGAAGCCCGCGCCGACCGGGGCAAAGGTATTGGTTTCGTGCTCGAAGCCGCCGACCGCTATCCGCATGGTGCGCGAGTGTAGCGCATCCCGCCCGGCCGGTGCGAGGACCGTTTCAGCGCGGTTGGCGGCATGCCGCGCAACTGGCAGTAGCCGGAAGACACCGTTCGGGTGGCAATCGTCCGTGGGAGGCAACGTGATGAAGAAAATACTAGCGCCGGTCCTGGCGGCCGGTCTTCTGACCGGCATGGCAAGCACGGCCTGGGGCGACGAATTCGAGGTCGGCAGCTGGATCGGCCCGTCCTACGACGACGAGTACGGAAAATTCTCCTAGTGCGCTATGGATGCGGCGTACGAGAGCGGCCACGACCTGCTGTTCTCGGTCTCGGGCGACGGCGTGTTCGTCATCGACCTCGCCCACCCCGATTGGCAGCTCGAAGACGACGCGACCTATTCGGTAACGATCTCTATCGACACCACCGACCTCGTCCAGCATTGGGCGGAAGTGATCCATTACGACATGATCGACATCGAAATCGCCTACACGCCTTGGAATATCGACCTGTTGCGCCAGGGCAGCGAAGCTCTACATCAACACGGCGCAGGAAACGCTGTTCTTCGCGCTTAAGGGCGCCAGCGACGCGATTTCGCGGCTCGAGGACTGCGTCGCCGGTTCGTAGCCCAGCGCCGACCCGGGAACGCCGGGCAGTTCCGCCAATCCGTTCAGCGGCGAGAGCGGCGAGAGCCCGCCGGAGACGACCGGGAGCATGGACAAGGACATCCAGATCATTCTCAACATGCTCGAACTCTCGGGAATGAGCCAATTTTGGCGCGTCTACCCGGCGGACCGCTATTTTGCGTTCTTTGACGACGGCGACGTCACCGGCGCGATGTATTTTTTTAAAGGCGACGCGACGATGACGCCCCGGGATTCTCTGGGCCCATTTTTCGAGTTGGTTCGCGGGACGTGCCTAGGCGGCTTTAGCTTTAAGCTTTACGACGACGAGCACCTGCCCGACGGTACTCCCACTCTATTCGGCCCCGGCCAATGCACCGACGATTACGGCTCGGTGCTGATCCCGGCCCTGCTGTGGAACGATATTGACGCGGTCAACATCATCTCGCACTACGCGGATGACTACTTCGCCGACGGTGTCTACGACGCCGATTACAAGATCGCCGACTTCATCCACATGCTCTATACCGACTGAGGCGCGCGCTCAGATATCGGCGTAGGTGTGGGTTTCGGCCGCGCCGCCCGGATGGGTGACCGCGCCCTTGTAGGCGGGCCCGACAAGCTGGGCGTATTTCCACAGTGTGCCGGACTGGTAATCGGTGCTGCGCGGCGCCCACGCCTTAGCCCGCTCGGCGAACTCCGCTTTGGAGAGCGCGACGTCTAGGGTTCCGGTCTCGGCGTCGATGGTGATCATATCGCCATCGCGCAGCAGGCCGATCGGCCCGCCCACGGCCGCCTCGGGGCCGACATGGCCGATGCAAAAGCCCCGGGTCGCGCCCGAGAAGCGGCCGTCGGTGATGAGGGCGACCTTGTCGCCCATACCCTGGCCGTAAATCGCCGAGGTCACGCTCAGCATTTCGCGCATGCCGGGGCCGCCCTTGGGACCCTCGTAGCGAATGACGATGACGCAGCCCTCTTCGTAGCGGTGCTCGAGCACGGCGGCCATGGCTTCTTCCTCGCTGTCGAAACAGCGCGCCGGCCCGGTATGGGCCAGCCGGTTCATGCCGGCGACCTTCACGATCGCACCGTCGGGCGAGAGGTTGCCCTTGAGCCCGACTACACCGCCCGTGGGCGAGAGCGGGTCGCTGGTCGGCCGGATGACGTCCTGATCCGCAGGAAAGACGACGTCGGCGAGGTTCTCGGCCAAGGTCTTGCCCGTGACCGTCAGGCAATCGCCGTGCAGATAGCCGCCGTCGAGCAGCGTCTTGAGCAGGACCGGTACGCCGCCAACCTCGTACATGTCCTTGGCAACGTAGCGCCCGCCCGGCTTGAGATCGGCGATGTAGGGCGTGCGTTTGAAGATATCGGCGACCTCGGCGAGATCAAATTCGATACCGCATTCGTGGGCCATTGCCGGTAGATGCAGCGCTCCGTTGGTCGAGCCGCCCGTCGCCGCGATAGTGGTTGCCGCGTTCTCCAGCGCCTCGCGCGTGACGATATCGCGCGGACGGATATTCGCCGCCAACAGGCGCATGACCGCCTCACCCGACGCAACGGCGTATTGGTCGCGGTCCTCGTAAGGCGCGGGCGCGCCCGCCGAGCCCGGCAGCGCGAGGCCGATCGCCTCGGACACGCAAGCCATGGTGTTGGCCGTGAACTGGCCGCCACAGGCTCCGGCCGAGGGACAGGCAACGCGTTCCAGCTCGTGCAGTTCTTCGGCGGACATCTCGCCCTGGCTGTACTGGCCGACCGCCTCGAAGACATCCTGCACGGTGACGTCGCGGCCGTGGAAGCGTCCGGGGAGGATCGAGCCGCCATACATGAAGACCGACGGTACGTTGAGCCGAAGCATGGACATCATCATGCCGGGCAAGGACTTGTCGCATCCCGCCAAGGTGACGAGCGCATCATAGCAATGGCCACGCATGGTGAGCTCGACACTGTCCGCGATGACGTCGCGCGAGACGAGCGACGATTTCATGCCCTGATGCCCCATGGCGATGCCGTCGGTCACCGTGATCGTGGTGAATTCGCGCGGCGTGCCGCCCGCCTCGGAAACCCCGTGCTTGACCGACTGAGCCTGGCGACCGAGCGAGATATTACACGGCGCGGCCTCGTTCCACGCCGTGGCAACCCCGACGAAGGGGCGGTCGATCTCCTCTTCGGTCAGGCCCATGGCGTAGTAGTAAGATCGCTGGGCAGCGCGTTCGGGGCCTTCGGTGACGTAGCGGCTCGGCAGTTTGGATTTATCGAATGGGGCGGTCATGGGTGCATCCTCGTCTCGCTCGGGCGCGCAAACGCCGCGACGCCCCGTGGGGAGCAGACTTTAGCATGATGCGACACCGGGTCGAGCACCCAACGGGGCGATCGAGACATGACCCGAAACGTTAACCCTAAACAACAATTTTACTATTTTCGTTCAGATACTTATGAGAGTGCGGGCGATTTGCCCGAGATGCGGAATGCAATTTGACGCGCGACGGGCGCACCGGAATTTTTCCTCGCGAGCACGAAAGACGGTCCTTTGGAAGGCTGGACGGGTAGAGGGTTGTTCTTATGACCATGGCCCAAGACCAAATCGACGCCATTATCCGCAACCACGGTCCGTGGCTGGAGAGTATGGCCGAGGATGCACGCGCGGGCTTCACCAATCTTGATATCAAGGGATGCATGCTGGTGGCTTGCAACCTGGCCAACGCGAAGCTAGTCGGCACGAACGCCTCGTGCAGTAAGATGAACGAGGTCAACCTGGGCGAGGCCGATCTGTTCAGCACGGATTTCTGACATTGCGACCTAGTCGGCGCCAACCTCGCAGGCGCCGACATGCGCGGCACCAAATTGCGCGAAGCGGATTTAACCGGCGCCAACCTCGAAGGCACTGACATGCGCGAGGGCGCCTTGATGAATTTCGGTCGCGGGGCCACCGCCGGATGGTTTGCGAACGACCTTTACATATGCACGCTGGACAACGCCGTGCTGCGCGAATCCAACCTGACGCAAGCCAACCTTGCCCGTTCGTCGATCCAGGGCGCGGACATGGCCAACGCCAAGCTGGTGGGCGCCAAACTCGCCTCCTCGAACCTCACGGGCACGGACTTGCGCGGCGTCGACCTCGCCTCGGCAGACCTGTCGAACAGCAACCTGTCGGGTTGCAACCTCCAGGGCGTCAACATGAGCGACGTCAAACTGGCGGACGCCAAGCTCTACAAATGCGACCTAACCGGCAGCAACTTTACCGGAGCCCACCTCACGCACGCGAACCTGCGGGGCGCCAGCCTTTCCCCCGCGCCAATCCGCGACGCCAAGGGGTAGATGATGGGCCGAGAATGGCCAGCCAACCTCTCCAATGCGATCCTGACCAAAGCACGGCTGACCGGCGCCAGCCTGCGTGGGGCCAATTTGGAGGGCGCCGATTTGTCCGAAGCGGAGCTGACCGACGCCAACTTCACCAACGCCAATCTCGAAAATGCCAACCTTAGCGACACACGGCTGGAACGGCTTTATCTGCGCAAATGCCTAGCCAGCCAGTAGGGCTATTTTCACGACATTCCAGCGACGAGGATCCAGCACCCAGAGATTTTTAAACCCTCTGGCAGCGCTTCAGCGCGTCACGGGTTGGCGCAGGATGGTGCGCATGCGGTGGGGCAACACCCGCTGGGGATCGGTCAAGTAGATTTCGTGATGGGGCCCAGAACCCTGATAGCCCTCGGCGGCCATGAATTCCTGCAGCCGTCCGGCGCTCTGCCCCTCATCGGTGAACGGCCCCTTGTGTAGGATCTGCACCGCCGCCCCTTCGGTGTAGCTCGTCAGCTTGACCCGTTCCACCGCCCTCGCCTTCTTGGACTGGATCACGTCTGCGACGACCTCCTTGACGAAGGGCTCGGTGAGCAGCTCCGGCACCATGACCATCGCCGTCCATTTCCAGCCGCCATCAGCATCCAGCGGCTCATCGCTCGATACGTCCTGCCAGAACAGGGCCTCAACTGGCATCACCGCGTAGTTAAGGTCGGGCCGGCGTTCGCGCAGGGTGAACATGAGGGCGAAGGAGAGGTAATGCAGCGCCTTGCAGGAGCCCGAAAACTCCTTCGAAGCAGTCGGCTCGCCGCTGCCGCTAATTGTGACGTAGCGCAGCTCGGGCACCTCAACGAGCGTTACCTCGTCGGTAGGAACGTAGAGGGGGCCGAGATCTTCCTTGGGGTCGATCTTCGTGCCGGGTCGAGGTCGTTCCATCGTGTGTTTCACTCCGTTCCTAGTACCGGCTAGCGCATATTCCAAATCGCTTTACACGGTAAAGCGATACGGCGTTCAGTCGCCACTAAGGCTCTCGCCGCATAAGCGGCGGCCCGCGCTCGCGGGCTTGCTAAATCCGGGCAAAACGAATGCATCGGATTTCGCGTTAGCCGGCCAGGCTGGCCAACGCTTCTTCGAGCCGGGCGCGGGTGCGCGCGGCAGAACCGCGCCGCTCGCGCTGTTCCTCGACCACTTCGGGTGGCGCCCTGGAAACAAACTTATCGTTCGCAAGCTTGTTTTCAATCTTGCCTATCTCGTCGTGCAAGCGAGCAATTTCCTTGGCGAGGCGCGCCTGCTCCGCCTCGAGGTCAATGACGTCGGCGAGGGGCAGGATCAGACTGACCTCGTCGAGAACCGCCTGCACGCAGCCAAATCGGGCCACGCCCTCGTCACGCGCGATCGAAGCGACGCGTGCCAGCGCCTCGATCGACGGGCCGTGACTTTTGAGCCAAGTCCAGTGCTCCTCGCCTGCGCCACGAACCAGTAGGGGCATGCGAGCCGCCGCCGGCACGTTCATCTCGGCGCGCACGGCGCGGACTTCGGAGACCAGGCGCAAGACCCAGTTCATTTCCCGGCCGGCATCCTCGTGACGCAAGGCCTCGGCGTAGGGTGGCCGGCGCGTGGCCATGAGCGCCTCGGTGCGGGTGGCATCAAGACGTTGCCACAACTCCTCAGTGATGAACGGCATGAACGGGTGCAGCAGATGCAGGATCTGGTCGAGCACCCAGGCAGCGCAAGCACGGGCTTCAGCGCGCTCCGCGCCTTCGGGGCCATAGAGCATCGGCTTGACCAATTCGAGGTACCAGTCGCAGAAACTGCCCCAGGTAAACTGGTAGAGGCCGTTGGCGGCGTCGTTGAAACGGAAGGCGTCGAGCGCCTCGTCGCCGGCCTCGGCAGCCCGCATCAACTCGCCCACGATCCAGCGGTTGACGGTTTGGCTGCAGGCCGCCGGGTCGAACGAGGGCGTGGATGCGCATTCGTTCATCTCGCAAAAGCGCGCGGCGTTCCAAAGTTTGGTCGCAAAATTGCGATAGCCCTCGACACGCTTTTCCGAAAGCTTGATATCGCGTCCCTGGGCCGCCATGGAAGCCAGGGTAAATCGCAGGGCATCGGCGCCGTAGCGGTCGATCAATTCGAGCGGGTCGATGACGTTGCCCTTGCTCTTGGACATCTTCTGGCCCTTCTCGTCGCGCACGAGGGCGTGGATGTAGACGGTGCGGAAGGGCACCTCGTCCGTGAAATGCAGGCCCATCATCGCCATCCGCGCGACCCAGAAGAAGATGATGTCGAACCCCGTGACCAGCACATCGGTCGGGTAGTAGCGGGCGAGCTCGGGTGTCTCTTCGGGCCAGCCCAGGGTAGAAAATGGCCACAGCGCGGAGGAAAACCAAGTGTCGAGCACGTCGGCATCGCGCGTTAGCGTCGCAGTCTCGCCGTAATGGGCCCGCGCGGCGTCCGCCGCCTCGGTCTCGTCCATGGCCACGAAAACCATGCCGTCCGGTCCATACCAGGCAGGGATTTGGTGACCCCACCAAATTTGACGCGAAACGCACCAGGGCTGGATGTTACGCATCCACTCGAAATAGGTCTTTTCCCAATTTTTCGGCACGAAGACGATGTCACCGCGTTCGACCGCCTCGATGGCGGGCTTGGCCAGGGTTTCGGCATCGACAAACCACTGGTCGGTCAGCCAGGGCTCGATCACCGAGCCCGACCGGTCGCCGTGAGGCACGACGTGACGATGGGGTTCGGTCTTGACCAGCAAACCCAGCGCTTCAAGTTCGGCTACCGCCTTTGCGCGCGCCTCGAAGCGATCGAGGCCCCGATAAGCTTCGGGCACCTCGTCGTTCATCCGGCCGCTCGCGTCGAGCACGTTGATCGCTGCCAGCCCGTGGCGCACCCCGACCTCGAAATCGTTGAAGTCATGGGCCGGGGTAATCTTGACCGCGCCGGTGCCTCTTTCTGGGTCGCTGTAGGTGTCGCCGACGATCGCCAGGCGCCGGCCGACCAAGGGCAGGATCGCCGCCCCGCCGACTAAATCGGCATAACGCGGATCCTCGGGATGGACAGCCACCCCGGTATCGCCGAACAGGGTTTCCGGCCGAGTCGTCGCGACGGTTATATGTTTATTTTTAGAGCCTTCTATCGGGTAGTCGATGTACCATAGAAATCCGTCGATCTCGCGTTGTTCGACTTCAAGATCGGAGATCGCCGTGCGCAGGTGGGTATCCCAATTTACCAGGCGCTTGTCCCGGTAGATCAGCCCTTCGCGGTGCAATTCGACGAAGACCTTGCGTACCGCCGCAGAGAGGCCCTCGTCCATGGTGAAGCGCTCGCGCGCCCAGTCGGCAGAGGCGCCGAGACGGCGAAGCTGACGGATGATCGAGCCCCCGGATTCGGCCTTCCAGTTCCACACCCGCTCGATGAACGCATCGCGCCCCAGAGCATTGCGATCGAGCCCCTCGTCGGCGAGTTGGCGCTCGACCACCATCTGGGTCGCGATCCCGGCGTGATCCATCCCGACCTGCCACAACGCGTCGCAGCCCTGTTTGCGGCGATGCCGGATCAGCACGTCCTGCAAGGTATTGTTGAGCGCGTGGCCCATATGCAGGCTGCCCGTGACGTTGGGCGGCGGAATTACAATCGAGTACGGGCGGGCCCCGGCGTCCGGGCGACAGGCGAACGCCCCGGAATCTTCCCACGCCGCGTAAAGCCGCGCCTCGATCTCTGCAGGGGTGTAGATCTTGTCAAGCATGGGCGAAAGCTAACGGCGGATCACCAGGAACGCAACGGCCGGGCGCACTCGCCTACCACCCCGCACGGGATCCCTTGCGCAGAGCCGTCCGGCGCACCGCTACTAATGAGAGATCAAATTAATCGAGCGGGTCGGCACGGCGCGAGAGTTTTTCGATTTCGCGTTCGACCAGGCGTTCAACCATGGAAGGCAGGTTCTGATCGAGCCACTCGCGAAGCATCGGGCGAAGCATCTCAACAACATACTGCTCGATCGTCAGGCCCGAGTTCATAATCCGCAGCAAGGAAGGGTCAACGGGACCCTTCGAAGCGACCTGGGCCAGCCGGGATAGCGCCTCGGTAGCCTTGTCTTCCGCCCCGTCCGACATCAAGGGCTCGGTATCCTCGTCCGCGGCGGACGCGACAGTGTCTTCCTCGACGCCCTCGAAGACCTCCTCTTCGTCCCCATCAAGCGCCTCGGGCACGCCCTCGCCGTCGTCTCTACCAAGTTCAAGGACACTGCCGGAGTCGTCGACCATTTCGGTCAGATCGAACACATCGTCGCTTTCGTCCGCGGCCTCCGCCGTCTCTTCGGGCGCGGCCTCGGTCTCCGGGATCGCCTCCGCCTCGGGAACATCCTCCGCCTCAGGCTTCTGGTCGCCGTCCTCGGAGATGATCCGACGGATCGACGAAAGGATATCCTCCATCGAGGGTTCCTGCTGCTGGGATTTCGAGTTGCTCATACCCCACCTGCCGCAGCGCAGCCCGCGCCGCCCCTCATGAATTTCTGGAAATTAGAAAGATAAAACAAATTGTTAAAGAAATCTATAGAGCTGCAAGCCTCTCTTACGAGTCATTTTAGCCGCCCGAATCGAGGCCAAACCACTTATCGCGGACTTCATCGTAGTGCCCTGTCGCGTCATAAAGCGCGACGGGAAGCCCCAGCACCGCAGCGCTGAGCTCGCCAATCGACTCTTTAAGCCAATAGGCCGAGACGATTTCGTCGCGCTGCGCGCGCACGAGGTTGACCCGGGCCACGAACAGCTCCTGCTCGGCATCGAGGACGTCGAGCGTGGTACGCAGGCCGACCAACGCCTCTTCATTGACGCCCTCGAGCGCAACCTCGGATGCCCCGACCTGCGCGTTGAATGCGGTAATCTGGGCCCGAGCGGTCATCAGGGCTTCCCAGGCCCGGGTCACCTCCTCGAGCACGTCGCGCTGGGACTCATCGACCTCGATGCGGCGTTGCGCCGCCCGTTGCTTGGCTTCGCGAACCCGCGAATAGACCGCGCCCGACTGGTAGAGCGGCACGGTCAGACTGGCGGCAATCTCCACGGCCTCCGACGTGCTCTCGCGGCTCGAACTCTCGTCGCTACGCGAGAGCGTCGCGTTGAGGCTGATCTCGGGCAACAGCTCGCCAGTGATCGCCTCAACCCCGGAGCGAGCCGCCCGTTCGATAAAGATCGCGGCATGGATGTTCGGATGGGCCACACGAGCGGCCTCTCGCGCCAGATCCTCGGTTCCGGGCAGTTGTTGCAAGGGCAGCGGCCAAATCAATTCGGCGGGCATCTCGCCAATGACCCGCTGATAGGCCCCGCGCACTGCGATGAGCTGGCCCTCGGCCTCGATCCGCTCCGCCAGCGCCTGAGACAGCCGGGCTTCGGCCTGGGCAACGTCGGTGCGTGTCACCTCACCGACCTCGAAACGGTCCTGCGCCGCCTCGAGCTGGCGTTCGAGCACCCGCTCGTTGTTTCGGCTGAGCTGAAGCACTGCGTAATCGCGCAGCACATCGAGGTAAACGGTTACCGCGTCGAACAACACCTGCTGTTCGACGGATTCAAGCAGCGCGCGATCCGAGAGGACAAGAAACTCCGCCTGCTCGGTCGCCGCCAGGGTGCGCCCGCCACGGTAGAGCGGCTGATCGAAGCCGAGCGAGTAATTCCGGGGGGTGCGGGTTTCGTCGGTAGCAAAAAACCCTAAATCTTGATCGACCTTGGACTTGCCCACATCGCCGTTGAACGTGACCGTCGGCCGCCAGCCCGACAATGCCTGGGAAACCAGCTCATCGGTGGCGCGCAGCGCAGCGCGTTGGGCGAGCAGAGTGGGGTTGGACTGATAGGCCTTGCTCAGGGCATCAGACAGGGTTTCCGCCCTCGCCGCCCCGGCGAACAGGACCAACGTCAAGCCCGCGATCACCGCAGCCGCGAAAAACCGGCGTGCCGTAGAACCGCTGCTATTCACGTGATGCATCCATATCAGTAGCTCGCCATCCCGGGCTCGACCGTGCGCGCCCATTCGTCGATCCCGCCATCCAGATTGATCGCGTTCTCAAAACCCTGGGCGCGCAGCCATTGGGCAACCTGCATACTGCGCGTGCCGTGATGGCAGACCACCACCAGCGCCCGGTCGCGGGGCAGTTCGTCGACCCGGCCGGGGACATCGTTCATCGGGATGTGGCGGCTGCCGGCAATGGCGCAGAGGCTTACCTCCCACCCCTCGCGGACATCGAGCAGCTCGATCGCCTCGGCACTGTCCGCGAGCACAGCAGCAACCTGTGATGCGTCGAGTTGCGCCGGATATTCGGCCGCCGTGTTCACCCTAGAATACGAAACTGGGATTGCGCTCGAAACCGGGTAACGCCGGCACCGCCGCGTCGAACAGGGCGCGGGTTGAGACCTGACCGTGGCGACGCAGCATCAGCGCGGCGCGCCCGACTGCTCCGGGCGGTCTCAGGATGGTCAGCAAACGGCCGCCCTCGGCAAGTTGATCGATCAGGGCCGGCGGCACTTCGGGCACCGCGCCGCCGATCAGGATCACGTCGTAGGGAGCTTGCTTGGCGTAGCCCTCCGCCAGCAGGCCTGTCACCACCGCCGCGTTGTCGACGCCCAGGGTCGACATTAGCTCATCGGCGCGCCGGGCCAGATCGGCATCGCTTTCAAGCCCGACCACCGTGTCCGCAAGGCACGCGAGCAAGGCGGTGGAATAGCCGCTCAGGCAGCCGACATCAAGCACCACGTCGGCGGCATCGAGACTTGCAGCCTGGATCAGCAGGGCGAGCACCCGGGGCTCCATGAGAAAGCGTGCGGGCGCAACCTCGAGATCCTCGTCGACATAGGCGATGCCGCGCAAGGGCTCCGGCACGAAAGCCTCGCGCGGAACCGCTTCGAGCGCTGCAACCAGACGGGGTTCGGAAACCTCGTTGGTGCGCAACTGGGATTCAACCATGGTGTGGCGGACCGCCGCGTAGTCTCTCATCGTCGCGTAACCGACCGTGCTTGCCCAACAGAAATATCCGCGACTTATAGTTGTTCAACCAGGAAAGTACAAACGGCCCGGCACGCCCGCGCGAGCGAAATCGGCTCGGAAAGCCCGCTTGACCGGGCCCGCTGGCCCGGCCTATATAGCGCTGCGCTTGCGCGGGTCCCGAAGGGCGCGTGCCGCCGCTGGCCGGGTGGCAGAGTGGCTATGCAGAGGACTGCAAATCCTTGTACGTCGGTTCGATTCCGGCCCCGGCCTCCACCCATCCGAAGACTGCGGCGTCTTGGTGTATCCGCTTCGGTTACCCCGCCTGAATTTTCGCGCGCAGGTCGTGGTATCTCAGTGGCCGGTTATCCTGAGCGGCCGGTTCCGGTTTGGGCGATCGGGCCGCTCGCCGACGGCGTAGCTCTACGGCCTCCGGGGCCTTGTCCTCGAGCAGAAGTGAACGGAGGCAGGCCAGGGCCAGGCGCAGATTGAGCATGACGGTCACCTCGTGGAGAGCGCCAGCACGGCCAACCGCACCATCGGGGTCGATCGGATACCACATATCGGTGTCGGCAATTCGTGCAAATGAAATGACGCACGCGCCTGCCGTTTTCGTCTTGCCGCTTTGAAGGACATCAAGCGCACGATCGATCAGATTGCGACCCGGCCGGCTCGCCAAATCGTCACGCAGCGCCGCGATGATGGGATCGACAGCGGCCACGCGCAGCCCGTGTTCGTGCAGCGTATGCGCGATGGTGATCAGAACGACTTCGCTGAGCGGGTAGAGCCTATGGCGCCCCGAGCCCGTCCGCGCCGTTGCCCCGACGATCGTAAAAATGCCCTCCTGGGTCCAGCGCGCGACTCTCGTCTCGACGGTCTTTCGTTTGGCTCCGGTGGCGCCTGGCGCGACGAGGTCGACTATGCGGCCCAGCGGCAAGGTTCGGGGATCGCTTAGGGTTGAGATCATAAACAATAAAATACGTTATGTATTCTATCGTTACAATAGAAAAACATGCCGATTTTCCGACCTCCGCTCCGAACGCTGTCAGCGATCACGCAACCAGGCGGTCAGCTCGTCGCCGAGCATGTGATTCGCAATGAAATAGCCCTCCACCAGATCGCAGTCTTGCTGGGTTTCCACGCCCTCGGCCACGATCTTCATGCCTAGTTTATTGGCAAGATCGACGCTCGATTCGAGGATCGCGTGGGCCGCGGCGCCGTCCGCCACGCCGTTGACGAACGCCCGATCGATCTTGAATTCGGTGAACGGGATGCGCTGGAGCTGTTCCATGGACGAATAGCCCGTGCCAAAATCGTCGATCGGCACGCCGGTCTCTTTCAAGCCGAGCCGTGTAAGAATTTCTAGGGGCTTGCGCAAGCCAGCCATCAAGCGGCTCTCGGTGACTTCGAGGATCACGTCGGTCCGGCTGAGCCCGTTTTCGGAGGCGGGATCGATGAGGGTCTCGGGCAGGTCGAGCCGGTGCAGGGAATTGACGGAAATATTGATCGCAATCTTGAGATCGAGGCCGTCGGCGCTCCACTGAGCGCCTTGCGTCTTTGACTGGGCCTTTCAGAGCGTCGATCAGGTCGTTTTTCCCGGCGACCGAGATGAACGCATCCGGCGGAATCATGTTGCATTCGAGATGACCCCAACGGACCAGGGGTTTGACGCCGATCGTCTGCCTGGTGCCGACATCAACCTTGGGCTGATAGAAGACGGTCAGCCGCCCCTCTCGATTCCCGCGCGCAGCTCACCGGGGCTCAACCGGTCGAGGGGCCCACGCGCCTGCTTGGCTTCGCACCGCGTTTACAGCCCTCTAGAAGCGCGCCCAGCGCCGGCGGTGTGATCGGCTTGCCGAACGATCCCAGGGTGTCCAGATTGTGGGTTCGCTCCAGACTTTCCGCCGTGGCCAGCACGCGCTCGTTTTCACCGCTGATGAGCACGAGAACACTGCCATAGCCGAACCCGGCAAAGTGGCGCAGGCACTCGATGCCGTCCATGCCGGGCATGTTAAGATCGCACAGGACGATATCGAAATTTCGGATCAGGTAATATTGCAACCATCCGTCTCCCGGAGAAGACGGCGAGAATTTGGACGTTCCACCTGTAGCAAAGGCAAATCTACGAATAGTAAAATACTTTTTATAGTTTAACTCGTACGTCCCTCGAATCAGCTGACGTGAAAGCACCCGCCTCCGCGATACGCCTGATTTTTTCCGTTACCAAGCCCCCTGTACGCGGGTGAACATGTCGTAGGGATAGACCAGATCGAGCTCGCTCGCCTTGGTCAGCCGGGCCATGGCGTCATCGGAAAGTATGATCTCGACGGCGCGCAGATTGTCGTCAAGTTGGCCGAGCGAGCGCGCGCCGAAGATCGCCGAGACCACGCCGGGTCGGGCCAGCAGCCAAGCAAGCGCGACCTGAGCAGGCGTCGCGCCCAACTCGGCGGCAACGTCGCACAAGGCGTCGATGATGGCCCAGCCCCGCTCGTTGTCGAAGCGCGCTAGGCGGTCGGCGTTGCCGCCCAGGCGGGTGCCCGCGGGAAAGGTTTTGTTACGGTGGAACTTACCCGAGAGGAAGCCGCCTGCTAACGGCGACCAGGGCAGCAGGCCGACTTCGTGGGCGCGGCAGAGGGGTACGTGCTCGCGCTCAATCTCTCGCACCGCAAGGCTGTACTGGGTCTGCAGGGTGACAAAGCGTTCGAGGTTTTTGACCTCGCTGGTCCAGAGCGCGTCGCTTAACCGATAGGCGGCGTAGTTGCTGGCCCCGATATAGAGCACCTTGCCCGCGCGCACGAGATCGTCGAGCGCGCGCAGGGTTTCCTCCTCGGGCGTATCGATGTCCTGCATATGGGTCTGGTAGAGGTCGATGCGGTCGGTCTTGAGCCGTCGCAGGCTGTCGTCACAGGTTCTCATGATGCGCCGGCGCGAGGCCCCCGTGCCCAACGGTCCGTCGGCCATGCGAAAGCGACATTTCGTGGCGAGGACGACCTCGTCACGCCGTCCAGCGCTTTCAAACCATTTGCCCAAAACCCGTTCGGACAGGCCGTCGGGGCCGTAGACGTCGGCGCAGTCGAAAAAATTGATCCCCGCATCGAGGGCGCGCGCCATAATCGCGAAGCTGGTTTCCTCATCGCAGTCCGCGCCGTGCATCATCGAGCCCTCGGGCGCCGGGCCGAAGGTCATAGTGCCTAGGCAGAGGGTTGAGACCTTGGTTCCGCTTCGTCCCAGCCGTCGGTATTCCATGCCCTGTTCCTCTCTCCCCTGGTGCGATCGATTCGCGTATATTAGCGATCTAGACAGCGCCGCGATAGATGGGCGCGGCAAAGTTTTCTGGAGAACGGAATGCGCATCCTGGTGGTGCAGAACGACGAGATTTCCCCGCTGGCCTACCTCGAGGGGCCGCTGGAAACCTATGGCGCAGACACCCCGCACGTGCATCCCTTGCGCGGTGAGCGGCTGCCGCCCGACGACGAGAGCTTCGATGGGTTCATCGTTCTGGGCGGCGACATGCACGCCGAGAACGATGAAGACTTCCCGTATCTCAAGGATGTCGTCGCGCTGATCCTCAAGTTTCATCATGCCCAGAAGCCGGTGCTAGGCATCTGCCTGGGCGCGCAGTTGATCGCCCGGGCGTTCGGCGCGCGGGTCCACCGCCACCAGCATTCCGAATGCGGGCTCTACGAAATTCGCAAGACCACCGAGGGCCGGGCCGACCCGCTGATTGGCGAGCTTGCCGACCCGGTCCACCTGATCGCATACCACGATGATTATTTCGAAATTCCCATGGACGGGGTTCGCCTGATGGAAAGCGATACGAACCCGAACCAGTCGCTGATCGTGGGCGATACGACCTACGGCTTTCAGATGCACTTGGAAGCGTCGGGCGAGCTGATGGGGCATTGGCTGGCCGCCAGCTGCGAGAGCGTCGACGTCCTCCACCCGGGGCTGATCGAGCGCTTCCCCGACGAGATCGCGGCCCATCAGGAGAAAGCGCATAAATTCGCATCCGACATCGGCTTCGGCTGGCTCAAGATGGTCAAGGCCAAGGCCGCGCGACGCGGCGCTTACAACGCCAGCCGGAACCTCGATGATTATTACTGACGGGCGCGTGCATCAGCGATGACCGAGCGCCCCAGCCATCACCTGCACTGCCGGGTCGCGGCCCTCGAGGATGCGACCCGCGACGTGCGCATCGTCCGCCTCGAAACTCTGGACGGCGGGAGCTTCCCGTTCCGGGCTGGGCAATTCGCCCAGGTTGCGTTCGGCGATTATCCCGCGCGCGACTATTCCATGGCCAACCGGCCCAGCGAGCCAGGGCTCGAATTCCATATCCGCGATATGAAGACCGGGGGTGCCAGCGGCTTCGTCGCTCGCAAGCTCTTGATCGGCGACCCGGTCCGCGTTGCCGGGCCGCTGGGGCGGGTCGTCCTCGACGAGGAGGATGACGGCCCGATCGTCGCCGTGGCCGGCGGCTCCGGCCTCGCGCCGATGAAATCAGTCGCCGAGATGGCGCTTGAAAAAGGAATGACCCAGCGGATCTCGCTCTATTTCGGCGCCGGCGAGGTACGCGATATCTATCTTGAGGACCATTTTGCCCGGCTCATGGCCTGCCACGCCAATTTCCGTTTCATTCCCGTCGTCGAACGGGCCGGCAAGACCGGCGCACACCGCACGGGCCTCGTTACGGACGCGCTGGCTCAGGATACGGCGCATCTCGAGGAAGCGATGGCCTATCTAGCGGGCCCACCCGCCATGGTCGAAGCGGCGGCAGCCCTGCTCGCCCGGCTTGGTCTGCCCGAGGCACGCATTCTCGCCGACCCGTTCTACAGCGACAAAGAAAACGCCGAGCGCCAGGCCGCAGGGTTGGCATGAGGGCACGAGTTCATCGTTCCGGAGCACGGCTCGCACTCGTCGCGCTGCTGCTCCTGCTGGCGCTGGCCTGCGCGCCGCAGGGCCGCGCCCAGAGCCTCCTCCCCCCGGCACTCGTCATCATCATCGCCGACGCGGCAGCTGCGGCCAACGCGACCAGGTTGCGCGCCGTCGTGGTCGAATTGATTGCCGCCAACCCGTCTCTCGCGCAAGCCATCCTCCGCACCGCTGTCGCGCACCGGCCCCAGGACGGGGCGGCAACCATCGATCACACCCAGTCCGCGTTTCCCGCCTTCGCGGATCGCCTCGCCGCGGCGGCGGGACAGCTCGTGGTCCTGGCCAGCGCTCCCGCCATACCCGTCCAGCCGAGCCTCGCAGCCACACCCCCCTCACCCTGGTCGGGTGAAATGGATATTGGCGCAAACCGCGTGACCGGAAGTGCGGAGAGCGCTGAGGTCAACCTCAAGACGAAAATCAAGCACGAGGCAATCACGTGGCGCAACGAGGGACGTTTCCAGTTCGACTTCGGCGACGACGGCAACGTCACCAACGAACGCAGCTTCCTGTTCAGCTTCGAGACCAACTACAAGCTGACGCCGCTTTTCTACCTGTTCGGCTTCGTCTCCTACGAAGACGACGCGTTCTCGGGTTTCGCCTTTCGCACCACCGGGACCGTCGGTGCAGGCTACGGCCTGATCCAATCGTCCGATCTAAGCCTCGATATCGAGGCCGGTGCCGGCGCCCGGAAAACCAAGATCGGGGGCACCAACGACACCGAGAACGAGGCGGTCGGGCGGTTCGATGGCGAGTTCGCATGGCAGCTCTCGGACCACGCCAATCTGCGCGACGAAACCACTATCATCCTGGGCGAAGAGCGCACGACGTTCAATTCTACAGTGGCACTGACGGGCACGATCATGGGCCGCTTTGCCGTCCGGCTGTCGTTCAACGTCCAGCACGAAACCAACGTCGAGCCCGGTACTGAAGAAACCGACACGACAACAAAAGCGTCTCTCGTCTACAATTTTTAGAGCGATGCTCTCTTTGTCACTCGCGGCAGCGAACCGTTCGGTCCGCGCCTACGCGGGTGCGCCGCAGTAGCGGCGGGGCTGCAGTTGCAGCCTTGGCCGAACGCACCAGTATGCCCGCGCAGGCGCATTCGGCCTGTAAAATTGGGCTGGCCAACCAGGCACGCCATTCTGGATCCTTAGGACCATGATTCGTTTTGCCGCAGCAATTGCGCTCGCCCTTCTCCCCGGCCTCGCCGCCGCGCCGGCCCGTGCTAATATCGCCGCCGCGATCGCCGCCTACGAGCACGGCGAGTTCGCCACCGCGCTTCGGCTGTTCGAGATCCAGGCCGAGCGCGGCAACATCGAGGCCGAATGGCGCCTCGGCGTGATATACGGGCACGGTCAGGGTGTTACTTCCGATTTCCGCCTGGCCGGCGAACGCTACCAGCGTGCCGCCGACCAAGGCCATCCCGAGGCGCGCGCGGACCTAGCTGCGTTGCTATTTAATGGCCACGGTGTGCCGCGCGACGTCACCGAGGCTGTGCGCCTGACCCAACTCGCTGCTGATCAGGATGTGGCGCGCGCACAATACAAGATGGGGCTGATCTACCAGTACGGGCAGCGGGTCAATGAGGACCACGCAGAAGCCTATCTCTGGTTTGCCCTTGCCGCAGCGGCGGGGCATGGCGAAGCGACGATGTCGCGCGACTCCTTGGCGCCCTATCTGAGCGCGGAGATGCAAGCCGAAGTGGAGCGCCGGGTCGCCGCCTGGCAACCGGTCGAGGGCGCAGACGCAGCACTCGGCGTGGCACCGCCAATCGACGGCGAGCGGGTCTCGGGAACCGGCTTCGTCGTCAGCACCACGGGCCATGCGCTAACCAACGCCCATATTGTGTTGGGCTGCCCGAGGGCCGTGCTGAGCGGCCAGGAAGGCGGAGGCGCGCTCAAGGCGTTGGCGCTCGACTGGACCAACGATCTTGCCCTGTTGCAACTGGCCCAGCCAAGCGAGGAGGTGGCGACCTTCGCCCCAACCGAGGCGGTGCGCCCGGGCGATCCGGTCGTGGTGGTGGGGCTTCTCTTGCGTGGCATCCTTGCCAGCGAGGCCAACGTGACCACCGGGGTCGTGAGTGCGTTGGCGGGGCCCGACAACGACCGCCGCCTGATCCAGATTACCGCGACGGTGCAACGGGGCAATTCGGGCGGCCCCGTGCTCGACGGCGCAGGACGGGTAATCGGGATCGTGGTCTCGAAGCTCGATGCCATGAAGATCGCTCGTGCCACGGGCGACATTCCCCAAAACGTGAACTTTGGCATCCGTACCAGTGTTGCCGCCGCCTTCCTCGCAAGCCAGGGCATTTCCCCGACCCCGGCCGGTGGCGCGGCGCCCCTGAGCGCGACGGAAATCGCTCAACGGGCTCTGGCCTTCACCCTGCCCCTCGAATGCTGGCGCTAGGGACCTATTCACTCTATATGGATCGTTCCGAAATCGCCTCGACGGGCGGGCAGGGAAAGGAAGCGTGCGCGTGAACGTTCTTGGGGTCGGCAGCCACCGGCTTTCTCAGCCGGGGTATCTCTGGGACTCCGCGTCCGAGGCCGGGATTAATATCGATTTTCGCGTCGCACCCGACGGCGAGGCGTTGCCCGACGGGCACGACGACCATGACGGGCTCTTGATCCTGGGCGGCGCCATGGGCGCGTGCGACGACGACGAATACCCTCACCTCAAACAGACCATGGACCTCATCCTGCAATTCTACGAGCATGAAAAGCCGATCCTGGGCATCTGTCTGGGCGCGCAACTCATCGCCCGAGCATTCGGCAAGCCGGTGTTTCCCC
>CAVOEB010000053.1:0-19806 GCA_963694715.1 Alphaproteobacteria bacterium | reverse complement strand
CTACCTGCTCGAATCCGTGCGTGCCGCCTATGGCCTGCAGGGCGCGATCGACGAGGATCATCGCCAGCTTGCCACGCTCGAAGACGAAGTGAATCGCTCGGTCGTGCTGATTGATCGCCAACTCAACGAGATCAACGAGACGATCAACCGCTACACGGCCTATGTGAATAGCGAGCGGCGGAACCTCACGACCATCTCGGTGGCGATCAAGAACGGTGAGTATTACGGCACGAGCCTGATGAACCGCGCGTTTGAAACCGGCTACACCACCCCCGCCAGCATGGCCCCGGCCCCGGCCATGGGTCCCTCGGCCGCCGCGGAAACCCGCGAGCCGCTAGTCATCATCCGCTTCGACCGGCCGGACGTGGATTTCGAGCAGGCGCTCTACACGGCGGTGGCCCGGGCGCTGGAGCGCCGGCCGTCGAGCAGCTTCGACCTGCTGGCCGTCTCGCCCAACCAGGGCACGCCGGCCGAAGTGGCACTGAACACGAACAACACCAAACGCAACGCCCAGCGCGTCTTGACCTCACTCACCGAGATGGGCCTGCCCAGCAACCGGGTAAACCTGTCCTCGCTTACGAGCCCGGACGCCTACACCAGCGAAGTGCATATCTACGTCCGCTAGGTTTTCGCCGTTTTTCTGAAAGGCAGGCCGGATTTTCGGGCCCCGGGCAGCCCTGCGCTGTCAGGGCGCCTGCGCGATAAGGGACCGATGACGCGTTCTCTGTTTCAACCTTTTCGATGGATCCTTGGCGGAGCGCTTGGTGCCGTCATCTTGGTGGGCGCCGCGCAAGCCGGCGGCAGCGGATCCAACGCGTCCAATTTCATGGTGGCAGCCGCGGACGAGCGGGCAGTCAAAGCGGGGCTCACAGCACTTCGCGCCGGCGGTACGGCAATGGACGCGGCGGTCGCCGTGCAACTCATGCTCAATCTGGTCGAGCCCCAGAATTCCGGCATCGGGGGCGGCGCCTTCCTGCTCTATTACGACGCGACCAGCGGCCGGACGTTCAGCTATGACGGACGCGAAACCGCACCTGCCGCGGCCGGGCCGGACCTGTTTCTTGCCGCCGACGGCGAACCGATGGGATTTTACGAGGCCCTCGTGGGTGGGCGCGCCGTGGGTGTGCCCGGCACTCTGCGCCTGCTCGAACAGGCTCACGTCGCCCATGGCCGACGTCCCTGGGCCGAGTTATTCGATCCCGCCATCGCGTTGGCCGAAGCAGGGTTCGCAATTTCACCTAAGCTCGGACGCTCGATCGGCCGGGCGAAAGAACTCGACCGCTACGAGACGACCCGACGTTATTTTTTCGGCGCGGACGGCGCCGCCAAGCCGGCCGGAGCTACTCTGGTAAATCCCGAATTTGCCGCTACGCTCCGAGAGATTGCGCAGAGCGGCGCCGACGCGTTCTACGCTGGCCCGATCGCGCGCGACATCGTCGCCGCTGTACGGGGCACGCCCGACAACCCGGGACTGATGACCGAGGCCGACCTCGCCGCTTACGCGGCCAAGCCGCGCGACCCCGTCTGCAGCGCCTATCGCGCCTGGACGGTGTGCGGCATGGGTCCGCCCACTTCGGGTGGCCTGACCGTGCTCCAGATTATGGGCCTCCTCGAGCCCTTCGACCTGGCGGCGAGCGGGCCGGGAAGCCTCGAATCAATTCACCTGGTCGCCGAGGCCAGCCGCCTCGCCTATGCCGATCGGGGCCGCTATATGGCGGACTCGGATTTCGTACAGGTCCCGGTGGCCGGGCTCATCGACAAGGCGTACTTACGCGAGCGTTCTACCCTGATCCAGCCCGACCGGGCCATGGCCGAGGTTTCGGCCGGGATGCCGCCGGGCACAGATGCGAGCGCCGCCCCGGACGACGGGCGACTGCCCGCCTGGGCGCTGGCGCCCTCAGCGCCGCCGGCCACGGAATCGCTGACCACCACGCATTTTTCAATTGTGGACGGGGAAGGTAACGCCGTTGCCATGACCAGCAGTATCGAACAGGCGTTCGGCTCGAGGCTGATGGTTCGGGGCTTCCTGCTCAATCAGCAACTGACCGATTTCTCGTTCCGTCCTGTGGTCGGCGGCGAACCCGTGGCCAATCGCGTCGAGAGCGGCAAGCGACCGCGCTCGTCCATGTCGCCGACCCTGGTGTTCGACGCCAATGGCCAGTTCGTCATGACCTTGGGCTCGCCCGGCGGCCCGTTGATCATCACTTATGTCGTGGAAACCCTGATCGCGTCCCTGGATTGGGGGTTGGCGATGCAGCAGGCGATTTCGTTGCCCCGGCACTCGAATTGGCGCGGTCCCGTCGTGCTCGAGGCCGGCACGCCTTTGGCAAGCCTTGAAGCACCGCTCGCGGCGATGGGTCACGATGTCCAGTTGCGCGAGTTCCACAGCAACCTGCAGGGCATCCGACGCGTTCCGGGCGGCCTCGAGGGCGGCTCCGACCCGCGCGGCGAAGGCGTCGCCTGGGGCGATTGAGTGCGGTGTTTCCCAACGCCGATTACCGGGTTACGGTAAAGTCGGCATGACCGCACAGCCTACCCTTCGGCTTAAGCCCCCGCGCGGCATACGCCGGCGCGCCGGCCATCCCTGGGTCTATTCCAACGAGATCAACATGGATGAGGCGGCACGCGCCTGCCCACCGGGCGAGATCGTTCGTCTGGTCAGCGCAAACGGCGAGGCGTTGGGCCTTGCCAGCTTCAACCCGCATTCCCTGATCGCG
Source organism: Alphaproteobacteria bacterium (assembly GCA_963694715.1). Taxonomy (GTDB): domain Bacteria; phylum Pseudomonadota; class Alphaproteobacteria; order UBA828; family JAPUJA01; genus CAVOEB01. Next base: position 17,089 of record CAVOEB010000053.1, on the reverse strand, counting down.
GCGCGCCGGCTCACGACCGACGCGGATAGCACAATCGACACGGCGTTCTGGGCGACGCGCTTGCGCCGGGCGCTGGTCATCCGGGAACGGCTCTACCCCGGGCCCTATTACCGCCTGATACATTCCGAAGCGGATGGCTTTCCGGGCCTGGTCGCCGACCGCTATGGCGATGCCCTGGTGCTGCAGGTCAATAGCGCGGGCATGGAGCGGGCCCTGCCCGATCTGCTCGAGGCCGTCGAAGAGGTGCTGGCAGCCAAGACCGTCGTGATCCGGGCCGATACTCGGGTTCGTGAACTCGAAGGCCTCGAGCGCTACGTCCGCATAGCGCGGGGTGAGCTCAGCGGGCTGGTCGAGTTGGAGGAAGACGGGGTGCGCGCCCTTGCCGATCTGGAGAGCGGCCAGAAGACGGGCTGGTATTACGATCAACGCGACAACCGGCGTTTTGCCGCGCAGCTGGCCAGGGATGCCCGAGTGCTCGATCTTTATTGTTCGTCGGGCGGCTTCTCCCTAGCGGTAGCGCAGGCGGGAGCCCGCTCCGTGGTCGGGCTCGACAGCTCGGATCCCGCCCTCGATACCGCGCGACAGGCTGCAGCACTCAACGGCGTCGAGGGACGTTGCCGCTTCGAACGGGCCAAGCTGTTCGACGCTGGCGAAGCGCTGTCCCGAGAGCGCGAGCGGTTCGACCTGGTGATCGCCGATCCGCCGTCCTTCGTCTCCGCGCGGCGCGAGCTTAAGCCGGGCTTACGCGCCTACCGCAAGCTCGCGCGACTGTCTGCCTCGCTGGTTGCGCGAGACGGCTTTCTCGTCATTGCGAGCTGCTCGCATAATGTCGATGAGGCCGCATTTGCCGACGCCGTGGCGCGCGGGTTGGCCGATGCGGGGCGGGACGCCCGCATACTGCGGCGCTCAGGTGCGGGCGCGGACCATCCGGTCCATCCGGCGTTGCCGGAGACGGCTTATCTCAAATGTCTGGGGCTTGCGCTCGACTGAGCCACGCGGTCGGTTAGAACTGAACCACCGAACTGATGGCGATCAGGCCGAGGATCCGGACACGACGCAGATGATCGTGATCATTTCCATGAACAACGCATTGCCCAGCGTGAACAGGGGATGATAGAGGCGGTCGCGCAAGCGCCGTGCACCGCGGCGGCGCTCGGGCCCGACCGAGATCGAGACGAAGAAGCGATCGAAGCCGAGCAGGATGCTGATGCGGGTGTCGACGGGACGGCTTTCAGCAAGGCGATCAGGAAAATTGTTGATCAGCTCGCGCACCGCGTTGTCGCCACCCTGGACGGTCTCTGGCGCGAGCGCAATTTCCTGCCCGTCGATCTCAACCGTCTGTGCAGAACCCATACTCATCTCACGGCCCCAGCGTTCTCTTTCGAGCTTTAAAGATCCGTCGAGAGTAGCCAGAAATCGCTAAAAACAACCTAGCCTTTAGCTGAAGCGGGGGACTATGCGGCTTCGGGCAGGCGCAGACGGAACCGGCTGCCTCGGGAATCGCTGGACAGCAGCACGATTTCGCCCTTGTGGGCCCGCATGAAATCCCGCGCGATGGCCAGGCCGAGCCCGGCGCCGCCGGGCTTTTCGGACCCGATGAAAGGCTTGAAGAGACGTGCTTGGATCTGGGCGGGCACGCCAGGCCCGTTATCCGCCACCTCGATCACCGTGTTTGCACCCTCGCGGCGCGCGGAAACCTCGACACGGCCCGCACCATCAGGTTTCTTGGCCAACGCTTCGGCGGCATTGCGGGCGAGGTTGCTTAAAACCCGGAACAGCTGATCGTGATCAGCGCTGACCTCAAGATCTTCCGTCACCTCGTTTTGCCAGTCGATGCGTACCCCGTCCGGCGGGGTGAGGCCTTGGCTCACCTCTTCGGCCAACGGGCGCAGCGCGAAGCGGCGGCGCTCAGGCGTGCCGCTGTCGGCGCGAGCAGAATTCAGGGTCTGGGTGCAGAAATCGAACGCCCGGCCGATCGCCTGGTAAAGCCGCAGGGTGACGCTCTTGACCTCGAGATTCTCAACCCGCGCGAGTTCGCTCTGAGACCAGCGAGACCGTCGCCAGCATGTCGCGTAAGTCGTAGTTGATCTTGCTCACCGCCTCGCCCAGCGCAGCAAGCTGCGTCTTCTGGCGTAACGCCTGGCACAGCTGGCCCTGCATCCCAGCGAGTTCGCGCTGGACGACGCCGAACTCGTCGCGCCGGCGGCTCGCCCGAATGGTGCTCGCCTCGTCCTCGGTACTCTCGCGAAAGGCCACCAGGCTGGCGGTGATGCTGCGCAACGGCCGGACCATGAGGCAATGCAGGCTGAAAAAAATAAGAATGGCGGTGATGATGGCAAGAACCAGCGAGAGCCGCAGGATGCGCGAGGAGTAATCGAGCATGCCCAAGCATAGGTCCCTTTCGTGCAGGACGATGTCGACGCTGACACCCGGACCGTCCATCCGCGACGGGCCAACCACCCGAATTTCGCGCGTGCCGCCGCTGAACAGGGTCCGAAACCATCACGCATCAACCCGATTGGTGTCGCCACGCGCAAATCGGAGCTGGCGTCGATCAACGGCGGCATATAGCCCTTCAGGATCATCAGCCTACCCTCCGGCCAATCCAGCGCGATGGCGTCGACCCCTGCATGGGTCAGCAGTTCGAGCCCCAGTTCGGGGCTGATCATGCCGTCGGGCGCCGCTTCGACGGCGAGCGCAGCCAGACGCGACGCGGCGATCCGCTCTTCCAGATAAACCAGACGGTAGCGGGCAATCGAGGGCACGTAGATCAAGACCTCGCCCAGCATGACGAAGGCGGCCGTGAGCAGCAGCAGACGGGCCTACAGACTTTGCGTGATCCGCGCGAGAGTTGAGGGGGAACTCTTCATAAGGCTGGCCAGACTACCCGAAACGAGCCAAAAATCGGACCAGCGTGCGGGTGCGCTCGCCAAATAGGGCCGGCGTGTAGAAGCTCGCCGCCGCCCGCTTGCTCGCTTCGCTGTAGGTCGGATAGGGCACCACGAGGCCGGCCAGCGCGCTGACTTTGAGGCCGCGCGCAATGGCCAGGGTCCAGAGCGAGATCTGCTCACCCGCGTGAGGCCCGAGAATTGATGCGCCCAGCACCCGGCCCTTGCGCGTGACCACTGCCTCGACCAGTCCGTCGGGCTGGCCCTCGGCTAACGCCCGATCGTTTTCGTCGAACGGCCAACGCAGCACGCGGACAGCGCCATGGACCCGGCGCGCCGCTTCGAGAGAGAGCCCGACATGGGCGTATTCCGGGTCGGTGTAGATCACCCAGGGCACGGTCTCGTCAGCAACCCGAGCCGGTAAACGAAACAGCGCATTGCGCAGCACGATACCGGCCTGGTAACTCGCCATGTGGGTAAACAGGTGAGGCCCGGCGACGTCGCCCGCCGCAGAGACTCGCCGGTTCGTGGTGCGCAAGCGGCGATCAAGCACCAGGGCTCCGTCGCGGGTAGCAATCCCCGCCGCCTCAAGGCCCAGCTCGCCGAGCTCGCGCCGCCGCCCGGTCGCAACCAGCAGGTGGGTGCCGGTGATGCGCTTAGCCTCGCCGGCGTCGCGGAAATTCACGGCGATGCCCTCGGCATCGATCGCGACGGACTCGATGTCGATATCCTGGCGCACCACAACTCCTTCTGCGCTCAGCCGGTCGGCCAGGATCAGCGCTAGCTCATCCTCGCCCGCGGACAGCAATCGCCCGGCGTCGAGCAGGGTGACCGCCGCGCCCAACCGGCGATAGGCCTGGCCCAATTCGACCCCGATGGGCCCCGCGCCGATGATGATCAGGTGGCCGGGCTCGATCCTGGCGTCGAACAGGGTCTCGTTGGTCAGGTACGGCACCGCGTCTAGCCCCGGAATCGAAGGCACGGCGGGACGCGCGCCGCTCGCAATGACCGCGCGCCGCGGGCGGATCACCTGATCGCCCGCGATCAATTCGCGCGGGCCCGTGAAGCGCGCAGACGCCTGAATGACGCGCACGCCCAGCCCCTCGTAGCGGGCGATCGAATCCTGCGGCTCGATTTCAGCAATGACGCCCTCAAGATGGTCGTAGACGGCAGCAAAATCCACCGTCACCGCCTCGACCCGAACCCCGAAGCGCTCCGCCCCACGCGCCGTGGCGGCAGCGTGGGCGGCGGCGAGCAGCGCCTTGGAAGGCACACACCCCGTATAGAGGCATTCGCCGCCCAGCCGGTGACGCTCGACCAGCACCACCGAGGCACCCATCTGGCTGGCGCCCGCGGCAACCGAGAGGCCGCCCGAACCCGCCCCGATCACGCAGAGATCCGGCTTGAGAATACTTGTCATGACATGTTGACCCGGAGGGTCAGCCCTTTCGTGCCCGCACCCGCTTATAAACCACGGGCAGCAGCGAGAGAATAGCAAGTCCGGCGAGGCCGCCGACAATCGGCGGCGTCAGCAGCTCGGACACGCCCAACTCGCCACCGCTGTCCAGAATGCCAGCAATGCCCGTGCCCGCGAGTGCGTATACGACCGTACCCGGGATGACGCCAATGAAGGTGCCGAGCACATAAGTCCGCAACCCCACGCCGAGAAACGCCGGCGCCAGGTTGACCGCCCAGCACGGGAACACGGGGACCAGGCGCAGCATCAGCATGCAGCTGAGCGCGTTCTCGGCAAAGCCGTTCTCCATGCACCGCAAAAAACCCCCAGTGCGCCGGCGCAGGGGCTCACCAAGCGAGCTCTTGGCCGCCAAGAAGACGAGGGTGGCGCCGATCACCGTGTAGATGGATGCTCCGGCGACGCCGAACAGGAAACCGCCGGACAGCGTCAACAGGCTAGCCGCCGGACAGGACACGGCCGTGACCACGATATAGGCCCCGATATAGACCAGCACGGCTAAAACCGCGTAATCTCCTACGAACGCTTGGAGCGCGTAGCGGTGCTCGCGCAGCACCTCAAGGTCAACATAGCTGTTGAGCCCGAAGCCGAAGAACAGGCCGGTCGTCAGCGCTATGGCTGCGAGCGGCCAGAGCCGGCGCAGGGAAAACATCAAGGCCGGCGTTGTGCTGTCGTCCATCGGCGCAATTACCCTTGTGAGCGGCATGCCGGACCGGCACAACGAGCCTGGCGATCATGGCGGAGGAACATGGTACAATAAACTCTTCGCACCGGTAGCATCGGTCACCGTACTGTAAAGACTGTTGCGCAGACCCTAGAGGGTGGGCCAAGGTGAAGCGGAAGAGCGGGGCGGCATTGACTTAACCGCCCCGAAACCGCTATACAGCGCGGCGTTCGCCCCGCAATCTGAACCTGATGGAGACGAGGCTGTGAAACGGACATTTCAACCGAGCGTACTCGTGCGCAAGAGGCGCCACGGCTTTCGCTCGCGCATGGCGACGGTAGGCGGGCGTAAGGTGCTGGCCCGGCGCCGAGGCAAAAATCGCAAGCGTCTTTCTGCCTGAACACCATGTCAGGGCCGCTTCCACGGCTTCGGCAACGCTCGGACTTCCTGCGGGTCGCCCGGCATTGCCGAAAATGGGCGGCCCCGGGCCTCGTGCTCCAGGCAAGCCGCCAGCCGCCGGAGCCGGGCGATACCACGAAGACCGGGGAACAAACTGTCCGCGTGGGCTTCACGGTGACGAAGAAGTTGGGCAACGCCGTGATACGCAATCGTATCCGGCGACGCCTGCGGGCTGCGGCCGACCGGGTCATGACGGCCCGCGCCAAAAGGGGATATGACTACGTGGTGATCGGCCGTGCACAGACGCTCTCGCGCTCCTTTTCCGCGCTGATGGACGATCTAGAGACCGCGCTCCAACGCACCGACGCGTGCGAGAGCGACGACGGGGCGCGCGCATCATGAGCTTGGCGTCTCTCCCCTTCCAAGCACTAATCCGCGGCTACCAACTGGGGATTTCGCCCTTGCTGCCCTCGAGCTGTCGCTATCTGCCTACATGTTCCGACTATGCCCTTGAGGCGGTCGGCCGGCACGGTCCGGTGATGGGTGGTTGGCTGGCGCTGCGACGCATTCTACGTTGCCATCCCCTGGGCGGATCGGGCTTTGATCCCGTACCGAGCGTTCGCGGGCCGGCCCGGACGCGCGTGAGGGGTCAGTCATGACGGATCAGACACGTAACCTGATCATTCTTGCAGTCGTGGGCATCGCGATCCTGATCGGCTGGCAGTACATGTTCCCGCCGTTCCAAGCCCCGGCGCCCGCACCCAGCGAAGTTGCAGGTGAGACCGCTCCGTCCACGGAACCGGTCCAACCCGAGTTCGTTCCCATGACCCGCGAAGAGGCACTGGGCAAGAGCGCGCGCGTCGCCATCGACGCACCCCGGGTATTCGGCTCTATCAGCCTGACCGGCGCGCGGATCGATGACGTCGAGTTGCGCGACTTCAAGAAGGAAAATGAACCCGACAGCCCACAAATCTCCCTGCTGGTTCCAAGCGGGACGGAAGAGTCCTATTTCTCCGAGTTCGGCTGGACGATCCCGGAAAACGCCGACGTGGCATTGCCCGGCGCCGCCACGGTGTGGAAGGCCAGTGCCCGCACGCTCACTATGGATCGCCCGGTCACCCTGAGCTGGGACAACGGCCAGGGGCTCCGCTTCACGCGCTCCATTTCGATCGACGAGAATTTCATGTTCACCGTCGAACGACAGGTCGAGAACTATGGTAACGAAACGGTCGAGCTGTGGCCCTACGGGCTGATCGCGCGTTACGGCACCGGTGTGATGGGCACCATTCCCTATGCCACCTATCTGGTTCACGAAGGGGCGCTGGGCGTGTTCAACGGAATCCTCGAGGAAGAGGATTACGACGACATGCGCGAAAGCGGGAATATCGAGTTTGAATCGACCGGCGGCTGGGCCGGGATTACCGACAAATACTGGCTCGTCGCGCTGGTGCCCGATCAGGCCAACCATCTTAAGACCCACTTCATGCACAGCGTCCGGGGCGAGGCGGACAAATATCAAGTCGTGATGATCGAGGACCCCCTGCAGCTTGTTCCCGGCGGCAACCTCCAGGTCACCAATCGCCTGTTTGTCGGGGCCAAGGAATACAACCTTCTCGAAGACTACGAAGACGCTTACGGCATTCCAAGCTTCGACAGCGCGGTCAAATTTTTCCTGCTCTGGTTCATATCGAAGCCGCTGTTCTACGCCCTCGATTTCTTCAATCGGGGCATCGGCAATTTCGGCATCGCCATTCTGCTGCTGACGATCTGCGTTCGCCTGCTGCTTTTCCCGCTCGCCAACAAGTCCTACAAGGCGATGTCGAAGATGAAGCTGCTGCATCCGAAGATCACCAAGATGCGCGAGCGCTACAAGGATGACAAACCGCGCATCAACAAGGAGATGATGGAGCTCTACAAGAAGGAGAAGGTCAACCCGTTGGCCGGTTGCCTGCCTGTGCTCCTGCAGATCCCCATTTTCTTTGCGCTCTATAACGTACTGTTCGTTTCGACCGAGATGCGTCACGCGCCATTCTTCGGCTGGATCACCGATCTCTCGGCCCCCGATCCATATTCAATTTTTACCCTGTTTGGCCTGTTTGATTATGCGTTGCCCACCTGGCTCATTATCGGCCCCTGGCCGCTTCTGATGGGTATTTCGATGTGGCTGCAGTTCAAGTTGAACCCCACGCCGCCCGAGCCGATCCAGGCGAAGATCATGATGCTCCTGCCCGTCGTGTTCACCTTCATCCTGGCGCCCTTCCCGGCCGGGCTGGTGATCTACTGGACGTGGAACAACATTCTCTCGATCTCTCAGCAATGGTTCATCATGCACCGTATGGGCGTGAAGGTGTCCTTTGGAGCCAAAAAAACCTGAGGCTGGCGGCGCGAGCGAGGCTGCACGGTTGCTGTTCGCGGCGCCCTGCCGCTTCGTCGCCGGGGTTGCGAGCCTTTCGGCCCTGCCCCCCAGCCCCCTGCCCGAGGTCGCCTTCGCGGGGCGCTCCAATGTGGGTAAGTCGAGCCTTATTAACGCGCTCACGGGGCACAAGCAGCTCGCGCGCACGTCGCAAACGCCGGGACGCACCCAGCAAATCAATTTTTTTACCCTCGACGAGCGTCTCATGCTGGCGGACTTACCCGGCTACGGTTATGCCCGCGCGGCAAAGGAAAAAATCGCCACCTGGACAGAACTGGTCGAAGCCTACCTGCGCGGCCGGCCGAGTTTACGCCGGGTTTGCCTGCTCGTCGATGCCCGCCACGGCCTGAAGCCGAGCGACCGCGACGTGATGGCGATGCTCGATGATGCTGCCGCGGTTTATCAAATCGTCCTGACCAAATCCGATAAATTGAGAGACGCCGCGCTCGACGCGATGCTCGATGCGACCGCCGCCGAGATCGAAAGCCACGTCGCAGCGCATCCGCTCATCGTGCCCACTAGTGTGCGCGCCGGCCTGGGAATCGAAACCTTGCGCACCGAACTCTCAGGCCTGGCCATGCCAAAAGGCGGGATTCCCTCGGCTGCGCCGTGACGCTTTCCGGGGGCCCAGCAATGGTCTAAAGTCGGCGCGCCATGAACGCCAAGCACACCATAAGCGACACCAAGAATCTGCTTCGAACCGCCGAAACGCTGTCCGAAGCGGTGCCTTATATCCGGGACTTCGCCGGCAGCAGCTTTGTCATCAAGTATGGCGGCCACGCCATGGGCGACGAGGAACTCGGACGCAAGTTTGCGCGCGACGTGGTCTTGCTCAAGCAGGTCGGGATCAACCCGGTGGTCGTGCATGGCGGCGGCCCACAAATCGGGGCCATGCTCGAGCGGCTGAAGATTGAAAGCTCGTTCGTCGACGGCCTGCGGGTGACCGACAAGGCAACCGTCGATATCGTCGAAATGGTCCTGGCCGGGTCGATCAACAAGCAGGTGGTCAGCGCCATTAACGATGCCGGCGGTTTGGCCGTCGGGCTCTCCGGCAAGGACGGTCGGCTGATCGAGGCGCGCAAATACCAGGGCACGCGCAAGGACGGCGAGAGCGATTCGAACATCGAGAAGGTGCTGGATCTGGGTTTCGTCGGCGAACCGTCGGCTATTAATCCGGCCGTGCTCGATGTCTTCGGATCGTCACGGATCATTCCGGTCATCGCGCCGATCGGCATCGGCGTTGACGGCGAGACCTACAATATCAACGCCGACACGGCCGCCGGTGCGATTGCCACAGGAATCGGAGCGCGCAAGCTGATCATGCTGACCGATGTGGCGGGCGTACTGGACAAGACGGGCGAGTTAATCAGCGAAATGTCCGCTCCCGAGGCTGAAGCGATTCTCGCCGACGGCACGATTACCGGGGGGATGATTCCCAAGCTGACAACTTGTCTGGAAGTCCTCAGCGGAGAGACGGAAGCCGCACACATCCTCGACGGACGCATCCCGCACGTTCTGCTGCTCGAAGTTTTTACGGTGCATGGCGCCGGAACGAAAATCGTTCAGGCTTGAGCGCTCAGTCAAAACTGCTGAAAAGATCGGTGAACGGGCTGAGTTGGGCCTAAGAATAGCCATTCGGCATCGGGTAGTCGGTGCCGTCGCGGGCGTTCAGCATACCCGTGTGGAAAATCTTGGCGGTGCGCATTTGCAGATGCCGCGCTATGCGCATAGCCAAGCCGACCTTCTAGGCCAAGGCAACCACGGCCTTGGGATGGCGCGATTTCATAACCTTCCAGACGATATCTATACTGAGGCCGCCTTTCAGCGCCAAGCCGAAGAGAACAAATTCGCGAACGTTGCCGTAGCCCGGGAGGATCACTACATTGAGCGGTATGAAGGAGAGAAAAACCGCAGAGAACAACCAATTTGACCATATCGAGACTTGGGTGTTCGACCTCGATAACACCCTCTATCCGGCGGCCTGCCGGCTGTTCGACCAGGTGGACATACGAATCGGCCAATTTATTGTCGAAAAACTCGCACTCGACGCGAAAGAGGCTCGGGTCCTGCAAAAGCGCTATTTCAAGGAGCATGGAACGACCTTGTCGGGCTTGATGAAGCTCCACGATACTGACCCCGATGAGTATCTCGATTACGTCCACGACATCGACCGTTCGGCCATTCTGCCGTCCCAGGAGCTGGACGACGCGTTGGGACGGCTTGACGGGCGCAAGGTGATTTTCACCAACGGCTCGGCCGATCACGCCCACAAGGTAATGGAGCGGCTTGAGGTCGGTCATCATTTCGATGTCGTGTTCGATATCGTCGCAGCGAACTACCTGCCCAAGCCCGACCCCGCAACTTACCGGGCCCTGATCGACGAGCAGGCCATTGAGCCCAGCCGGGCTATCCTGATCGACGATATTTCACACAACCTGCGCCCGGCGGCCGAGCTTGGCATGACCACCGTGTGGGTGCGCACGGAGGAAGACTGGGCCAAGCCCAAGCCCGGCGACGACTGGCTCGATTATATCGCCGACGACCTCGTCTCCTGGCTGCAGGAGGTCACCGCGCGCGGTTGACAGTGTCCAAACACCGCCCGACACTCTGCCCACCGTTCAACCTCGATCCCGAAAGACGTTCACCATGACCCCGTCCGACCTCCAAACACAAGTTGAGCATGCCTGGGAGGAGCGCGAGATACTAGACCCCGAGACCACTGGAAACGCGCGCGACGCGGTCGACGCGGCGCTCGCGGGCCTCGATTCCGGCGCGCTCCGGGTAGCCGAGAAAGCGGACGGCGTCTGGCAGGTCAACCAATGGCTCAAGAAGGCTGTGCTGCTCTCCTTTCGGCTTAATCCCATGACCACGATTCCGGGTGGTCCGGGGCTGAGCACGCCGTGGTACGACAAGGTACCGTCCAAGTTCGAGGGCTGGGACGAGGCGCAGTTCAACGACGCGGGCTTTCGCGCCGTGCCCGGCTGTGTCGTGCGCCGATCGGCCTATATCGCGCCCGATGTGGTCTTGATGCCCTGTTTCGTCAATCTCGGCGCGCGGGTCGAGAGCGGCAGCATGATCGACACCTGGGCAACCGTCGGCAGCTGCGCGCAGATCGGCCGAGACTGCCATATTTCGGGCGGCGCCGGCATCGGCGGCGTGCTCGAGCCGCTCCAGGCGAACCCGGTGATCATCGAGGACGATTGCTTCATCGGTGCGCGCAGCGAGGTCGCCGAAGGAGTCGTCATGGAAACCGGTTCGGTTCTCTCCATGGGGGTCTACATCGGCGCCTCGACCAAGATCGTCGATCGCGCTACGGGCGAGATCCATTACGGCCGGGTGCCCGCCTATTCGGTCGTGGTGCCGGGCAGCCTGCCGGGCAAGCCGTTGCCTGACGCGACCCCGGGACCCAGCCTCTATTGCGCCGTGATCGTCAAGCGGGTCGACGCCAAGACCCGCGCGAAGACCTCGATCAACGACCTCCTTCGGGCCTGATCTCATGGCGACGAGAGACGGCGGAAGGGCCGACGATCCGGTCGCGCTGACGCGCGCGCTGATCCGCTGCCCCAGCGTGACGCCCGAAGACGCCGGCGCACTCGGCCTCGTCGCGACAGCGCTCGAGGGGCTCGGCTTCGAATGTCGCCGCTTGCGGTTTTCCGAACCCGGCACACCCGACATCGACAACCTCTATGCACGGCGAGGCGGGGCACAACCCAATTTTTGTTTTGCCGGTCACACCGACGTGGTGCCGGCCGGCAACGCGGCGGCGTGGTCGAGCGAGCCCTTTGAGGCGGCGTTGCGCGATGACGTGATCTTCGGGCGCGGCGCCGCCGACATGAAGGGGGCGATCGCCTGCTTTATCGCCGCCACGGCGCGCTACCTGGCCGCGACGGGCGGCGAAGTCACGGGCTCGATCAGCCTGCTGATCACCGGCGACGAGGAAGGCCCTGCGATCAACGGTACACGCAAGGCGCTGGCCTGGATGGCCGAACGCGGCGAGACAATCGATGCCTGCCTCACAGGCGAGCCGACCAACCCGACCGCGCTGGGCGAGATGATCAAGATCGGCCGGCGCGGCAGCCTGAATGGCTGGCTTACGGTGCCCGGCGTACAGGGCCATGTGGGCTATCCCCATTTGGCGGACAACCCGATCCCGCGGCTGATGGCGATGCTACGCGCTATTACCGAAACGCCGCTCGACGACGGGACCGAGCATTTCGAGGCGTCGAACCTGGAGATTACGACCCTCGAGGTGGGTAACGAAGCGATCGGCCTGATCCCGGCCGAGGCTCGGGCGCGCTTCAATATTCGCTTCAACGACCGTCATGATTCGGTAGCGCTCGAGCGCTGGCTACGCGAGCGGCTCGACGCGACCGGCGGCGCCTACGGCCTCGACATCAAGGTCTCGGGAGAGGCATTTCTCACCCCGCCCGGCCCCTTGAGCAAACTGGTTGCGGGCGCAGTGGCGAAGGTAACCGGGCGCATGCCCGAGTTCAGCACCACGGGCGGGACGTCGGATTCCCGCTTCATCAAGGATTATTGCCCGGTGCTGGATTTCGGCCTCGTCGGCCAGACCATGCACAAGGTGGACGAACAAGTGCCGGTCGCCGATCTCGAGCAGCTGACCGAGATATACCGCACCGTGCTCGAGCGCTATTTCACAGCCTGATTTAATTTACCGCCGCGCTGCTTTAGACTAGGCTGTATCTTGTGCCTCGAAGGCGAAGGCCGCTTCGACCAAGGCCTTCGTGTAGTCGGTCTTGGGGCGTTCGAAGACCTCGGCTGCCTTGCCCTGCTCGACCACGACGCCGTTGCGCAACACGATGATTTCGTCGCTCAGCGCGCGCACCACCTTGAGATCATGGCTGATGAATAGGTAGGCGAGCTTGTAGCGCGCCTGGAGATCGCGCAGCAGATCGACGATCTGGGCCTGGACCGACATATCGAGTGCGGAGGTCGGTTCGTCGAGCACGACGAGGCGGGGCTTGAGCACGAGGGCGCGGGCAATGCCGATGCGCTGGCGCTGGCCGCCGCTGAATTCGTGGGGGTAGCGATCCTGGGTATCGGGATCGACGCCGACCTCGACGAGCGCGGCGCTGATTTTGCCCCGTTTCTCGCCCGCTTCGAGCCCCGGCTCGTGGACGCGCAGGCCTTCGCCGACGATCTGGCCGATCGACATGCGCGGGCTGAGGCTGCCGTAGGGATCCTGGAATACCATCTGCATATGGCGGCGCATCGGCCGCATGGCCGCCACGCCCAGACCTTGGATATCGGCGCCCTCAAAGCGGATCGGCCCGGCGCTGAGGCCGAGGCGCAGCAGACCCAGCGCCAGCGTCGTCTTGCCCGAACCGCTTTCGCCGACGACGCCCAGCGTGTGACCCTCTCGGACCCGGAGCGAAACCCCGTCGCACGCCTTCACATAGCCCACGGTACGGCGCAACACGCCGCGCTTGATCGGAAAATGAACCTTGAGATCGTCGCATTCGAGCACTACGGGCGCATCCGCGGGCGCTTCTAGGGGTGCGCCCTTGGGCGCGGCGGTCAACAGGTGACGGGTGTAGGGGTGGGCGGGTGATGCGAAAACCTCCGCGGTCTCGCCCTGCTCAACGATTTCGCCATCCTTCATGACACAGACATGCTTGGCCATGCGGCGCACGATGCCGAGATCGTGGGTAATCAGCAGCATCCCCATGCCGAGCCGCGCCTGAAGCTCGCGCAGCAACTTCAAAATTTGCGCCTGCACGGTGACGTCGAGTGCTGTCGTCGGCTCGTCAGCGATCAGTAGGTCGGGCTCATTGGCGAGCGCCATGGCGATCATCACCCGCTGGCGCTGGCCGCCGGAGAGCTCGTGGGGAAAGGCTTTGAGCCGTTTGGCGATGTCGTCGAGCCCGACCAGGCCAAGCAGCTCCAGCACCCGGGCGCGCGCCTGACCCCGGCGCATACCCTGATGGACCATCAAAACCTCGCCGACCTGGCGTTCAACCGTGTGCAGCGGGTTGAGCGAGCTCATCGGCTCCTGGAAAATCATCGAAATCCGGTTGCCCCGCAGCGCACGCAGGCGGCGCGCGGAGGCGCCGATCACCTCTTCGCCCTCGACGGTAATCGAGCCCTTGGGGTGACTCGCCGTCGGGTAGGGCAGGAGTTGCAGGATCGAAAGCGCGCTCACCGACTTTCCTGAGCCGCTTTCGCCCACCAGCGCGATGGTCTCGCCGCGCCAAATGTCGAACGAGAGACCCCGCACCGCCTCGACCTCGCCGCTCTCGGTGCGGAAGCTGACGGCAAGATCCTGCACGCGGACGAGGGGCGCTTCGCTCATCGCGCCCACACCTTTCGTGGATCGAACGCGTCGCGCACCGCTTCGCCGACGAAGACCAGTAAGCTCAGCATCAACGCGATGACGACAAAGCCCGAGATGCCAAGCCAGGGCGCCTGGAGGTTAGCCTTGCCCTGCTGGAGCAGCTCGCCCAGCGAGGCCGAGCCGGGCGGTAGGCCGAAGCCCAGGAAATCGAGGGCTGTGAGCGTGGTGACCGAGCCGCTCAGGATGAACGGCATGAAGGTGAGCGCCGAGACCGTCGCGTTGGGCAGCACGTGGCGGATGATAATTCCCGAGTGCCCGACCCCCAGCGCCCGCGCCGCGCGGACATATTCAAAGTTGCGCACGCGCAAGCATTCGGCGCGCACTACGTCGACCAACGCCATCCAACTGAACAATAGCAACAAGATCAGCAGGTACCAGAAATTGGGTTCGACGACGCTGGCGAGGATGATCAGCAGAAAGAGCACAGGCAGCCCTTGCCAAACCTCGATGAAGCGTTGGAAGACGAGATCCGTAATCCCGCCGAAATAGCCCTGCACCGCGCCCGCGACGACGCCGACGACCGAGCTCATGGCGGTCAGCGCCAGGCCGAACAGCACCGAGATGCGAAAGCCGTAAATCAGACGGGCGAGCACGTCGCGGCCCTGGTCGTCGGTGCCCAGCCAATTCACCGCCGAGGGCGGGGACGGCGCGGGAACTTCGAGATCGTAATTGATGGTCCGGTAGCTGAACGGGATCAGCGGCCAGACCATCCAGCCCTTGTCCTCGATCAGGTCGGCAACGAAGGGATCGCGGTAATCGGCCTCGGTTTCGAAGTCGCCGCCGAACTCGGTCTCGGCGTAACTGCTGAACACCGGCCAGTAGATGCCCCCGTCGTAGCTCGCCAGGATAGGCTTATCGTTGGCGATGAACTCGGCAAACAGGCTGATCAGGAACAGGACAAGAAAAATCCACAGCGAGACGAAACCGCGCCGATTTGCCCGGAAATTAGCGAAGCGGCGGCGCACCATGGGCGTCATGCGCAGGCCGGGAGCGCGCAAACCCACGGCTCAGACCCGCCGGCTCTCGAAGTTGATCCGCGGATCAACCACGACATACATGATGTCGCTCAGCAGCTTGACCACCATGCCGAGCAGGGTGAAGAAGAACAGGGTGCCGAAGATGACGGGATAATCTCGGTTGATCAGCGATTCAAAGCCCAGCAGCCCCAACCCGTCGAGCGAGAAGATCACCTCGATCAGCAGCGCGCCCGTGAACAGGATGCCGAGAAAGGCGCCCGGAAATCCTGCGATGATGATCAACATCGCGTTGCGAAAGACATGGCGGTAGAGCACCCGGCGTTCGGTCAGGCCCTTGGCCCGCGCGGTCATGACGTATTGCTGGTTGATTTCGGCGAGGAAGGAATTCTTTGTCAGCATGGTGAGGGTCGCGAAGCCGCCCACCACGAGGGCGGCGATCGGCAGTACCAGGTGCCAGAAATAGTCCCCGGCCTTGCCCAGGACCGAAAGCTCCGACCAGCCGTCCGAGAACAATCCGCGCAAGGGAAACCAATCGAGATAACTGCCACCCGCGAACAGCACCACGAGCAGCACCGCGAGCAGGAAGCCGGGGATGGCGTAGCCCAGGATGATCACTGCGCTGGTCCAGACGTCGAAACGCGTGCCATCGCGCACCGCCTTCGCGATGCCGAGCGGAACCGAGATGAGATAGACCAGCAGGGTGGTCCATAGCCCGAGCGAGATGGACACGGGCATCTTTTCGATCACGAGATTGACGACCGATTCGTCGCGAAAAAAGCTTTCGCCGAAGTCGAACCGGACGTAATTTCCCATCATATGCACGAAGCGCTCGAACGGCGGCTTGTCGAAGCCGTAGAGCGTCTCGATTTCAGCGATCAATTCGGGATCGAGGCCGCGCGCACCACGATATTTGCTCCCGCCCTGGGCCGCCGCCATGGGCGACGCACTCTGTACCCCGCCGGTTTCACCGCCGCCGCCCGAAAAGCGCGCCGTGGCCTCCACCGCTGTGCCCGAAAGCTTTGCGATGGCCTGCTCCACCGGCCCGCCGGGCGCTGCCTGAATGATGATAAAGTTGATCACCATGACCCCGAACAGAGTCGGGATAATTAGCAGCAGACGCCGGACGATATAGGCGAACATGGATGGTCGGGTTCCTGCCTTAGTCGGCGTCGGGGGGGCTCTGCCCCGCCGCAAGTGCCTGGGCCTTGGCCGGATCAACCCACCAGGTGTCGAGGAACCCCAGCGCATTCTTGGGCGGTGTCGCAGGCCGGGCGAATTTGTTCCAGTAAGCGACCCGGAACGCGCGGATATGCCAATGGGGAACGACGTAGTGACCCCACAGCAGAACCCGGTCCAGCGCCCGGGTGGCAGCGACCAGCGCCTTGCGGTCGGGCGCCTGGATAATTGCGTCGATCAGCGCATCGACCGCCGTATCCCTGACGCCGATCTGGTTACGGCTGCCCGGCACGTCGGCAAACTCCGAGCCCCAGTAATGGCGCTGCTCGTTGCCTGGTGAATTCGACTGGGCATAGGATCCGATAATGATGTCGAAGTCGAAATCGTCGGCCCGGCGCTGGTACTGCGAGCTATCGACCACCCGTATGTTCGCCGTCACCCCGAGCTTGGCGAGGTTCTGCACCATCGGCGCAATAACGCGCTCGAAGCTCTGTTGTACGAGCAGGAATTCGATCTCCATCGGCGCGCCGCTCACAGGATCGGTCAGCTTGCCGTCGACCAGCCGCCAGCCCGCCGCCTTGAGCAAGGTCGACGCCTTGCGCAGATTGTCCCGGACGTTGCCCGAACCGTCGGTGGCGGGCGGCTCGTAAACGGTGGTAAAGACCTCTTCAGGCAGCTGATCGCGTAGCGGTTCGAGCAATGCGAGCTCGGCACCGTCGGGCAACGATGTCGCAGCAAGCACG
>CAVOEB010000052.1:0-19815 GCA_963694715.1 Alphaproteobacteria bacterium | reverse complement strand
CGCGCCGTTCGGCGCGGAGCGGGCCTTCGCGGGCGTCTTCATCGGCACCTTCATCTTCGCCCACCTGGTCGCGGTGGTCTTTCGCAACCACCACAACCCGAAGATATTCCGCCGTCATCCCGTGCGGTTCACCCTGGTGCCTATCGCGCTGCTGGTCGGCTGCGCGGTCTCTCGCCCTGGTTCCTCGTCGTCACCTCGGTGATCGCGACCTTCTGGGACGTCTACCATTCGAGCATGCAGACCTTCGGCCTGGGCAGTATCTAAGACATGCGCGCGGGCAACGAGCCACGCACGCGCTTCTATCTCGACATGATCTTCAACCTGTTCCTCTATGTCGGGCCGATCACGGCGGGCGCCTCGCTGATGGACCACACCGAGAATTTCTACGAGTTTGAGGCGGTCGGCTCGGCCTTCTTCACCTCGATCCCGGCCTATGTCGATTACCACAGCCGCTGGCTCAACTGGGGCGTGCTTTGCGCGGGCGTACCGTTCTGTTCTATCTCTACTACGCCTTCGCCTATTGGCGCTTTCACCGACGCGGCTACCGGATTTCGTGGCAGAAGGTCGCGCTCTACGTCTCGACTGGTGTCACCTCGATCTTCGTGTGGGGTTTCAATCCCTTCGGCGAAGCCTTCTTCATCATGAAATTCTCCCACGCCTTCCAGTACTTCGCCATCGTCTGGTAGGGCGAGAAAGGCACCATGGTTAACGCCTTCCGCCGCGGCTCGCTCGCCTGGTCCAAACCCCTAGCAATCCCCCTGTTTCTGGATTTCGCCTTCGCTTACGGATTCTGGGCAGAAATCTACGACGGCGATAGCCGCTGGCCCCTCGCAGTCATCCTCATGATCGCAATCATGCATTTCTGGCACAACGGCTTCGTCTGGTCGGTCCGACGCAAAGAGGTTTAGCAGAGCCGGGGCGCGTGCGCGCATTTCGAGCGCGCAACCCCGCGACCGCGGGCCGGCGCCTATGCGCCGTGCGCCTGCGCGGCGCCTGAGCGAGTAATAAAGCGCTTTAGCGCATATTCCAGTCGGGCGGGCCGCCGCCCAGTTCGGGCGCCGCGGCATCCACGATCTCGATCGCGTCGCCCGGACGGACCACGCCCGCGCGCACGACCCGGGCACAGATCCCGCCCCGGTTCCACAGCGCCTTGGTCATCCGCCGCTCAGTCAGCGAGGCGATATAGGCGCATGGCGGGCGCGGGCGGTCGAAGCCGAACACCGCCTCGCCGATCTGGAAAAGCTGCCCGGCGAGACTGATCAACGCGATCTCGCGGGTCACCAGATTGCGCCGGTGCTCGCCGTCCTTCACCGCGACGCCAAGCTGCTCGGTAATCGCGTCGAGGTCCTCGCCCGCGATCAGGGTCACCTGGCATTCGTCGATCCCGGTCCAGTAGCCGCGCCGCGCACAATAACGGTCGCCCTTAAAGCCCTTGCCTTTGAGCGCTTCGATGGCATCGACCCGCTCCATCGCCGCCCCGCCCTGGCCGGTTACGAATATGCTTTCAACCCGTCCGCTCATCCGTCGTCTCCCGCGTTTCCGGTTCTCAGTGATTCTAGGGCAATTAAGCGGCGGAACCAGAGGCGAAGACCAAATCGCCGCTGGCAAAATCCTCCGGCACGCCGCACATTAGCGGGAAGCGGCAAGGTAGTGGGCATGGACGAGGTTTTACAGGTTTTTAGGCTAAAGAGCTGGGGTCTAACGATCCGGGACTGGCTCTACGACGACGTTCTGGTCTGGGACACCCTGATCCAGCTCCCCATCGTCGTGGGCGCGCTGGCCTTCGCCTGGCTGCTCGCCCGCATGGTGCGGCCCTGGGCTAGTGCCCAGCTCGACGCCGGCGCGATGCCCGAGGTCCTGGCCGGTCCGGCGCGCGCGCTCGTCCGGCTCTTGCTTCCCGCTTTTGCGATCATCCTGCTCTGGAGTTCCGTCGGCATCGCTGCGCAGCTCGACTGGGGCCAGGGGCTGATCCGTACGGTGACTAGCCTGATCACCGCCTGGCTGGTGATCCGCTATGTCAGCACCATTTTTGGCCGCGGCTTCTGGACCCGGACCATCGCCACAGGCGTATGGGTGCTCGCCGCGCTCAACATCATAGACCTGCTCGGCCCGACCATCGATTTCCTCGACGACATCTCATTTACACTTGGCGAATGGCGGGTCTCGCTCCTCGCGTTGATCAAGGGTCTCGCCGTGCTCGGCGTGCTGCTCTGGCTGTCCGGCGTGCTCGCGCGCCTGATCGAGCGGCGCATGGCGGCATCGAGCGAACTGACCCCTTCGGTCCGGGTCCTGTGCTCCAAACTGACCAAACTCGTCTTTATCGCGCTGGCCTTCGTCGCCGCGCTGACCAGCGTCGGCATCGATCTCTCGGGTCTCGCCATCTTCTCGGGCGCGCTGGGCATCGGTATCGGCCTCGGCCTGCAGCGCATCGTCGGCAATTTGGTCAGTGGCATCTCGCTGTTGCTCGACAAGTCGATCAAACCCGGCGACGTGATCGAGATCGGCGGAACCTACGGCTGGATCGACAAGCTCAACGCGCGCTACGCTTCGATCGTCACGACGGACGGCACCGAACACCTGATCCCCAACGAAGAGTTGATCACCCAGCGAGTCATCAACTGGTCGCATAGCAACGACCGCATCCGCTTCCGGGTGCCGATCGGCATCCACTACGATTCCGACGTGCGCAAGGCCATGGCGCTCTGTCTCGAGGCCGCGGCGGTGCCCGACCGGGTGCTGGGCGACCCCGAGCCCTCCTGCTTCATCGTGGGCTTCGGCGACAACTCGGTGGATCTCGAGCTGCGCGCCTGGATTTCTGACCCCGAGAACGGCATCGCCAACGTCAAGGGCGCCCTCCTACTTGAGATCTGGGATCGCTTCCACGAGCACGACATCGAGATTCCCTATCCCCAGCGCGACCTGCATATCCGCTCGTCCGAACCCCTGCCCGTGCGCGTGGAACGGCCCCGCCCGCCGCCGCCCGGATCGTCGACCGACGGCGGGGCGCCGTGATCCAGCCACTCCCCGCGACCTGAAGACACTCCGTCATGGCAGCTCACGGCTCAAAAAAGGTCATCTACGCGGCGCTCGCCGGGAACTCCGCGATCGCGGTGATCAAGTTCGCTGCCGCGACCTTCACGGGCAGCTCCGCCATGCTGAGCGAGGCGGTCCATTCGCTCGTCGATACGGGCAATCAGGGTCTGCTGCTCTACGGCATCCGCAAGGCGGGCAAGCCGGCGGACGAGAACCACCCCTTCGGTTACGGCATGGAGCTCTATTTCTGGACCTTCGTCGTCGCGATCCTGATTTTCGCGGTCGGCGCCGGCGTCTCGGTCTACGAGGGCATCCACAAACTGCTCGACCCCCACCCCATCGAGAGCGCCTACGTCAATTACATCGTCCTCGGTATCGCCATGGTCTTCGAGGGCGCCGCGCTCTACATCGCGGCCAAGGAGTTTAACAAGACCCGCGGCCGGCGCGGCATCCTGGCCGAAGTCCGCGCGAGCAAGGATCCCACGGTCTTTACGGTCCTGTTCGAAGACACCGCCGCCATGCTCGGCCTCGTCGCGGCCTTTATCGGCATCGCGCTCGCCCAGGCGCTCGATATGCCGATCTTCGATGGCGTCGCTTCGATCGTGATCGGCGCGATCCTGTCCACCGTCGCGATCCTGCTGGCCTACGAGAGCAAGGGCCTGCTGATCGGCGAAGCCGCCGAACCCGCCGTGCGCGATGGCGTACGCCGGATCCTGCTCGACCGGCCCGAGTTGCTGCGCCTCAACGAGGTCCTGACCATGCATCTGGGCCCGCGCGATATCCTGCTCAATCTCAGCCTCGATTTTCGCGATAATTTGACGGCCAACGATGTCGAGGCCGCCATCTCCGCACTCGAAATCGATATCAAGGCGGCCTATCCCCAGATCACCCGCGTCTTCATCGAGGCCCAGGGCTGGCGCGCCCACCAGAAAGACGCCGAAACCGCGGAGCCGTCGTGAGGCACCTCATCGCATCGAGCTCGTCGCTGTTGAGCGGCGCCTTCCTGCTGGTCCTCGCGAGCGGCCTGGTCAGCACCCTGCTCGGCGTCCGTCTCGTCCAGGAAGGCTACCCGGCTTACGTTCCGGGTATCGTCGGTGCGGCCTATTTCGTCGGCATCGTGACCGGCTCGCTCACCATCCACCGCGCGCTCGCCGGCGTCGGCCATATCCGCATCTTCGCCGCCTGCGCCTCGGTCTGCTCCGCCGCCATGCTCGCCCACGGATTCGCGCTCGACCCTTATTTCTGGTCGGGCCTGCGCCTGCTCGAGGGCTTCTGCATCGCCGGGCTCTATATCTGTATCGAAAGCTGGCTCCACGATCGCGCCAGCAACGAAACCCGGGGCCAGTTGCTCTCGGTCTACATGACCGTGGTCTATTTCGGCCTTGGCGCCTCGCAGCTTCTGCTCAATTTGTGGGAGCCCAGTTCCTTCGCGCTGTTCGGCGTCTGCTCGCTCCTGATGTCGATCTCGCTGGTGCCCGTGGCCCTCACTCGCACGCCCGCGCCGCCCCTGCCCTCGCCCCAGTTCTTCGGCATCCGCCGCCTCTACGCAATCTCGCCCCTCGGCATTACCGGCTCGGTGGCCAGCGGCGTGGCGCTCGGCGCCTTCTACGGACTGGGGCCGGTGTTTGCCGCGGGCGCCGGGCTCGACGTCGCGGGCACGGCACGCTTCATGACGGCGACGATCCTGGGCGGCCTGGTGCTGCAATGGCCGCTCGGCTGGCTGTCCGACCGCTTCGACCGGCGCACCGTGATCTCGAGCGTATGCGCCGCCATCGCCCTATTCGGCGCCGCCATGTTCTTCGGCAAGGCGTTGAGCGAGCCGGTCCTGCTTGCGGGCGCGGTCGTCTATGGCGGCGCGATCTTCAGCCTCAGCCCGCTGTGCATCGCCCACGCCAACGATTACATCACCAGCGACGACCGGGTCGGCGCCAGTGGCGGCCTCATGCTGGCCTACGGCGTGGGCGCCGTCATGGGTCCGCTGCTCGCCTCCGCCGCCACCATGGGGCTGGGCACGGGCGGCCTGTTCGCACTGGGTGCTGCGGTCGGTCTCGCCACACTGTTGTTCGCCTTCTGGCGCATGGCGCAACGCACCGCCTTGCCCCTAGACCAACAGGGCGAGTTCCAGCTCCTGCCACGCACGAGCCCTTATGCCGCCGAGCTTGGCGAGGATCCCGACACCCCAACCGCGCCCGCCGCCGAGATCCTGCCCCGCGACTATGAAGACGACGACATCTTCTGAAGGCTTGTCGTAAGCGCCAATCAGGGTCAGGATTTCAGCGGGCGAAATTTTTGCACGGAGCCCCCATGAACCGTATCCCGCTTGCCGACCTCGACGGCCGGTCCTTCGACGTCGCTGTCGTCGGCGCGGGCATCAATGGGGTTGCAGCCGCCCACCGGTTGGCGGCTGCGGGATACTCCACCCTGCTCGTCGACAAGGGCGATTTCGCCTCTGGCACCAGCGGCGGCTCGAGCCGCATTCTCCACTGCGGCCTGCGCTATCTGGCAAGCGGCTCGTCGTTGGGAGAAATCCTCGTCCACCCCGGCCGCTTCGCCACCGCGTGCCGCATGAGCCGCCTCGCGATGGTGGCGCGCGCCGAGTTCGCGCGCGCAACACCCGAGCGCACCGTGCCCCTCACACTTTGCTACCCCATTTATCGCGACGGCCCCTACGCCGCCTGGCAGCTTCGTGCCGCGTTCGCGATCCTCCGCCTACTTGGCCCGGCGGGCCGGCCGCTCGATTTCAAGCTGTACAAGCCCGAGGCCGCGCGCGCCGCCCTGCCCTTCGCCCGCTGGCTGGGCTCGCCCGACAAACTCCGCGCCGTTGCGACCTATACCGAGTGGCAGTTCGAATGGCCCGAGCGTATCGCCATGGACGCGGTGCTTGACGCCGCCCGGCTCGGCGCGGTGGCGCGTAATTACACCGGCGTGACCGGGCTCGCGCGCGATGAAGGCGCTGGCCTCTGGCACCTCGGCCTCACGGATACGCTGAACGGCGCGAGCGCCCAGGTTTCCGCGACCGTCGTGCTCAACACGGCGGGCATCTGGATAGATCGGGTCAGCCAACTCGCCAATCCGAACGCGCCGCGCAGAATCACCGGCACCAAGGGTATCCATGTGGTCATGCGCCTGCCCCCCGAATGCGCGCGCTTCGGGGTTACCGCGTTCAACCGCGAGCTCTGGCCCTATTACTGCCTGCCGTGGCGCGACCTGCATTATTTCGGCCCGACCGAAACCCTCTACGAAGGCGACCCCGACGACGTCCACGCTACCGAAGACGAAATCGAAGGCGTGATCGACGAGGCCAACCGCCTGCTGCCGGGCCTCGCCATAAGCCGTGATAACGTCAAGTTCACCTGGGCCTGTGTTCGCCCATTGACCTACGACGCAGCGCTGCTGCCCCAGGGCAAGCGCTCGCGCGAGATCCACGACCTCGGCCCCGGCGGCCTGCCCAACGTCTTTGCCATCACCGCCGGGCCGATCATGACCCACCGATCCGCGGGCGAAAAATTCCTCGAGACTGTCCGTCGGCGCATCTCGCCTTCGGGCGCTCCCGGCGCTATGTCGTTCGCGGCCAACATGGCAGCAAGCAACGGCTCCCCCGCCCTGCTCGACCACGACCCCGCGCTAACCCTCTCCGAACTGCGCGCGCGGGCCGAAACGGAACAGGTCACCAGCCTGATCGACCTCCTCGCGCGCCGCACCCGCGCGGGCTGGTCCGAGACCATGGGATTCGAAGCGGCGGAATGCGCCGCCGAAACCGTGGGCGACATCCTCGGCTGGGACGCCGCGCGCCAGCAGAGCGAGGCGCACGCCTACCGTGTCAAGCTCGCCCACTTCAACACGCTCACCGGCGACCCCCGCGAGGTACCGTCGGTGGTGGCGCGAGATTAGCACGCGGTCAGTGCTGGGTTCGCCAGCATCAAATTTGAAATTTCGTTCTCTGGAATCAGCCGCGCGGCCAATAAATAAACGAGACCTTCAGCTACTCGCTCGCCGTGAATCCGACCGAGGCTACTTCCCGGCTGGAGCTATTTGAATCGTTCATGCGCAGATCGTAAGCGCCGGGCTTGTCGGGCGCGGCAAAGCGCAACTCGCCCGAACCCTGTTTGTGCAGGTAGATGTAGGCAAGGTCGTGGGCGTCGTTGCGGCTCTCTTCGCCGTGAGGGCACTTCGGCGGGGACTATGCCGACCCAGGCGTTGTCCGGGTAACTCACCGGCGCGCGGAACTCCACGATAATGGTCTCGCCGGGTGCGAAGCTGGCCCGTTCAAGCCGCAGCTTCGGATCGACACCGGGCGCCGCCGGCGCATCGGCCTCGTCACCCGGGGTCGGTTCCATGCTCGCAGCCTCGCCCGCGCGGACCGTCTCGACCTCTATGGCCCCCGGCTCCAGCGCTAAGGCGACCAGCGCGGCCGCGTCGATGGCCCGTGCGGCGTCGAGCGCGGCGACATCGAACTCGGCGAACATCGCGCGCCATTCACCCAACCGCGCCAACTCCATTGCGCTCGCGGCGTCGATCACCGGGCCGACGGCTTTGTCGCAATCGTCGCTCTCCATGGCCGCATGTTTGGTTTCCTTACCCCACTCGAGCGCCGCACAGGGCATGCCCGCCGAGCGGGAGACCTGCGGTTGCTGCCAGACCGCATTGTCGGCATCGGGACTAAGTTTCGCCAAATCCTGCATCGCCGGGCCGTCCAGAAGCAGGCTATCGTCCCGCCCCGCGAGGCGCAGAAAGGCCCGCCGCCAGGCGTTCATTTCAGCATCGATCTCCACCCCCAGCCCGTAAGCTCCGCTCGCGGGGCCCGCGTCGGGCGCCAGCGCGCGCGCGCTGGCGACAATGATCTTGCGCAAGTCCACGGGCCCAAGCTCGGGGTGCTCGGAAAGGATGAATCCGGCCAGTCCGCTCACCATCGGTGTCGCGATAGAGGTGCCGCCCGTCCACTCGTGGCTATCGGTCGCGCCTGGGTCGAACCGAGCCCTGTAAATGTGTTCGCCCGGGGCCAGAACCTGCACCATGAAGCCGTAATTAGAGATATTGGACGGCGCCAGCGAACGGTCGTCACGCCGGGTGATCGAGCCCACGCACAAGGTCACGGCGTGATAGCAGATCGGGTTGAAATCGCCCGGCATGGAGCTGTTCCCGGCGCCCACCACGATCAGCACGCCGCACTCTTCGGCAAGCTCGAAGAAGCCGTGAAACGTTAGGCTGCAGAGATCGTGATCGCCGACACCCGAAAAGCCTAAGTCGAGGTATTCGGCCCGGGCCTCCACCAGCTCCCCAATCGCTGCTTCGCGGGTCGACGGATCGAGAAAGGCTTCGCGATGGTCTCCGTATGTCCCGCTTTCCAGCGAGAGGCTGATGATATTGGCGCCCGATTCCATGGCGTGCAGAATGCCCCACTGGGTCGAGCTCGCCGTTATTTTTCCTAAGACCGCGCGGCCCTGGATCGGCATCACCGAACAACCCGGACAGACGCCGACCAGACCAACAACGTTATCTGCTTTGGCAACCGCCAAGGATGCCACGGACGTGCCGTGGGTCTGGTAGGTATCGTCGAAGAAATTCTCCTCGATCATCTCGCCGGTCTCATTGAAACAGTTCACAGGCGCAACGATCCGGCCGGCGAATTCCTCGTGGTCAAGCTGCACGCCGCCATCAACGATGGCGATCACCACGTCCGGGTTCCCCCGTGCGACCTGCCGCACGGCGGGCAGGTTGATGGCGTGGATCCACCAAGGCGCCGTCGGGGTCGCCGAACGAAAAGACCGCGTCGTTCGATGGGGCTTCCTGCCCGCTCGCGGGAACACCCAGGAGAAAGCCGAGGATTACGGCAATGACGAGGGGGCGATGCAGCATCGGACTCTCCAATCCGAAATTCGCCGGGGTACGCTCTCCGGTTTAATCGCGATAGGCCACGCCGGGCAACACGCAAAGCATCTCGAACAGCAAATTGGCCGCCACCAGAGAGGTGTTGCCCGAAGTATCGTAGGGCGGCGAGACCTCGACCAGGTCGCAGCCCACTACGTCGAGCCCGCGGCAGCCGCGGATGATCTCCAGGCCCTGGATGGTGGTCAGCCCGCCGATCTCGGGCGTGCCCGTGCCCGGCGCACATGAGGGATCGAGCCCGTCGATATCGAAGCTTATGTAAACCGGCCCGGCACCGAACTGCTCGCGCAACTCCGCCATCAAAGGGGTGAGCGACTTGTGCCAGCACTCTTCCGCCTGGACGACGCGGAAGCCCTGTTCACGCGGCCAGTCGAAATCGTCCGCCGCGTAGCCCGTCGCGCGCAGGCCGATCTGGGCGACCCGTTTGCCGTCGAGCAGCCCCTCCTCTACCGCGCGGCGGAACGGCGTGCCGTGGGCGACCTTCTCGCCGAACATCTCGTCGTTGATATCGGCGTGGGCGTCGACATGGATCATGCCGACGGGCCCGTGCTTCTTCGCGATCGCGCGCAGGATCGGCAGCGCGATGGTGTGGTCGCCGCCCAGGGTCATTGGCGTGCAGCCCTCGCCGAGGATCCCGTCGTAGGCCTCCTCGATGATGCGCATGCTTTCGGCGATGTTGAAGGTATTGATCGCGACGTCGCCGATGTCGGCGACCTGCAGGCTGTCGAAGGGGGCGGCGCGGGTTGCCATGTTGTAGGGCCGGATGAGGCAGCTTTCGGCGCGGATCTGGCGCGGCCCGAAGCGGGTGCCCACCCGGTTCGACGCGCCAATGTCGAAAGGCACGCCGACGAAGCCGACGTCGAGACCCACAGCACTTTCGGCCGTGGGAAGGCGCATGAAGGTCGCGGGGCCCCCGAAGCGGGGCATCTGGTTGCCGCCGAGCGGCTGGTTGAACTCTTGTTTGACCATGGTGTTACGCTAGCGCTAAAGCGAGCGCTCGGCTACCCTCGGTGCAAAAGATCGCACTGAGCGGGAGAGACCGATGAGCGACCTCGACCTTGCCTATACCTCCGCCACCGAGCTTGCGCGCCGCATCCGCGCCAAGGAGCTGTCGCCCGTCGACGTGGTCTCAAACAGCCTCGCCCGGATCGAGGAGGTTAACCCGACGCTGAACGGCTTCTGCTTCACCTACCCCGAAGAAGCGATCGAGAAGGCGAAGGAGGCCGAGACCGCGATCATGCGCGGTGACGAGGTCGGCCCCTTGCACGGCGTGCCTATCGCGATCAAGGACCTCACTCCGACCAAGGGCAAGACCACGACCTGCGGCTCGTATATCTTCGAGCACTGGGTGCCCGACGAGGACGCCCTCGTGGTCGCGAACCTGCTCGGTGCGGGCGCCATCATGGTGGGCAAGACGACGACGCCCGAGTTCGCGTTTTCGAGCTTCACCGACAGCCCGCTGTGGGGCATTACGCGTAACCCGTGGAACCCGGAGCGCACCTCGGGCGGCTCGTCGGGCGGCTCGGGCGTCGCGGTCTCGAGCGGCTGCGTGCCGCTGGCCGAGGGCTCGGACATGGGCGGCTCGGTGCGCATTCCGGCGGCGATGTGCGGCTGCGTCGGCTTCAAGGCGAGCTTCGGGCGCACCCCCTTCGAGTTCCTGCCCTCTCAGTTCGACGGCCTCTCGAACCACGGGCCCCTCGCCCGCACCGTGGCCGACGCCGCGCTGTTCCTGAAAGTCTGCCAGGGCCCCGACGAGCGCGATCCCGCAACCCTTGGCACACCGTTGGACGTGCCCCTGCCGCCGCCCAGTGACATCAAGGGCATGCGCTTTGCGCTCTCGGCCGACTTCGGCCACTACCGCGTCGACGAGGATGTCGAAGCCAACTTGCGCAGCTCGGCCGAAGCGTTGCGCGCGGCGGGTGCCGAGGTCGAGGAGGTCGAGCTTGGCTGGACCAACGATTTCTACATGGGCTGGTACGACCACTGGCGGGTCTTTCACGCGACCTTCTTCGGCCACTATCTCGACGAGTGGCGCGAGAAGATGCATCCCGAGCTGGTTAAGCTGATCGAGGAAGGCCTGGCGCTCAGCGCGGTCGATTACAAGAAGTGCGAGACCGAGTACAGCAAGGCCTGGGCTAAGCTCCGTCCCATCCTTGAGCGCTGCGACGCGCTGCTCTGCCCGACCGAGGCGTTGCCGGCACCGTTGGTCACCGCGAAGGAAAGCGAATTCGACTATGTCGACAGCGACGGCCGCCTCGTCGGGCTCGACATGACCATGCAGTTCAACGCCCTGAAACTGCCCGCGATCTCCCTGCCCTCGGGCCTGTCGGAAGACGGCCTGCCGACGGGGATGCAGATCGTCGGCCGGCGTTTCGACGACCTCACGGTGCTTCGCGCCGCCGCGGCCTTCGAAGAAGCCCAACCATGGGATGCGATGCGCCCGCCGATCTAAGCAGCCTTTTTACCCACTATACAAAAGGCGGCGTTGCGGTCGCCTTCCCCTCAATCCCAGTAAAGCAGCGGTGCGGGCGTGATCAGCTCGTTGGCCTCTTCGCCCACGATATAGTTCTGTTCAAAGCCCGAGCTGCCCAGGCCGGGCTTCGAGAGGAAGATCTCGGAGCCGCAGACCCAGCCCGCCTCGACCACCACGTCGGCATCGCACAGCTCTTTGCCGAAGATCGGGGTCTCGATCATCATGCCGTTGGTGTGGCCGTAATGGGGCCATTTCTCTGAGAGCTGGTCGGTGCCCGAACCGAACTCCGCCATCAGGGAATCGCCGTAAAGCGCAACATCCATCACCTTCACACCGGGGCGGACCTTGGCCATCAGAAGCTCAACGAATTTCGCGTTGGTCTCGATCAGCTCGCGCTGCTCGGGGCTCGGCTTGCCGCCGCACACGGCGGTGCGCCCGGGATCGACGAAATAGCCGTGAAACATCGGCCCGTAGACCCAGGCACGCACGATCTCACCTTGGGCTGGCACAAGCTGGGAATAGCCCGAGATCGGGTTGGCCGCGAAATAGGGAATCAGCTCGCCGTGGGAGACCGCGCTCATCATGGTCCGTCCGCCGGAACGCGCGACCTCGGCTTGGGCCGCGGCCGCAGCTTCCGCCTCAGAGCGGCCGAGCACGAGGGCCTGCATCAGGCGGTCGAGCGAGCGCGCCGCGATGCGCCCGGCCTCGCGCATGGCGTCGAGCTCGCGGGGGCTTTTCTTGCGCCGCACGTCGAGCACCAGGCTGTCGTCGACCGCCCATTCGATGTCGGGCGTGTAGCGCTGGAGCTGCTCCCAGTATTTCATCGGAAAGAAATCGGAGCCAACCAGGGCGACCCGGCCCTTGACTCCGCGGCGCTTGAGCGAATCGGCGACGCCCTTGACCGTATCGTGATGCCACTCGATGTGATCGGTCGGGATTGGCATCAACTCTTCGCGCGGCGTATCCTCGTCGGCCTGAAGCTCGGGAATTTCGCCGGGCGAGAGGACGACCGCGTTATGGGCGCGGGCGTTGAAATAGGCAGACTCGCGGTTTTCGGTCGTGGTCTCGATGCCGTGGCCCGTCGCGGTGGAATAGAAGTTCGAGAGCCAGAGCACGTCGCCGCAACGGTCGAACGAGCCGCCCGAGCGACCCCAGACCACCGCGGTCTCGAAACGGCGGCGTTCCATCTCGGTATGGACCCGGTCCCAGCGGTCCTCGTATTCGTCTTGGGGGAAATAACGCCCCTCCATGATGGTCTCCCTGTTTATGCGCTCAAGCGCGGCGCAGGCTCTTGCCGCATAAGCGGCGGCCCGCGGCTGCGGGCTTAGCGAGACCCAGAGCGGGTCCCCACTAAACGGGTCACACGTCATCGCCAGACGCGCAGCTTCTCTCTCCGCGTCCTGCGGCAGGTCCCAGGTTGGGTCCCGCGCTCTTCACCCTCGACAGGTGAAATTAATCAGCCTATCGAAGGGGGGGGGCGGTTGGCGCGGGTTGGGTGCTAGCCGCGCAGCGGTACGGCGTCCTCAGCCAGTTCGGGGATGCGGCCGTCCTTGTACGGGAGGGTGTCGATCCGCGGCTTGTACTCGCCGGCATCGAAGGTCTTCTTCGCGTGCTTGGCCACCTCTTCGTGGGTAGCGAGCCAGACGTCGCCCTTTTCGATCATGTCCTTGAGCATCTTCTCAACGTAGCGCATGCGCGCGGCGCGCCCCGTGACAAAGGGATGCCAGGTCGCCATCCAGTAGCCCTTGAATTCGTAGGCCGCCTCGAACTCGGACCAGTAGACCTCGTGCGCGAGGCGCGGCGGCTGAATGGTCATCATGTAATCGAGATCGAAGTTGTGAACATAATGGGGCCAGTCGTCAGTGGTCCACCAGCAGGGCAGCTCGATCAGCTCCTTGCCCGTGCGCGAACGGATCTTGTAGGGCACGTCGTCGCCCATTAGCGAGCTGTCGTAGAGGAAACCGTGATCGGGCAGGATCTCGATGGTGTTGCGCGAGAAGTTGTACCACGGCGCACGGTAGCCGGCGGGCTTTTTGCCGGTCATGCGAACGTGGGTCTCCACGGCCCGATTGGTCCAATAGGCCTCACGGTCACGGGTGTTGAGATTGGGCAGCTCGTGCATATAGCCGTGATGCGCGATTTCGTGTCCGCCCTTGAGGATGCGCTCGACCGCGTAGGGGTGCTCTTCCATCGACCAGGCGGGGCAGAAGAAGGTGGTCTTGAGGTCGTATTTCTCGAACAGGTCGCAAATCCGCTCGACGGCGATCTGCGGCCCGTAGCGCAAGTACGACATGGTCGAGACGCGGGTGTTCGCATCATCTGGGTGAGCCATGTGCAGGATGCTATCGGCATCCATGTCCCAGCTAAAACTGGCCGCGCAGCGAATGCCCTTGGGCCACGGCATCGGGTTCTTGATCATGGGTCTTCTCCTCCTTGTCGGTCGACACTTCTGAAGGCGTGTTGCAAATGAGCGATCGATCGCGGAAACCCGGCTCTCCGCCTCACCCGAGTGTCGGGTCCGGCGGACGCCGGCGCGCTGGATCGAGTACGGCTCGGCCGGTGCACCTCCCAACAACCAAAGCCGTATTCCGCCCGCCCCCGTGCCCCTCTTGCGTAGGCTTCCGTGACGCGACGGACGAGATACTCTAGCGAGACTGGCCCGCGCTGTCACGACCAGAGTGTCACCAATAAGCGGGGCCATCGAAGGCCATGACGCTGCTTGGTTTTGCGCTATGGTGAGCAACCCTTTCGAGGCGATAACAGGAGACGAGAGAGATGAGCGCGATGACCACGGTCGACCAGGTAATGCATGTGCAGGCACGGACCGGCACCAGCGTGACGGTGAACAAGGGCGCCCTGCTCCGCTTCACCGACCTGCAAGGGGCCCAGCCCATCGACCTCTGGGTGTTTTCTCACGAAAACAACTGGGAGTTTCTCTCGCCCGAGCACACCCGCCCGTCGATCTCGAAGCTCTACCCCCGGCTCGGCGATGCAGCCTACACCAACTATCGCCGCCCCATCGTGACCCTGATCGAGGACAACTCGCCGGGCCAACACGACATGGAGTTTGCCGCCTGCGACCAGGCCCGCTATATCGAATTGGGCGCGCCCATGCCCCATGCGAGTTGCCAGGACAACTTGCACATCCAGCTCAAGAATCTGGGCCTCGACGTCAAGGGCGTTATCCAGCCCTGGAACCTGTTCACCAACTTCCTCCTTAACCCGGACGGCAGCTTCGAGGTCAAGGCGCCTGAGACCAAGTCGGGCGACAACTGCACGATCCGCGCCGAGATGGATTGCCACGTGGTGATCTCGGCCTGCCCACAAGACATGAACGACACCTGCGGCGGCACGCCCACGGACGTGCAGTTAGAAGTCGGGCGGTAGTTTTTTTTCGCTTGCGGCAGCGGATTGTTTGCGTCGCTCACGGCAGCGAACCCAAGGGTCCGCGCCTGTAAGGGTGCGCCGCAGGGGCGGTGGGCCGCAGTCACGGCCTTGCGCGGTTCTGACGAGATCAGTACTGCTCGCGTTCAATCACTCCCGGCAGCGGGCCCTTGGGTCCGCGATGTTTGATTTTCGATATGCCCAGCGATCGCGTGAGCTGGCGCGGACCCCGCGCAAGCGCCTTAAATCAGATCATCGCCACGGCTACATGAAGACGCGGCAGTTGATGATCTTCTTGCGGTTGATGCTGACCACGTTGTCGCCGCGCAAGGTCTCGCGGGTGCAGGGCTCGCCCCGTTCGAGCGCCGCGCGGAGCGCCTTGGTCATAATGTCCGGATGGGCCCAGTCGAGTGAGGGTGCTTCGCCGAAACGCTTCTTGTGCTCGCGCCAGAGGTCTTCAAGGCTATCGCGGGGCGTTCTGCTCATGGCTTCCTCATCCTAAAATATAAGGAACGCTCCACTGTAGCGCACCGGGCCGGTTCCTGTCACGGTCGCGCGGATCGGGCATAATGGCGTGGGGCGAGAAGAAAAAAGGGAGATCGAGAATGGCGGACAACGGCAATGGGCGGCTGGCGGTGGTGACCGGCTCGAACCGGGGGCTGGGGCTGGGCGCTGCGCGCGGGCTGGCAGCTCGGGGCTTCCGGGTCGTGGTGAGCGATTTGGCGGCGGAAATCAGCGACGAGGCGGCCGCCTCGTTTGCCGAGCTCGGCAAGGACGCGCTCTATCACCGGCTCGACGTCGGCGATGACGCCTCGGTCGCCGAGTTCACGGGCTGGCTGGCCACGGACGTGGGACGGGCCGACGTGCTGGTCAACAACGCGGGCATCCAGGGCGACCCCGGCATTATCGAGAACCCCGAGGACCTCGAGGCGGCCAGCGTGCTCCGGGCCGACCCGGATGTCGCGCTGAAGACCTACAATATTAATACGCTGGGGGGGTTACGAATGTGTCAGGCGCTGATCCCGCCCATGCGTGAGGCGGGCTTTGGCCGGGTAGTCAACATCTCCTCGGGCGCGGCCCAGCTCGCCGACATGTGGGGCAGCTACGCCTGCTACCGCATGTCAAAGACCGCGGTCAACGCGCTGACCCGCATTCTCGCTTTCGAGCTCAAGGGCACGGGCGTGCTGGTCAATGCCTGCGATCCGGGCTGGACCCGCACCAAGATGGGCGGCGATAGTGCGGACCTCAGCATCAACGAGGGTGCGGACGGGATCATCTGGCTCGCGATGCTGCCCGACGACGGCCCCGCGGGCGGCTATTTTCGCGCCCGCAAGCCATTGGAGTGGTAGACCCGGCGCGCGCGCCCTATCTCTTTCTTTGAACCAGACCGAATTGCCGGAGAACGAGGGAATGGTCGATAAGATCGTGAAGACCGACGAGGAGTGGCGGGCGCAGCTAACGCCCGAGCAGTACCAGGTGTGCCGCCTGAAGGGTACGGAGCGGCCGTTTACGGGCGAGCTTTGCGCGCTCAAGGAGCCGGGCACCTATTCTTGCGTGTGCTGCGGCCAGGCGCTGTTCGAGGGATCGGCAAAGTACGAATCGGGCACCGGCTGGCCCAGCTTCTTCGAGCCCGCGAGCCCCGATGCGGTCACGACGGAGACCGACGCGAGCCACGTTGTGGTGCGCACGGAAGCGCTCTGCACGCGCTGTGACGCCCATCTGGGCCACGTCTTTCCCGACGGCCCGCCGCCCACGGGCCAGCGCTACTGCATGAACTCGGCCGCCCTCGTCCATAGCCCACCCGAGGACTAGGGCCCCCGGTCAGAACTCCGTGAACGGGCGCATTGGCGGTTGTGCCACCCCGGGCAAGGGCGCGGTCTTTGGAGACTGCCTTCTGGCCGGGTCCGTTCGTGTTCAGGTGATTGATATTATTGCTTATTTTTGCGTCTTCCGGGCTCGAGGCGGGAACCCTCCCCGCCGTCGGGAATGACGACATCACCGAACATTTCTCGGCCTTTGATCCGGCCTCCGCGCGGATTGTCAGCGACCTCGACTGGGGCCTGTTTTTCCTCGCCTACGTGGCGCGCGACGAGACGAGCGGGGTCAATCTGGTCGGCTACGGCGCGGTCACACCGCTCGACCGCACACGGCTCAAGAACTATCTCGGCACGCTCCAGATGCTCAGCATCACGGTGCTTAACCTCGACGAGCAGCTTTGGCCTACTGGCTCAACCTCTACAACGCGCTCACCATGGACGTGATCCTCGATCACTACCCGGTGACATCGATCCGGCGTATCGACATTTCGGCGGGGCTGTTCGCCGACGGGCCGTGTGGAGGACCGCTTGCAACCGTCGAGGGGGTCGGGCAGTCGCTGGGCGACATCGAGCACTACGTCCTGCGGAATATCTGGCGCGACCCACGAATCTATTACGGCCTGAACTGCGCGTCGCTCGGTTGTCCGAACCTTGGCCTGGAGCCCTATCAGGGTGCGGGAATCGACGCCATGCTCGACGCTGCGGCGCGCGATTACGTGAACAACCCGCGCGGCGCACGCATCACGGAACAGGGCCGGCTCGTCATTTCCAGAATTTATGACTGGTTCGAGTAGGGC
The DNA here is from genome assembly GCA_963694715.1 of Alphaproteobacteria bacterium. Taxonomy (GTDB): domain Bacteria; phylum Pseudomonadota; class Alphaproteobacteria; order UBA828; family JAPUJA01; genus CAVOEB01. The sequence goes on along the minus strand of CAVOEB010000052.1, from coordinate 2,425 downwards.
TTCGGCGGCAACGAGGACGCGGTGATCGCCCACCTGCTGGGCTACGCGGAGCCGGACCTGGCGGCAAAACTGACGGAGACCGTCGCGATTTCGTATCACACGTATAACTGGAGGCTGAACGAAATGCGCGGCACCGACCCGGCGAGCGCATCCGACCCCAAGCCGACCCCGTAACAGATGAGCATCGCCAGGCTCTTCACGCTTCTCCCGAAACGCGAGTTCGAGTCGCCCTGACCGATAGAATTGGCCCGGAAATCATTGCGCTTGGCCCCGGGAATGCTAAAACGGCGTAACTTCGAAATGAGGAGAGCAATATGAGATTCGGCGCAGCGGTGCTTCTGGCCGGAGCCTTGGCGATCACGCTCGGCGCTTGCGAGGCCCGGTTGAACAAGACCGACCTCGAAGGCAACCCGGTGCACGGCTTCCTGCCCAATCCCCAGACGGTGACCCAGACGACCAACTGGGACCAGACCCAGAACATGGCCTTACGCGTGCGAAATTACGATATCGATCCCGGCGGATTGCGCCTGCAGCAGGGCCTGCCCTACCGGCTGATAATTGAGAACGTGGGCAACTACGTCTGCTATTTCGCCTCCGAGGGGCTGCTCAAGACCGCCGCCGTGAAAAAATTGGTCGGCCCGACCGGCGAGAAGACCTTCCCCTACTACGAGGAAATCGCCGTGCTGCCCGGCGAAACCAAGGAACTCTGGTTCGTGCCCGTGGCGGTGGGCGAATTTGATGCGGAATGCGCGAGTACGAGCCATTCGCTGCTCGGCGACGTGGTCCGGGTCAGCGTTCTGGCTAACCCCGCCTTCGCACGCCCCGCGGCAACCCAGCCGGGTGCGTTGATCGCTTCCTACGGCGGCACCACGATCGCCGCGGCGGTGGTGGGCGCGCCACGGCCCGACCGCAACAGCCTCTACCAGGTGGAAGCCGCGCGCATCGCCTCTGCCAGCACCCAACAGCTCGAAAAAATCAAGATAAGCCTGCGCGACCTGATCCTCTTGATCCGCCAGCGCGAAGCCCAAATCCAGGCCGGGGAGTAGGGAAGAAACGCCACGCGAGGTTCTGTTTACGCGCACTAGGGCCGCGCAGGCTCTCGCCGCATTAGCGACGGCCCGCAGCCGCGGGCTCAAGCGCCGCGCGGATAATTTTTCACTCACGCCAGCAAGCCTGACGGTCGGCGCCTACGCAGGTGCGCCGCACTTGCGGCCCCCACTCAATCGTTCCGATCGCGCGGTTATCACTAACCGCGACGGTGTTGAATCCAACAAAGGCTCAGGCGGTAGGCTTGTCCAGCAGCTTGGCGAAGCTCATCTCGTGACCGTCCGGGTCCAGGATGTGGAAGTAGCGCTCGCCCCATTCCGCGTCCTCGGGCTCAGAAGCAGGCTCGTAGCCCGCCTCGCGGGCGCGGGCATACATGGCGTCGACGTCGGAGACGTGGATGATCACTCGACCCCAGTTGCGCGGCACCCGGACCGTGGGGGCGAGCTGTAGGTTGAGATAGCCCGGCCCGGCGTGGAAGCTGGTGAACGCGGCGTCCTCGCCGCCGTAGCGAATTTCGAACCCGAGGTTAGTGTAGAAGCGCACCGAGCGGGCCATGTTGCGTACTGCCAGGGTGATCGCGCCGATCGCCTCGATCACCGGGGCGCGGTCGTCGCTGGTCATGGCGTTGCCTCCTCGGGCCGGCGCACTACGAGGTCGATTTCGACCCGCGCGCCCAAAGCGAGCCCCGTGACGCCAACGCAAGTGCGCGCGGGCAACCGATCGGGCGCAAAGTAACTTTCGTAAACTCCGTCCATCTTGCGGTAATCCTCGTCAAAGTGGGTGAGAAAGACGCGCGCCGCGACCGCGTGCTCAAGGCCCAGCCCGAGCCCTCCTAACACGAGGGCGAGGTTGTCCATCACGCGCCGCGTCTGGGCCTCGACACCCTCGGGCAAGGGCGCGTCGTCGTCCGCCGGGTCGGTCGGCATCTGGCCGGTGACGAACAGCCAGCCGTCCGCCTCGACCGCGTGACTGAAGGGAGCCACCGCCGTGGGCGCGCCCGCCACCATGTGAAAGATCGGATCACTCATGGTACCTCCTAATCGCGTACGACGCCGTGGTTGGCCGGCAGCAGACTGCCAGCCATAGTAGCAGCTGGCCATGCTCAAAGTGCCCTTTTCCGTACCGCTCCGGTTGCGCCAGGCCGATGAACCCCGGCCGCGCCACGCGACCTGGTTTGAACTATTTTTCGATCTCGTTCTCGTCGCCGTCGTCATCCAGATGAGCCACAGGCTCGCGGAGGATTACTCGTGGACCCGGGTGCTGCGCTTTGCGCTTCTCTTCCTGCCGATCTGGTGGGCCTGAGATGGGCATACTCTCTATTCCGCCCGCTTCAATTCCGACGACGTTGTTTACCGGGGCCTGGGGGGGGGGGGGGCCA
>CAVOEB010000051.1:0-20713 GCA_963694715.1 Alphaproteobacteria bacterium | reverse complement strand
GAAGGAATCGCGCCCCGCTTTGCCACCAGAGCGCCAAAATTCACCAGGTCGCGACGATAGGCCTCAAGCGTCAAAGGCGCCGCTCCGCGCTCCGCCGCCATCATTTCGAGGAAGGCGTCGATATGGGGATCGATGTTATCGGCCAGGGTCATACGCCTCTTGTGCCAAATTTAGAAACCGGCAGCAAGCGCCGCCTCGATGGCGATCGCCCGGGCCTCGGCCGTCAACCCGGTTGCGGCCAGGCTCGAAATCACCGTGGCCAGAACCGGTTCCGACGCGGTCGCCGGCCCGCCATTGCCCAGAATCATGAGCGAGAGAAGCACGCTCTCGCCGATATGGAGCTCAGCCGAGGAACGGCCAAGCGCATACCAGACCGGCGTTGCCGGCACCGTCGTCGTCACCCGCGCCGGGCCGGGCAGGATCTGCGCCCAATAGGTCGCCGGCACCGCGACGCCCAAAGCATCGAGCAGGCTGAACAGCACGCTGACACGATCACGTCGCTGGGGCTCGGGCAACTCGCCTTGAGAATCCCACCAAGCGTCGAGGCGGCCTCTGTCGAGGGGCCGGTCGGGGTCATCCAACTGAACCAGCGGCCAAAGATCGACGGCGGCGCGCGCCCCGTCCGGGCTGCGCAACGCGGTTTGCTCGGCAAGTACGAGCCAGCGCGCGGCGACGTCCGCATCACCGACGGCGATCATCGCGCGAACCGCATCGGCCGCAAACCAACCGAGCTCCGGCGCCGGCCTCAAGCCGCGCGCCAGCGCCGCCGTAGCATGGGCGACTGTCAGATAGTGCCCGTCAACCAACGATAGTTGCCACGCTCGCTGCAAGACCTCGGCGCGCGCGATAGCCACGCGCTGGGCGGTCGCTGTCTGGTAAAGCAACGCGCGGGCTAGCGGCTGTTCCATTGTTTCGACCACGCTCAGCGGATTGGCAAGCTCGTCCGGCGTAAATGCCACCGCTTCGTAGGCGGCAATCAGGCGATCCGTGCTCAGCGTCCCGTAGCCATGTGCCCGCTCCGCCAGGCGCAACCTCACCTCGACGGACGTCACATCGGCTTCGACGGCCGCCGCGAGAACAGCCGGAGACATGTTCCGAATTTGGTTTTCGTCCACCGGCAGGCCGGCACTACGCATCATCGCCAAATGCAGCGATGTGGGGCTGCGCACAGCAATCTCGCCCTCGCCCTGGCCGGTCGCCAGCCGACGCGCAAGGACAGCGAACGCCGGGTCTTCGCCGTCGCCCATCTCTTCCAGCAAATTCAGCCCGAGCAGCGCCGCCTCGGCGTGCCCGGCAAGAATCTGGCAATAGATCAAGGCCCGTTGCCAGAATACGGAATTGCTCTGCCCGAGAGAGGCGCGAACCCGGGCGCACGCGCCGGCTGCGTCATCGGCGAGAAACGCCGTTTCGACTTCGAGCCGCGCAAGCAACGCATCGCCGTCGCGTTCCGGCGCGAGGTGCAGCAGAGCCACCGCGTCGGTCAGATTGCCCAACCTCACCAGGGCCTCCACCCGGGCTTGAAGAAAATCGCCCTCGGCACCACCCGCGGGCGGCGCACCGGCAGAAAGCAAAACCCGCCGGGCCAGCGCTCGCATCGCCGGCGAGCGCGTTTCGCCCGGCAACCGGCCCAGCAACATCTCTACGACACCCAGCTCCGTGCCCTGCCAAAGATGCGACGGCAAGCCGCCACTTTGCTCCGTCAGCAGTCCAACCCCCGCCCCCTCAAGCTCCGGCAGCGTGCCAACCACGATCCCCTCGCCACCATCGGCGGGCGAGCTCGACCAGGGGTCGTCGTCGGTCAGGATCTGGGCTTCGAAGCCCTCGGGGCCCGGATCACCTGGAACGGCCTCCTCGATCCCGGCGGCCGGTTCCGCTCCTGTCGCAGCCCCTGTGGTTGTGGCGGCGTCGGGAGGAAACAGCTCGACCGGTTCACCGAAAACGGTTTGGGCCGCAACCGGGCTCGCGAACACGATCCACACGCTGAACGCCAGCGCAAGAACCGGCGCCGAGCAACGCCTAGCTCGGGAAGCGGTCATTCGGCAGAACGATCGTGGTTGTGGCGCTAGGCGAGGGAATATCCCAAGTCAGCAGGAACGCCCCGGCCCCGACAACAACGAGAAGCAGAAGGGCAGCGAACAGCTTGAGGAAAATTTTCATGATCAACCGTATACGAAACCGCAGGCGCGCCCTGCAATCGGGACAGCCACAGGACGTTATGTTACCTTACCACTGTGGCGAATTTACGGCAGTCTACCGGTGTGGCATCGGGCTTTCAACGCTCAACCGCCGTGTAAGTTGCGACCACGATGGCGTAATGTCCAGAAAACCGAAACAGATGGCTGAATCGACTTCCGACAAGACCATCGTCCTAATCGGCCTGATGGGAGCCGGCAAGAGTGCCATCGGGCAGCGTCTCGCTGCGCGCCTCGGACTGCCCTTCGTTGATGCGGACAGCGAAGTTGAACTGGCGGCGGGCTGCTCGATCGAGGACATCTTCAGCCTCCACGGCGAAGCGGCATTCCGAGACGGCGAACGAAGGGTCATCGCTCGCCTGCTCGGCGGACCGCCCCAAGTGCTGGCGACCGGCGGCGGCGCCTATATGGACCCCGAGACGCGTGCGCGCATTCGCGAAACCGCGATTTCAATCTGGCTGCGCGCCGATCTTGACGTTCTGTTAAACCGCGTCTCGCGCCGCGACAACCGGCCTTTGCTGAAACACTGCGACAGGCAGAAGATCCTCAAGCAACTCATGGCCGAACGCTACCCGATCTATGCCGAGGCCGATATTACCGTCGAAAGCCGGGATGCGCCCCACGAAGCCGTCTTGAGTTCAATTTTTGACGAGTTGGCGCGCCATGAAAGACACGCGCCCTCGGCAGCGGACGACGCGCGGCCGCTGGGGCGGGCTGTGCCATGAGCTTGACCAGCGAGGGGATTGAAACGGTCCGCGTCGAACTCGGCGCCCGAAGCTATGACATCGTCATCGGCCGCGGCCTGATCGAGCGCGCCGGCACAATGCTGGGGCCGGTTCTCGCCACCCCCCGTGTAGCCGTGGTGACCGACAATCAGGTTGCCCCCCTGTATGGTGCGAAGCTTGCCGCATCGCTCGAGCAGTCGGGCATCGAGACCACGCTTTTCTCGGTCCCGGCGGGGGAGGAAAGCAAGAGTTACGCCGGTTACGAGCGGCTCCTCGACAGCCTGCTTGATTCGCGTCCCGACCGGCAGATGACACTCGTTGCGCTGGGCGGTGGCGTAGTCGGGGATCTTGCGGGCTTTGCCGCGGCGACCCTGCTCCGCGGCATCGACTTCGTGCAAATTCCGACATCTCTGCTCGCCCAGGTCGACAGTTCCATCGGCGGCAAAACCGGGATCAACGCGCGCCAGGGAAAGAACCTCGTCGGCGCCTTTCATCAGCCGCGCATGGTTCTGGCCGACGTCGCGGTGCTCGACTCACTGCCCGGCCGGCAATTGCGGGCCGGCTATGCCGAGATCGTCAAATACGGGCTGATCAACGACGCCGACTTCTTTGCCTGGCTCGAAGCCCACGGCGCCGGAGTCCTCGCGGGCGACGCGCAAGCCCGCCAGCAGGCGGTTGCCGCAAGTTGCCGGGCCAAGGCGCGGATCGTCGCCGCCGACGAGCGCGAGGCCGGACAACGTGCGCTGCTCAATCTGGGCCATACCTTCGGGCATGCCCTAGAACGCGCCGCCGGTTATGGCGACCGGTTGCTGCACGGCGAAGCGGTCGGGATCGGTCTCGTTCTGGCGTTTCAACTGTCGGCCCGGCTCGGCCTCTGTGCGCCCGAAGACGCGGACCGGATAGCCGCGCATCTCCGGGAGCACGGCTTGCCCGCCTCGCCCCGCGAGCTTCCCGACGGCTCGCCCAGCGCCGAGACGCTTGTGGATTTCATGGGCTTCGACAAGAAGCTTAAGGATGGGCGCATTCGCTTTGTGCTCGCGCGCGGCATCGGCAAAAGCTTCGTCGCCGACAACGTGGCGGTCGAGGACGCCCATGCGGTCCTCCAGGCAGCTCTGGGCGATCCCCGCAGTCCAGCGCGCCAAAAAACCAGCTGAAGGCGGACGCGATCAAGGCCCTAACATGACTACGGCGCCCATCGCTTCCCTCGTCGGCATTGGCGTTCTGCTGGTGCTCTCCGCGTTCTTTTCGGGCTCGGAGAAGGCCCTGACAGATGTGTCGCGCTCACGGCTTTACCAGATGGAGCGGCAGGGCAATCGCCGCGCTCATACGGCTGGCCGGCTGATAGAGAACCGCGAGCGGCTGATCGGCACCATCCTGCTCGGCAACAATGCGGTAAACATCCTGGCTTCGTCCTTAGCGACGAGCGTGCTGATCACGCTTGCGGGCGACGCAGGCGTGGTTTACGCCACGGTCGCGATGACCCTGCTCATCCTCGTCTTCTCCGAGATCCTGCCCAAGACCTATGCCATCCGCCATGCCGACCGGGCGGCCCTGGCTATTGCTCCGGTGATGCGTGTCCCGGTCTTCACGCTGGCCCCCATCGTGGCGGCCCTGTACGCCGTGGTGCGCGGTGCGCTATGGTCGTTTGGCGTCAGTCGCGAATCTGCCGGTGGCCGCGAGGACGTCGAAAAGGAGTTGCGCGGCGCGATCAGCCTTCACGCCCATGAAAGCGCTTTGATCAAGCGCGAGCGCGACATGCTCCACGGCATCCTGGATCTGAGCGACGTTGCGGTCGGTGAAACCATGGTTCACCGGAAGAATATGGTGACGCTTGACGCCGACGATCCAGCAGCGCTCATCGTGCAGCAGGTGCTCGACAGTCCCCATACGAGATTTCCGCTCTGGCGCGACGGTCCCGACGAGATTATCGGGGTCATTCACGCCAAGGATTTATTACGCGCCGTCCGCCTGTCGGAGAGCGACAGCGATTCGCTCGATATCATGGCGATTGCGACCGACCCCTGGTTCATCCCCGAGTACACGACGCTGCGCCGCCAGCTCAGCGCATTTCGCCAGCGCCGCGCCCATTTCGACCTCGTGATCGACGAGTACGGGGCGCTGCTCGGCCTCGTCACCCTCGAAGACATCCTGGAGGAAATCGTCGGCGAGATCTCCGACGAACACGACGTCGCCCTGCACGACGTCATGCTGCAGAGCGACGGCACCTTCCTGGTGCCCGGCATTACAACGATCCGCGACCTCAACCGCGAGCTCGACTGGACTTTGCCCGACGACGAAGCGGCGACCCTCACAGGCCTCGTCATTCAAGAAGCCCAGAAAATTCCTCGGGCGAGACAGAAGTTTCGCTTTCACGGCTATCGCTTCGAAGTGGTGCGCCGGCAACGTAACCAGATCACCCTGCTCCGGGTCACGCCGCCGGCACAGTCTCGCGACGGAACCGGCGAACAGTCATGATCGGCACCGTTCTGACCATTCTCGCCCCGACGCTGATCTGCGTTGCGTTGGGGTTCGGTTGGGCCCGGCTGAAGCAGTCTTACGATACCCGCCTGATCGCTCGCCTGATTACCCTGGTTGGTGGGCCCTGTCTGATCTTCACAACCCTGTTGCGGACCACTGTCGACCTCGCGGCGTTGGGCGAGGTGGCCCTCATCGCCCTGATCGCGCTCGCGATCTTCGCCCTGACAGCGCTCGCCATCCTGCGCGCGACGCGGTTGTCGATTCCCGCCTACCTGCCGCCTCTTACCTTCCACAACGCGGGCAATCTCGGCCTGCCAATTTCCCTATTCGCGTTCGGCGAGACCGGCCTCGCCATTGCCATCGCCTATTTCACCGTGACCGCAACGCTGAATTACACCCTGGGAACCTGGTTTTACTCGGGCCGCGCTTCTCCGGTAGACGCGCTCAAGACCCCCCTGCCCTACGCTGTCGCGATCGCGGTCCCCCTCCTGCTGCTCGACGCCCGGCCGCCCGAGTGGCTACTCAACACCACGGGGCTGCTCGGTCAAATGACGATCCCGCTGATGCTGTTTACCCTCGGCGTCTCGCTGACCCGCCTGAAGCTGACCAACTTGCCCCGCCACACGGTGCTTGCCGCGCTTCGGCTCGGACTGGGCTTCGGGGTCGGTTTCGGTCTGGCCGAGTTGTTTGGCCTTGAGGGCGTTGCGCGCGGAGTCGTCATCCTCCAGGCGTCCATGCCAGTTGCGGTGTTCAATTATCTGCTCGCCCAGCATTTCGACCGTTACAGCGACGAGGCCGCAAGCATCGTCCTCACCTCGACCCTGCTGGCCGTAATCAGCCTGCCCCTGATCCTGTGGTACTTACTCTAGACTGGGCGTATCCCGCCCCGTCTGGCGTCGGCGAAACCCAGAGGGCATAGTGGCCCGAACCGGCCGTCGCCATATTATCGAGGACAGCATGCCCCTTTCTCCGCCCGCGCCCCGAGAACACCGCCACACCCGCCAGATCGAATGCCGCGGCTACCGACGCGAAGACGGGCTATGGGACATTGAGGGGCACCTGACCGACGTCAAGAGTTACGCCTTCGATAATGCCTTTCGCGGCCGGGTCGAGGCCGGCCAGCCGGTTCACGACATGTGGGTGCGTTTGACCGTCAACGCCGAGCTCAGAGTTCATACAGCGGAAGCGGAAACCGTCGCGAGCCCCTACCGGATCTGCCCGCAAGCGGCCCCGGCGGTCGAGCAGCTGGCCGGCCTGACCATCGGGCCCGGCTGGCGGGGAAAAGTGCGTCAGAGAATTGGCGGCGCCAACGGGTGCACACATATTGTTGAGATGCTCCAGCCCCTCGCGACGGTCGCGTTTCAAACCGTCTTCGCCGACCGAAAAAAATGGAGCGACGAATCGAAACAACCCGATAAGAGCGAGAAGCCGCCCCATATCGACAGTTGCTACGCGCTGCGTTCGGACAGAGAAGCCGTGCGCGAGCATTATCCGATTTGGTACACCGGGCCCGCCACCAGCGGCGATCCTAAAGCCGGCGACTGAACGTCCGCTCGGCTCAGCCAGCGTCGCCGGGCGCCCGGGCGCGAACCTCGAGCGCATGCACCGGGCCCGCAAGTTCGTCTGCCAATATCCCATAGACCAACCGTTGGCGTTCGACACGCGTCGTCCCGGCAAACGCCGCGGCGGTGATCGCGACCCGAAAATGGCTCTCGCCGCCCGGCCGGGCGGCGGCGTGACCGGCGTGGCTGGCGGAATCATCGACGACGTCGAGTTGCTCGGGCTCGAATGCCGCATCGAGTTTGTCGCGGATGCGTTGCGCAACGCTGGTCATGAGGCCTCCTTGGCCGAGTGACGCGCTCAGAATGGACCGTCGGACGCATGGGCACGCCTGTCAAGGGGCGCGTGTTCCGCCCCGTCTTGCCAGCCCCGGCGACGCAGCCCATATTGGCGCGATGACACGTCGTACGCGCAAGACACGCACCGACTGGGCCGAGCCGGACGCCCCGCCGCCCCTGATTTGTGACCATCCAGACTGCACGTCGGAGGCGTCCTACCGTGCGCCACGCACCCGAGAAGGCGACGGGAACTACTGGTTCTGCCTCGACCATGTGCGCGAGTACAACAAGGCGTGGAATTATTTCGAGGGTATGAGCGAAGAAGAAATCTTCGCCTATCAGCGCGAAGACGTGACCGGCCACCGCCCGACCTGGCCAATGGGAACCAACGGGCGAACCCACGATCACCCGGACTCCGACCCCGAAAGCGGCGTGTTCGGCATGTTCCGCGACGCCTTGCGGGGCAACGGCGGAGATGAGACCAGCCGCCCGGCGGCGGCGGCGGCCCCACGCGACCCCGAGCTCAACCGCGCACTCGATATCATGAACCTTACCCTTCCAATTGCCCGCGACGACCTGAAATTGCGCTATAAGGAGTTGGTCAAGCGTCACCACCCCGATGCCAACGGTGGAGACAAGAAAGCGGAAGAGCGCCTGAAATTAATCAACCAGGCCTACAGCCACTTAATGGCGACAGATAGCCTCTAGGGCCTTTTCCTTCGTGAAAGATATAGCTTAAGATAGCGCAGATGATCGCCCGAGCGTGCGGCGCATGCGCAGATTGACCCATCACTCTCAAGCAACAAGCGGATAGGTTTTATGGCAACTGACATCTCGGCTGGCGACATGCCGGTCCGACCCGCGGGACTTCCTGATATCGACATCAACGTCGAGCAGGCCTTTGGCTTCAAGAGCGACATGACAGTCAAGGGATACTCCGAGATCACGGAGCATGTGCCCCAGATCGACGAGTCCTACCGGCTCGACCGGGCGACCACCCTCGCGATTCTGGCGGGCTTCCAACACAACCGCAGGGTCCTCATCCAGGGTTATCACGGCACCGGCAAGTCGACCCATATCGAGCAGGTCGCGGCCCGGCTCAACTGGCCCTGCGTGCGCGTCAATCTCGATAGCCACATCAGCCGCATCGATCTGATCGGCAAGGACGCTATCGTGGTCCGCGACGGCCAGCAGATCACCGAGTTCCGCGAGGGCATCCTGCCTTGGTCGATCCAGGGCCCGACCGCGCTGGTGTTCGACGAATACGATGCCGGGCGTCCCGACGTCATGTTCGTGATCCAGCGCCTGCTCGAAGTCGACGGCAAGCTCACCCTGCTCGACCAGAGCCGGGTGATCCAACCGCATCCGGCGTTCCGCCTGTTCGCAACCGCCAACACCATCGGGCTGGGCGACTCCAGCGGCCTCTATCACGGTACCCAGCAGATCAACCAGGGTCAGATGGACCGCTGGAACATCGTCGCCGTCCTGAACTACCTGGCGCACGATGAAGAAGTTTTGATCGTGCTCTCCAAGGCGCCCCATTACGGTAACCCGGAGGGCCGCGAGCTAGTCAGCTCGATGGTTGAGGTCGCGTCGCTGACCCGCGCCGGCTTAATCGCGGGTGACATCTCGACCGTCATGTCGCCGCGCACGGTCATTACCTGGGCCGAAAACGCGCTCATCTTCGACGACATCGACTACGCGTTTCAGGCGACCTTCCTGAACAAGTGCGACGAGTTCGAGCGCGCCACTATCGCCGAGTACTATCAGCGTTGCATGGGCCGCGAGTTACGAGATTCCCAGGCCCGGATCATTCTCGAATCAGAACAGACCTCTGCCTGAACGCAATACTAGACCGACGGAGCGCCCAAGCGTGACAGCCCCGGACAACCGAAAAGACGCCTTTTACCAGGCGGTCGAGGCCACTCTACGGGCGCTGGGGCTCGACGCCGAGGTCACCGCGGCGTTCGACGAGAAGTTCATGGGCGGCATGACCGGCACGGTCGCGCATCTGACCGCCCTACCCCAGGGCGTCAAAAAGATCAACATCGGACAGATCCGCGGCGAGGCGGACGCGATTGCTCTCAAGCTGCGCTATCACGATCCCGACACGCACAGCGCGCGCCGTCCGCGCGGGCGCACCGCCCGGGCGCTCTACGAAGCAGTCGAGCAGGCCCGTGTCGAATCCCTCGGCGCGCGCAAATTGCCCGGTGTCGCGGTCAACCTGGGCGACGCGCTGGAACTCGAATGCAAGGCCCGGGGCTACGAGACCGTCAAGGACCGCACCGACGTGCCGATCGATCAGGCGATCGGGCTCTATCTGCGTGAGGCGCTGATCGGCGAGCGGGTCACCGCGTCGGCGCGCGACATTGTCGATCTCTGGAAGCCCTGGTTCAAGGCCCGCGCCAGCAAAAACGTCGAAACGTTGCTTGAAAACATCGAAGACCAGGACGCCTTCCAGCTCGAAGCTCTTGAGTTGATCGCAGCGCTCGGCTTCGGCGACGAGGAGCAGGACGGAGACGACGACCAGGAGATGGACCAGGAAGAGCAGAACCCCGACGACACCGAGGTAAACGACGAATCCGACAGCGACGAGGCCGAGGGGGATTCCCAGGGCGAGAGTTCCGACGAGCAGATGGACGGCTCCGGCGAAGGGGACATGGAAGAAGACGGCGCCATGGACGATGAAGGCGTCAACGGCGAGGGCGGCGAGGAAACCGAGCAACCCGGCCGTTCCATGATGCGCACCGATGGCGGCCCGGGCGATGAACCCGCCTACCGGGCGTTCACGACCCAGCATGACGAAACCGTCCTAGCCGAGGCTTTATGCGAGGCGACCGAGCTTGCACGCCTACGCGCGACGCTGGACGAGCGGCTTGCCTCGATGCACGGCGCGATCGGTCGCCTCGCCAACAAGCTGCAGCGCCGCCTGCTGGCTCAGCAATCGCGGTCCTGGGAATTCGACCTCGAGGAAGGCCTGCTCGATTGCGCCAAGCTCTCGCGCATCGTGACCAACCCGATGATGCCGCTCTCCTACAAGATGGAGAAAGAGACCGAGTTCCGCGACACGGTGGTCTCCCTGCTGATCGACAATTCCGGTTCGATGCGCGGACGCCCCATCATGGTCGCCGCCATGAGCGCCGACATCCTCGCGCGCACCCTGGAGCGCTGCGGCGTCGCCACCGAGGTACTGGGCTTTACCACCCGCGCCTGGAAGGGCGGCCAATCGCGCGAATCATGGCTCGCCCAGGATAGGCCGAGCACGCCGGGCCGGCTCAACGACCTGCGCCACATCGTCTACAAGACCGCCGACATGCCCTACCGCCGCGCTCGCAACAATCTGGGCCTCATGCTGCGCGAAGGCTTGCTCAAGGAGAACATCGACGGCGAAGCGCTGCTCTGGGCCCACAAGCGCCTTCTCGCGCGGCCCGAACAGCGCCGCATCCTGATGGTGATCTCCGATGGCGCGCCGGTCGATGACAGCACGCTTTCGGCTAACCCGAGAAACTATCTCGAGCGCCACCTCATCGATGTCGTGGGTTGGATGGAGACGAAGTCGGACGTCGACGTCATTGCCGTCGGCATCGGCCACGACGTCGGGCGTTATTACCAACGCGCCGTAACGATCTCCGACGCCGAGCAATTGGGCGGCACCATGCTGGAGCAGCTCACCGAGCTGTTCGGCGAGGAAGATAAGACGAACCGCGCCGCCACCGCACGTCGTGGTCGTGGTCGTGGTCGTGGTCGTGGTCGGCACGCCGCGTAACGCGCCTTAGCCGAGATCTTTCTTCAGCAAAGCGAGGCTGCGCTCCCAGGCGAGTGCGGCACTGCCTTCTGCGTCGTAGCGCGCGGGGGGCCTGGGTCGGGTTGTCGAAGGCATGCTTGGCGTCGTACCAGTGCAGGGCATACCCCTTACCGACCTGAAGCAGGGCGATCTCGAAATAGTCCACCATCTCCTGGTTAATCCAGTCGTCCTGCTCGGCGAAATGCCCCAGAACCGGACCGTGCAGCGGTGCCAGCTCCTCGGTACTCTTATCGCAGCGCCCGTAATAGACGATCGTCGCGTCGACCGGCGCGCCGAGCGAGGCGTTGAACGACCAACCGCCACCAAAGCACCAGCCCGATCGTGCCGATCCGTCCATTGCCCTTGGGGTGGCCCTTGAGCGACTGGACCCAGGAGACCAGCGTGTCCGACGCCGCCGCCGGCTCGACGTTGAGCATCAGACTGTTGGCCGTGTTGGGGTTCTCCGAAACCAAGCCGTTATAGAGATCTGCCGCCAGCACGACGTAGCCCGCCTCGGCGAGCGCGGCGGCCATGGTCTTGATCTGGTCGTTGAGCCTCCACCATTCATGGATCATCAACACCGTGAGTGCCGGCGTCTTCGCGGGCAACGCGAGCCAGCCGGTCACTTCCCGGCCGCTGACGGTCCACAGGGTAATTTTTTCAAGCCCCTCGGCTGCGGCGCGGACGAGCTTCGGATCGGCAAGCACCGCAGTCAGCGACAACACGGCCAGACCTTGGAGCACAGTACTGCGTTTGAGTATTATGGTTCTCCCCGTCCGGCGATTGCGCTTCGAGGAGTCATACGCGAACCCCGGCACCGGCGGAAGCCGGCACCCAGCTCGTTCAAAAAATGCGACGCCTATTTGGTAGGCGCGGCCTGGAGCTTCTGCACCTGGCGCTTGATCCGCCGGGCGCCCAGCGAAAGGTCTCCATCCGACGCGCTCAGCAGGTAGGCGTCGAGCCCGCCCCGCTTCTCCACGGTGCGAATCGCATCCGCGGTCACCCGCAGCCGCACCATCCGGCCAAGCGCATCGCTGAGCAGCGCCTTGGCCTGTAGGTTCGGCTCAAATCGGCGCCGGGTCTTGTTGTGCGCATGACTGACGTTGTTACCCGCCTGGTAACGCTTGCCGGTAAGCTCGCAGCGTCGAGACATTGCATCATCCTTCGAAAAATCCGTGGCAGGCGGCGATTTCTAGAGGACGGGACCGCATCCGTCAAGTCGGCGGAGCGCCTTCACCCAGGAAAGCTTCGAGCAGGCGCCGGGCGGCGCTGCCCGGAGTGAGCGCCCCCGCCGTCACCTCGGCTTCGAGGCGGAGCGCCAGCGCCTTGACCGCTTCGTCCGCGACCAGCCGGGCGACCAGCGAATCACGCACCTCCGACCACATCCAGGCGCGGGCCTGCTCGGCGCGCCGGGCCGCGAGTTCCTCCTCGCCCAACGCCTCGCGATAGGCGCCGACCGCGGCCCAGACCTCGTCGATCCCGCTGCCCTCCAGCGCCGAGCAGAGCAGCACCTGTGGGCTCCAGCGCGGCGAGCGCGGGCGCATCAGGTGCAGGGCTGCGCGGTATTCCGCCTGGCTGCGCCCGGCGGCGTCGCGCATCGACCCGTCCGCCTTGTTGACCAGCGCCAGGTCGGCCAGTTCCATGATGCCGCGCTTGATGCCCTGCAGATCGTCGCCCGCGCCGGGCTGGATCAGCAACAGGAAAATATCGACCATGTCGGCGACCGCGGTTTCCGACTGGCCGACCCCGACGGTCTCGACGATGACCACGTCGAAGCCGGCGGCCTCGCAAGCCAACATCGCCTCGCGGGTGCGCCGCGCCACGCCGCCCAGCGCGCCGCCCGACGGCGTTGGCCGGATAAAGCTGTTGTCGGCGTGGGCGAGCTGTTCCATCCGAGTCTTGTCGCCCAGGATCGAGCCACCGCTGCGCGCGCTCGACGGATCGACCGCGAGCACCGCAACCTTATGGCCCGCGCCAATCAGGTAGAGCCCGAAGGCCTCGATGAAAGTCGATTTGCCCGCCCCCGGCGCGCCCGTAATACCGATTCGTACCGCACCGCCCGTGCGCGGCAGCAGATCGCCGAGCAATGCCTCGGCACTCGCCCTGTCCATCAGTTTCGTTGATTCAATGAGAGTGATGGCCTGGGCCAGCGCCCGGCGCTGGCCGTCAGCCAACCGTGCGGCGAGAGCGTCGCTCACGCCGCCAGGCGCCGCTGGCGGATCAGGCCGATGATCTCGTCCGCGGCGGCGGGAATGTTGGTGCCCGGGCCGTAGACCGCGGAGACGCCCGCCGCCTTAAGCATATCGTAATCCTGGGGCGGGATGACGCCACCGCAGATCACCACGATATCGCCGCCGCCCTGAGCCTTCAGCGCTTCCGCGAGTTGGGGTACCAGGGTGCGGTGGCCCGCCGCCTGGCTTGAGACCCCGACCACATGGACGTCGCTTTCAATGGCGTCGCGCGCGGCCTCGTCCGGGGTCTGGAACAGCGGCCCGATATCGACGTCAAAGCCAATATCGGCAAACGCGCTAGCGATGATCTTGGCGCCCCGGTCGTGGCCGTCCTGGCCCAGCTTGATCACCAGCATGCGCGGCCGGCGGCCGTCCTCTTTAGCGAACGCCTCGACCTCGCCCTGGATCCGGGCAAAGCCGTCGTCGCCCTCGTAGGCTGCGCCGTAAACCCCAGAGATCGAGTGGATCACGGCGCGATGGCGGGTAAACACCGTCTCCATCGCGTCCGACATCTCTCCCACCGTGGCGCGCGCGCGCGCGGCAATCACGCTCAGCTCGAGCAGGTTGGCGTTTCCGCCTGCCCCCTCGGTCAACGCCGCCAGCGCCGCCTGGCAGGCCGCCTCGTCGCGGCCTGCGCGCACCGCCTTGAGCCGGGCGATCTGCTGCTCGCGCACCGCGTCGTTGTCGATGTCGAGATATTGCTCGGGCCGGGTATCGGTCTCAGGCTGATACTTGTTGACCCCGACGACGACCTCATCGCCCCGGTCGACGCGGGCCTGACGGCGCGCCGCACTTTCTTCGATACGCAGCTTGGGCATGCCCGACTCGACCGCCTTGGTCATGCCGCCCAGCGCCTCGACTTCCTCGATCAGCGTCCAGGCCTCGTTCGCGATCGAGCGCGTTAGGTGCTCGACGTAATAGCTCCCGCCCAACGGATCGACCACATGGGTCACGCCGGTTTCCTCGGCGATGATGAGCTGGGTATTGCGCGCGATCCGGGCAGAGAACTCGGTCGGCAGCGCGACCGCCTCGTCGAGCGCGTTGGTGTGCAGCGACTGGGTACCGCCGAGCACCGCCGCCATCGCTTCGAAGGCGGTGCGCACGACGTTGTTGTATGGATCCTGCTCGGTCAGGGAAACGCCCGACGTCTGGCAATGGGTGCGCAGCATGAGCGAGCGCGGATCTTCGGGCTCGAATTCGGCGACGACCCGGCTCCACAACAGCCTCGCCGCCCGCAGCTTGGCGATCTCCATGAAAAAATTCATGCCGATGGCGAAGAAGAACGACAGCCGCGGCGCGAAGGCGTCGATGGCGAGCCCCCGAGCCAACGCCGAGCGAGCATATTCCAGTCCGTCGGCCAAGGTGAAAGCCAATTCCTGGACCTGGGTCGCTCCCGCCTCTTGCATGTGGTAGCCCGAAATCGAGATCGAGTTGAACTTGGGCATAGTCTTCGCCGTGTATTCGATGATGTCGGCGACGATCCGCATGCTGGGCCCGGGCGGATAGATATAGGTGTTGCGGACCATGAACTCCTTAAGGACGTCGTTCTGAATCGTGCCCGAAAGCTTCTCCGGCGAAACCCCCTGCTCCTCAGCGGCAACAATAAACGCTGCCATGTTGGGCAGTACCGCGCCGTTCATGGTCATCGACACGCTCATCTTGTCGAGCGGAATGCTGTCGAACAAGATTTTCATATCCTCGACGGAATCGATCGCGACGCCCGCCTTGCCGACGTCGCCCACCACGCGTGGATGGTCGCTGTCGTAACCGCGATGCGTCGCGAGGTCGAACGCGACCGAGAGCCCCTTCTGACCGCTGGCCAGGTTCTTGCGGTAAAAGGCGTTGCTCTCTTCGGCAGTGGAGAACCCGGCATACTGGCGCACCGTCCAGGGCCGGTTGGCGTACATGGTGGCGTGCACGCCACGCGAATAGGGCGCAAATCCGGGCAGACTGTCGACACCCTCCAGGCCTTCGAGGTCTGCGGCCGTATAGAGCGGCTTGACCGCGATGCCTTCCGGCGTCTGCCAGGTCAGCTCGTCGGGGTCGCGGCCCTTGAGCTCCTTGCTCGCCAGATCGTGCCAGTCGGCCACGGTCTTCTTGCCCATCTTCGCCATTCTCAGCCCGTCCCGTCATTTCGCAAGTGCGAAGAGACGAAGTATGGCGGATGGGCCAAAACCCGTCAACGCGGCATAAGTCACAGCAATTACAGGGTTTTTCCCTACTTTCGGGCGCGCCCCATGGGCTTGCCCGCGCACAGCGCCCGCGCCGCCACGGCCGCCGCGTGGAGCGCACTGCGCAGGTCTTCGCCCTCCGTGGCGAGCACCCGGAGCCAGGCGCCCGCGTCGGCGGGCAGTGCCGAGGCACCGGCCCGGATCCCCTCGCGCCCCGCCATGGCCTCGCGTAAGGCCCCCGCCAAATCGGCTCCGGGGTGGCGGTCGTCGATGACGTAAAGCGTGCCCTGAACCTGGCACCCGCCATCGAGGCCCGGATTACCGAACCCCGTCTCGGCGGGCTCGACCCGGAAGCGGTCGATCACCAGCGGCGCACCCTCGGGCCGGCGCACCACCACTTCGGTCGCGAACAGCCCGAAGGCGGGCTCGGTGCCGCCCGCCGGGTCGTGGCTGAGGAAGGAATCCGCGAGGATCGCCGTGCCGCCTGGCGCGCAAGAGACGTCGATCCGGCTTTCCAGCCGCGCATTGGGAAACAGGATGACGGGGTCGGTGAGATATTCGAGATAGCCGCCCGCCTCAACTATTAAAGTCGCGTTCTGCTGCGCCTCGCCTCCGGTCATCGAATGCACCTTGGTCGCCGACTGGCTGGTCAGGTGCAGCGCAGCACCCTCTACGACCGCAACGTCGAGCTCCAGCCGGTCGTCCGCGAACAACCCGCCCGAGACCGATTGAAGGTAGAGGCTAGCAAGTTCCGGCCAAGCCTCGTCCATGTGAAAGACGCGAGTGACGTGAAACGGATATTGGGCGAATTGGTCGGCGGCATAGCTCACGCCCGCGCCGTCTGCCTCGATGCGAAAGCGGGCCCGGCCATGGCGCGCCTCTCGTCCGGTCCCCGGTGGAGCCGCCTCGGCCTGCGCCTTGGCGCTCACGGTTCGAGCAATACGTCGTGCGCGAGGCGGGCGATGACCTCGTCGAGCCCCTCGCCGATCCGGCAGTTTGTGAAGATCACCGGCTTACTGCCCCGTGCTTCCGCAGATTCCCGCGCCATCAGATCGAGGTTGCTGCCGACGTAGGGTGCCAAGTCTATCTTGTTGACGATCAGGAGGTCCGATTGCACGAGACCAGGCCCCCGCTTGCGCGGAATGTCGTCGCCGTCGGACACGTCGATTACGAACAGCCAGTAATCGACCAGATCTAGCGAGAAAGTCGAGGCGAGATTATCGCCGCCGCTCTCAATCAAAATCAGGTCGAGGCCGGGAAACGTCCGTTCCAGCCGGTCCGCCGCCTCGATGTTCATGGTCGGATCTTCGCGGATCGCCGTATGGGGGCAGGCACCGGTCTCCACGCCGATCACCCGCTCGGGATCGATCAACCCGCCCGCCTTGACGCGTTCCGCATCCTCCGCTGTCACCAAATCGTTAGTCACCACCGCGACCTCGGTGCCGCGCTCCGCAAGCCTCGGCAACAGCGCCTCGATCAGCGCGGTCTTGCCCGACCCGACCGGCCCGCCGATGCCGACCCGCGCCGGTCCCGGCGCCGGTACCGTCGCAACAGAATCCTGTTGTGGCGTCGCCATTCGATCACTCATTTAGCACCCAGCGCAGCGAGAGTTGCTTCGACCTCGTCGGCCCGCGATCACGCTTGCACAGCCGTCCGCCAGCCCCACCATAAACGCCGCGTTGGCACTGACCGCAGGCACGGCGAGGTTCTCGAATTCGAGATGGGTATCGCGAAAGCCGTTGGGATAATTCTTCTCGATCACCGGCTCGCCCGGCTCCGGCGCGACCGACGGGTGGGGCTCGCAGCCCTCAGTCCCGGGTAGAAAGAACGTTGCGTCATCCTCGATCGAGAGGTGGCGAACGCGGGCCACCGGCTGCCCGGTCTTTAGAAACGCCTCGAGCAACCCACTCGCCTTTTCCGTGGCCTCTATCATGCCGACCAGTTCCATCGCCCCGTCGGGGAAATGATCGTTCTGGATATCGACCAGAAGCAGTGCCGCCACGGTCATTGCAGTACTCTCCTAACGCAGCATGTAGCGCCGGTTCAGCGGTACACTATCGGCGGGTGCACAGGTCGCAAGCTCGCCGTCGACGAAGACCTCGAAGGTCTCTGGGTTCACGGTCACCTTGGGGCAGGCGTCGTTGTGCAGCATGTGGCCCTTGGTGAGTTTCCGGGTGCCGCGCACCACGACAACCCGCTTGCGTAACTCCAGCCGCTCGGGCGTGCCCGCATCGACCCCCGCCTGGCACATGAAGGCGACGCTCAGCGCCTGCTTGGCGGTGCCATAGGCGCCCCATTGCGGGCGAAGGGCAATCGGCTCACAGCTCATCAGCGAGGCCGCCGAATCACCCATCGCGCCATGCACGATGAAGCCGCCCTTAACCACGATCTCGGGCTTGACCCCGAAGAAGGCGGGACGCCAGAGCACGATGTCCGCCAGCTTGCCGGATTCGAGCGAGCCGACCTCGTGGTCGACGCCGAAGGCACGCGCCGGGTTGATGGTGTATTTCGCAACGAAGCGCTTGATCCGCGCATTATCGCCCACGGCCACCGTCTCCTCGGGCAATCGTCCGCGCTGGTCCTTCATCTTGGAGGCGAGCTGCCAGGTCCGGGAAATCACCTCGTTGATCCGCCCCATGCCCTGGCTGTCCGAACCCAACATCGAGATCGCCCCGATATCGTGGAGCACGTCCTCGGCCGCGATCGTCTCGGCGCGCACCCGGCTCTCGGCGAAGGCCACATCCTCGGGCACCGCCGGGTTGAGATGGTGGCACACCATGATCATGTCGAGATGCTCGTCGAAGGTGTTGCGCGTGAACGGGTTGGTCGGATTGGTCGAGGACGGCAGGCAATTGGGCTCGCCCGTGATGCGGATGATATCCGGCGCGTGGCCACCGCCTGCGCCCTCCGCGTGATACATGTGGATCGTCCGCCCGTTGATCGCTTCGAGCGTGTCCTCGACGAAGCCGCTTTCGTTCAACGTGTCGGTATGGAGCTGGACTTGGAAGTCCATCTCGTCGGCTACCGAGAGGCAGCAGTCGATGGCCGCGGGCATGGCGCCCCAGTCCTCATGGATCTTGAGGCCGAAGCAGCCGCCTTCGATTTGGTCGACGAGCGAGTTCGGCCGCGACGAATTGCCCCGCCCGAGGAAGCCGAAATTGACCGGCCATTGCTCGGCCGCCTGGTGCATCCGGGCGACGTTCCAGGCGCCGCCGCAATCGATGCCCACGGTGATCGGCCCAAGCGAACCGCCGATCATGGTGGTGATCCCGGTCGAGAGCGCGTGATCGACCAGCCCGGGGCTGTCGAAATGAACGTGGCAGTCGAGCCCGCCGGGGGTCGCGATCAAGCCCTCGCCGTCGCGCACCGTCGTCGCCGCGCCGCACACCATGTCGCGATCGACCCCATCCATGATCGCGGGATTGCCGGCCTTGCCGACGCGCACGATGCGCCCGTCCTTGATCCCGACGTCGCCCTTCACGACACCCAGCACCGGATCGATCACGACGACGTTACAGATCAGCATGTCGAGGCTGCCCATGGCGCTGTCGTAGCCCGCCGCCAGGCCCAGCCCGTCGCGCAGGGTCTTACCGCCCCCGTGCAAACATTCCTCGCCCGGCACACCGTAATCTTGCTCGATCTCAGCCAGCAGCGAGCTGTCGGCGAGGCGCACCGCGTCGCCGGTCGTGGGCCCATACATCTCGGCATAATGCTTTCGCGTCATCGTCGCCATGATCAGGCCCCCTTGAATCCGCGGGCCTTGGCCCGCGCCAACGCCTGCGTCTTGTTCTCCTCCGAGTGCGCCGAACCCTCGGTCAGACTGTTGAGCCCGATCAGTTCTCCCGTGCCGCCGAACTCGGTCAGCGTCACCTCTCGGGAATCACCGGGCTCGAAGCGCACCGCCGTGCCCGCGGGAATATCAAGGCGCAGGCCGTAGGCCTTCTCGCGGTTGAAATCGAGGCAACGGTTGGTCTCGAAGAAATGATAATGACTGCCGACCTGGACCGGCCGGTCACCGGTATTCTTGACCTTGAGCTTGAGCGTCTTGCGTCCCGCGTTGATTTCGATGTTGCCCTTGGCAGTGAGGATTTCGCCGGGGATCACCGCGTCCTTCTTGGCAATCTTCTTCTTGCCCGGGCGAATCGGATCGTGGACCGTCACCAGCTTGGTGCCGTCGGGAAAATTGGCCTCGACCTGGATCATCGGCATCATCGCCGCAACGCCGGGCAACACATCGTCGGCGTTTAAGATCGTCGCGCCGAAGCTGATCAGTTCGGCAACGGACCGCCCGTCGCGCGCGGCTTCAAGAATTTCATCGCTGATCAGCGCGATCGCCTCGGGATGGTTGAGTTCAAGCCCCCGCGCGCGGCGTTTTCGGGCCAATTCCGCGGCGGTGTAGATCACCAGCCGCTCCATTTCATGGGGGGTGAGAAGCATGGCTGCAGTCTCCCTCGTGGTGGGCCGCTTCAGGTCGAAAACAGGCGGCTCGTCTTGGTCTCGTGGGTCATGATAGCGATCTCCACCGCCGGTGCATAGGCGCTGGCCCCAGCTAGTAAAGGCGCCGGTTGGGCAAGCAGCGTTGCCAGGCTGGGGCGCAATTTTGCGAGGGTTCTCTGGCCGTCGAGATGGCCGATCAGGCTGAGCCGCAACGCCGCTCCCAGCAGGCCGACGCATAGCCCGTGGGCGCTCGCCGCCTCCGCCTCGCCCCGTCCGAGCCCCGTCCCCTGCCAAAGCAGCCCCTGCATCGCCGCCAGATGGCCCGGCGCCTCACCCGCCTGGGCCAGCGCGCGGTAGTCCGCCGCGCCCGGCGTTCCCAGCCCCTCATGGACCGAAAGCAGCGCCCGGCCCATCCGAGCCGAGCCGTCGCGCAGGCCCGCCGACAGGCTCATGGCGTCCTGAATTTGGTCGGCCTCGGCCACCACATCGAGATTGCCGCTGGCGTCAAACGCTGCCGCGAGCACCGCGCGATCCGCGCTCGCCCAGCGCTGGCGCAACTGGCCGTCGATGAAGGCGAACAACTGGTCGGCTCCCGCGATGCGGCCCGATCCGGCGAGCTCTTCGAGGCCCCAGGAGAACGATACCTGGCCACCGGGAAAGAAATTGTCGGCGTGCTGGAGCAGAGCAAACAGGCGATCGTTTTCAGACATCGTCCGCCAGCCGCTCTGTGCGGCCGCCCTCGAGGAACGGCGAGAGGCGGGCCAGATAATCCTCTTCCGGTCCGTCAAGCGCCACCGCCATGACCGGACCGTCGAAGCGCACCCGCCAATGCAAATTGCCGCACAGGAAGCCGAGTT
>CAVOEB010000050.1:0-21052 GCA_963694715.1 Alphaproteobacteria bacterium | reverse complement strand
AACCCGTAGGCGATGGGAAAGCTGATAATGAAACAGAGCAGGACGCAGAGGCCCGCCATCTTGAGAGTGACGAGAAGAATAGACCAGTAATAACCGGTCGTGAACACGTCGGTCCAAGTGTCCAGATTCCAGACCCAGGTGACCTGGAAGAACTGGGTCACCTGGAAGGTGATCATCAGCAACAGACACAGCGGCGCCAGCATGAAGGCGAGCTGAAGCAACGTCGACGGGCTTGCCGTGACCCAGAGTTCCCGGTCCTTTAGGCTTTTGTCGACGACCTTGACCATCAGTCGGCGCCCGGCTCCTTAGGCGATGGCGTCTCGCCCGGTTCGTGCTGGAAGACGAAGACGTCGGACTTGTTCCAGCCGAGGGTGACTTCCTGGCCGACGTCCACGGGCAGAATGGGTGTGCCGAGCATTTCGAACACGAGCCGCGCACCGCCATCGATCATGCTGGCCCGGTATTGCAGGCTCGATCCCTTGATGAAGACCTCATCGACCTTGACGCGGGCTTGGCAATCGGCGCTCTCGCCGCTGCGCAGGATCCGGACGAGTTCGGGACGCACCATCATTTCGGCAGTGCCTGTGCGTATGTCGCTTGCGGCTTTCGCACGCTCGATGCTTGGATCGGAATCTTCGATTCCTTGGCCGCTGTAGCGGATCGCATCGGCGCCGACATCCTCGACGGAAATATTGAAGATGTTGGTCTCGCCGATGAACGACGCCACAAAATCGTCAGCCGGGCGGTAATAGATATCGGCGGGCTTGCCGAGCTGAAGTATGTTGCCATCGCGCATGACGCAGATCCGGTCCGCCAGGATCATAGCCTCTTCCAGATCGTGGGTCACGTGGACGAAGGTAACGCCGAGGCTCCGGTGAAGCCGCTTGAGCTCGGCCTGGAGGTTCTTCTTGAGTTTGAAATCGAGTGCCGAGAGGGGCTCGTCGAGTAGCAGGATCGTCGGCGACGAAATCAACGAGCGCGCGAGCGCGACGCGTTGTTGTTCGCCGCCCGAGAGCTGGCGCGGATAGCGCTTCAGGTATTCCGGTTTGAGATGCATCAGTTCGAGCATCTCCGCGACCAGCTTCTTGATCTCGTCCGCCGGCGTTTTGCGCAGCTTCAGCGGATAACCAATGTTCTGCTCGACCGTCTTGTGTGGAAACAGGGCCAGCTTCTGGAACACCATGCTGGTCGGCCGCTGAGCAGCGCGAACCCCGGTCATGTCCTTACCATTAATTAGGATCCGTCCCGCCGTCGGAACCTCGAAGCCGCCGATCATCTTGAGCAATGTCGTCTTGCCGCAACCCGATGGTCCGACCAGCGCGATGAATTCGCCAGCCTCAACCTCTACGGAGACGTCGTCGACGGCAACCGTCTTGTGGAACAACTTGCGGACGTTCTCGATTTGAAGAATTTTCTCGGCGGCCATGGCCTACCTCATGCCGTCAAAAAATACCCCCGGCGGCCCCAAGGCCGCCGGGGAATTGGGTCTTTCTGAACGCCGGCCGCTTAGGTGGACCGGGCGAGTTCTTCCTGGAAGATCGCCAGAAGCTCGTCCACGTTCGGCAGCATGATTTGGAACATGCTCTTGTCCCACCAATCCCAAATTTCATCCATCTCGAGGATGTCCCGCTCGTCCGCGGTGTAGGTCGCCTCGATAGCGGCATTCGGGGTCGGGTCGGACGTCACCTCGCCCAGCGAGATCACGCGGCAGACGAACTCCGTCTGGCACCACTTCACCCAGTTTTCCGCAGCCTGCGGGTTATTGGGCTCGCGCACGATCGCCGTGGCTTCAAGCCAGATGGCGCCGCGCTTGAAGCCGTTCTCCAGCGGCTGGGGGACCAGGGACCGCACCGTGCGGTGCCCGGCATAACGCGCCCCGGATGTGCAGTAGTTGCCGCAACCGAAGCCCGTGACAATCGAGCCATCGACCAGACCCTTCTGAAGCAGGGTCAGATCGCCGACCAGAAGACGCGACTGCTCGAAGCACTTGCGCAAGACCATGCGAACCTCGTTGATCTCGCCCTGGTCCAGTGGGACGTAAGGATTGATGCCGATATGCTGCGCTAGGATCAGGATCGGATAATCGCCGAAATCCATCATGGCGATCTTGTCTTTATTGCGCGGCTCAAAAGCGGCCGTAAAATCAGGCCAGTCGTCAGGATCCTCGAACGCCTCGTTCATCATAATGCCGATGTTGCCCCAGCGGTTGGGCAGGCCGGTGATCTGACCTTTGTACATGAGCGGCTCGAACGGATGGGCGAACTGCGAATAGAATCCGTCGTAGGTTTCCTGATAATCCGCGATGTCCAGGAATTCGCACAGGCCCGCCGGGCCCATACGCTGGATCCAGGGGGCATCGAGGGTGATGACGTCGACTTCGCGATGACCGCCGGCGATCAGCTTGCCGAACGAACTGGGGTCATCGATGATGACGTCGATGTTCATGCTGACGTCGTTTGCGGCCTCGAAGGGATCGACCATTACCGGGGCGTTGTAACCCTCCCAGCACATGTAACCCATCGAATTGGCCGCGTTGGCCTTCTTCGGCAGCATGCCGGCGCCCGCGCCGATGGCGGCAGCGGTACCCGCGCCCTTCATGAAGTTGCGGCGGTTCATTCCAATTCTATCGAGACCCGCCTTGCGGCCCAGCCCCTGGTAATACTGCGGTAGATCGGTGAACCAGCTATTGTCTGTCATTCATACCTCCCATTTAACGAAATCTGTTCTCTGCCCACAGTCGGGGACGAAGCGATCGTGCTAAACGACACTACCCCCGGTCTGCTAACGATTAGCTGCCCTGATGGTGCAGCCCGATGACACAGGCGTCAAGCCCTTAAGCCCGAGTCAAACTCTATTGAATCATAGGGTCGAATAACTGCAGGTAGGCTGCGGTTACTGCGGGGGTCGTAGCGGTGCGTCGCCTCGCTGCTGGGTTAATTGCGCTTGCGATCACGGTCTTGTGTAGCGGATCGACAGAATTTTGAGCCCAAGATCGCCCGCGGGGCGTTTCCATGTGACGTACTCGCCGACCCTCGACCCCATCAACGCCCGTGCCAGGGGCGAGATCCAGCTGACCCGCCCGGCGTCGACATCGGCTTCGTCTTCGCCGACGATTGTAACCTCGCGCTGCTCGCCGGAATCGTCTTCAACCTCGATGCTGGCGCCGAAGGCGGCCTCGTCCGCCGGTTGATTTTCGGGGTCGACCAGGACCGCTCGCTCCAGGCGGCCCTCGACATGGCGCAGCTCACGACCGAGATGGCCCAGCGGAAGACGGCTCGCTATGTCGTCGCTTTGCGCCCGCACCGCGTTGCGTTCCGCAATCAGCGCTGCGCGCTGCGCCTGCAGCTGCGCCAGCCCTTTGGGCGTGACGTAGTTGGGGTGCGGGCTCTGTGGCAGATCGGGGGCGTCGTCGATGACCGAATCGCCATCCGGTTCCTTGACAAACGCCCGACTCATTTCGTTCTCGTTTTCATCTCTGGATTCTAGCAGATTATTGGGCGTTAGCGCGGGCGCGTTTTATCCCGGCGACGGTTCGCCAGGGCGACGAGGGTCTGGATAACTCGATCTCACCTGTGGATATTAGCGTTCTACTAACCATATAAGACTAGACTGTCTGTATTAATCCTACTCGCTTGCTTGCCATACTATCATGACGCGATAGGAGGGCCCTATATCGCCCTCAAATAAAGCCTCCCGCCTGTCCCGGTTGGGAAAGGGCCTTGATCGATTTGTGGTGCCGCGACGCGCCTTGTGCCGTTCACACTGCGTTCACGGCCGAGCAAGAACCGACGGTGGTGGCAGATGCCACCGATCGCGATTCCGATACGGCGTTTTACGACGCCTGTCTCGACGTTTGCAGGCAGGTTAATTTTTGTCCCTTTCGCTTCGGGCACGAGGCGTTGCATGGCGCCGCGGCCGAGAGAACCGCGAAGGAAGCCTAGCCTGCGCAACTGGGTAATCTCGGCGTAATCCGAACGGATTGCCTTAGTTGCACCGTTGCTATAGCTTTCCCTCAATGGTCCCGGCTTGCTTAAAGGCATCGCTCAAGATGCCATTTTCCAGCGACCGAATGAACAATTGATCCGACGGATCTGTTTGGAGGGAGAATTCACATCATGACCCACTTTGCCCGGGCTGCTTTTCTGGCGCTCTTGATTGCGCCGGTTGCTTCGCTGGCCGAGGCTCACACGGTTGACCATCACACCGGGGGCGAGGGCGTGCTGCACTGGCTGCTCGATCACGGCTACATCGTCGGTATTGGTCTGGCCGCGCTGACGGTCGTCTATCTCGCGCTCCGAAGCCGGCGCAAGGGCAGCGGTACGTTGAATAGCCGGTCGTCATTTTGACGGCTCCGCACCAAACGATAAAAGCCGCGTCTGCGGGACGCGGCTTTTTTTGTGCGCGCACGATGGAGCGTTTGTGGTCGGCTCAGGCTGACGGATCGAGGCTGTCTGCCACCAGGGCGTAGAGCGGATCGCTTTTCCCCGGCGTCGAGCTGTGTTCGAGCCGCTCGATCGCAGTTCAGTTTGCCGCATTGGCCAGGTAATGCTCGATCAGCTCGCCGTGACCGGCGTCGTTGAGCGTGAGCCAGACGCCGACCGCCTTGGCCGCAAAACACCGGTTCGAATAGGTGACGATCAACGGGCCGCCGGGGTTGACCACGTGGCCAAGCTCGCGCAGCACGCCCGATAGGGCGCGTCAGATACTGGGTCGAGACGCAGAGCGTGACGGCGTCGAACTCACCATCGGCAAAAGACAGGGCCGGGTCGGTATTGAGATCCTGGCATAGCGCGGCGTCGAGACGGGGGTTGCGGCAAGTTCCTCGTTGTTCATGCCCAGCCCGACGACCCGGTCGAAGCGTACGTCGTCGGGAAGGTGGCTGACCCAGCTGCTCATCAGATCGAGGATCGCACCGCCCTTGGGCAACCGTTCTCGGTAAAGCTCGGTCACGGCCGCGATGGCCCCGTCGTCGATATGGGTGACGAGGCGCGCCTCGCGGTAGAACTCGTCATCGGATACCTCGTCGGCCCAGCGAAAGGCATCGGACGGCAGGACGGGTCGCCCGGCGCTGCCCGCCGGCTTGCGTAACCAGAACTGATAAATGGCGGCAAACGCGTCGGGAATGCACGCTTCGAAGCGCGCCCAGTTCGAAAGATCGAGGGCGGCGGGGTCATCCGGAAACTCTGAGCGGTATTTCGCGAGAACGGCGGGGTCGGTCAGCTCGAAGCCCAGAAACTCGAGGCCCAGCTCATCGAGCATGGTCGCCAGGGCCGGCAGGGTGAAATGGTGTTCGTAGACGTGAAAAATCAGATCTCGGAACGACGACAGATTGTAGAAGTCAGGCGATGCGACGATCTTGCGCACGATATCGTTGGCGGGCAGCGCGAGGATGTCCTGGCGGCAGCGCCGGATGCCGTCCGGGGTCGGCGCGTAGCCGCCGGCGGCTACGATATGGCGCCTCGCGGCCTCGCTGTAGAGGCCGATCTTCATCAGGCTGCCATCGGCGAGCAGATTGGTCAGGATGCGCCAACCGGAAAGCGTGTCATCGAGATGGTGCAGTACGCCGGCGCTTTCGATGATGTCATAGGCGGCGCTCTCGCCGTCCAGCGCCAGCAGATCACCCTGGATGAATTGGAGGTTATCGACGCCAAGCTCCGGCGCTTTACGGGCGCCGTAGCCGAGGCTCGGCCGGCTAAGGTCTAATGCGAGCACTGCCGCGTCGGTGAAGCGCTGCGCCGTGTCGATGGCGTGCCGCCCCGTGCCGCAGCCCGCGATAAAAACGTGCGGAGCCTCGGGCCACGGCTGCTCCTGATCCGCCAGGCGGGGAAACAACCGGGTCATCACGGTGGTGATGGGCAGGGCCTAGGTCTCACCGGTATGCTCCCGACGAGGGCAGGGATTTTCCTCGTACTGGGTCCGGGCAGCGGCGGACAGGCCGTCCGATATGGGCGTCGCCGCCTCGATCGCTACGGCCGCTGTGTTTGTCGCGCACCGTTCGATGATTTGTTTGTCAAGCAACTCGCTCAGCGCCCCGGGCAGGCTCTCACGAGCGGCGAAGAGAGCGTCGACGCAGAGCAGGGTGTCGAGCAGCCTGTAAATCGCGAGCAGGGCGACGCTGGCCGCGTCGGGTGCCTCGCCCGCGCCGAGCGCCTGCTCGATGGCGCTGGCTAGGGCTTTGACGCGCTTTGTTTCCTCGGTGCTTTCGGGCCAGACATAGTCGCAAAATTTGCTTTGGCGCGGGAGCGCCGCGATCTGCTCGAGAGGCAGGCTTTCGTTGCCCTCAAGAACGCTGCGGCGCAGTGCGACCAGTCAGGCTTCCAGGGCTTCGTTGGCCAACACCTCACGGCGCATCAAAACCACAAGCAGCAGATACTCGAGGCTGGGCGCTCTTGTTGCGAGATCAAGCGTCGCGAGCACGGTTCGACGAAGCGGCGGGGATCGATCACACCGGCGGCGAGACACGCGACCAACTCGGTCGGGATCGCTGCATCCGATGGGTCGAACCAGCCTCGGGCAAATCCTTCGGCAAGCCAGCTCAGGAAAAGACGATTTTCGGGATCGAGGCTGAGCGCGACACGATAGCAACCCACGGCGCCATCCATCTCGCCCTATCGCAGCAGCACGTTGCCGAGGTTCGCATGCACCATCGGCTTTTCGCTATCGGTCGCGATGGAGCGGGTAAAGCAAGTTACCGCCTCGCCGTCCCGGTCCATCTGGTGGTACAGGTAACCCAGAAGGTGAAGCGTGTCGGGATGGTTGGGCGTTTTGGCCAGGATAGCCCGATAGGCCGCCTCGGCCTCGTTCAATTTTCCCGGGCGATGAAGCGCTGCGGCTTCGTCGATCTGAGGGCTGAGCGCGTCAGTCGACGCGTCCGGGGAGCCGGCGGCGTGTTCATCGGGAGTTGGCGAGGGGAGGGCGGTCATCTCGGACGGGGGCCTCTGCAGTCCAGGGTGGCCTGATCTCAACCATTTGGAGTGGGCGCAGTCTGCCCGTATAAGGTTAACAAGATTCGTATGACGGGGCGACCCGGAGGGGCGAGGAAAAATGGTAAAACTGACCAAGATCTATACCCGCGGCGGCGATGCCGGGCAGACGTCGTTGGGTGGCGGGACGCGGGTTGCCAAGCATGATCTACGGGTTACCGCCTATGGCACGACCGACGAGGCCAACGCCGCGATCGGGGTGGCGCGGCTCGAAACTGAAGGCGAGGCCGACGCCATGCTCGAGCGGATCCAGCACGATCTGTTCGATCTCGGGGCGGACCTATGCCGACCGCAAGACGAGAGCGCGGCGCTGCGCGTCACCCAAGGGCAGGTCGACCGGCTCGAGGCAGAAGTCGACGCTATGAATGCCGAGCTTGCGCCGTTGGATTCTTTCGTCCTGCCAGGGGGGACGCGGGCATCGGCGCAGCTCCATGTCGCCCGCACCGTTACGCGCCGGGCGGAGCGGCTGATGACCGAGCTGGCCGAGGGCGAGACGGTTAATCCGGTCGCGGTCAAATACGCCAACCGGCTGTCGGATCATTTGTTTGTGCTTGCTCGCCACCTCAACGACAAGGGCGCACGCGACGTGCTGTGGCGCCCGGGCGCGACCCGCGGGGCGGACGACGGCTAGACGCTGCCCGTCCCGCAAGCCCGCTACTTGATGGTCGCCTTGGCGGCGGCCCTTACCTTCTTGGCGATTTTAGGTGCGACGGTGTGATCCAGCGGGTGGGGCAGGATCATGTCGGCGGAGACTTCCTCGACATCGTCGGCCAGGGCCCTGGCGGCGGCAATCTTCATGGCGCCGTTGATCACCGGCGCCCGCGCGTCGAGCGCGCCACGGAAGATGCCCGGGAAGACCAGGACGTTGTTCACTTGGTTGGGAAAATCGCTCCGCCCTGTGCCGATCACGGCCGCACCGCCCTTTTTCGCTTCGTCGGGCATGATTTCGGGCGTCGGGTTTGCCATGGCGAAGATAATCGCTTTGTCAGCCATGGTTCTCACATCGTCGGCATCGATGACATTGCCGCGCGAGACCCCGATGAAGGCGTCAGCGCCCACGAGAACCTCTTTGACCGTACCCGCCTTGCTCAAGCGGTTGGAGTATTCGAGCATCGCTTGTTTCGACGGGCTGAGGTCGTCACGGCCGCCGTGAATGACACCCTTGGAATCGCACAGGATAACGTCTTTGACGGGCTCGATATTGCCCCCGTCCACGCCGACGCCGCGGATCAGCTTGGCGATCGCCGTGCCGGCTGCGCCTGCCCCGTTGATCACGACAGTCACGTCGCTCAGATTCCGTCCCGTCACCTTGCAGGCGTTGATCAGGGCGGCGAGAAGCACGATAGCGGTGCCGTGCTGGTCGTCGTGAAAGACGGGGATTCCCAGATCCTGCAGCGCACCCTCGATCTGGAAGCAACGCGGCGCCGAGATGTCCTCGAGGTTGATGCCGCCGAACGCCGGAGCGATCAACCGGCAGGTCTCGATGATCTTGTCCGGGTCCTTGGTGTCGAGGCAGATCGGCCAGGCGTCGATGCTGGCGAACTCGCGAAACAGTAGCGCCTTACCCTCCATGACAGGGAGTGCCGCCAGCGGGCCGATGTCGCCCAGCCCGAGCACGGCGGTGCCGTCGGTCACGACGGCCACGGCATTGCCCTTGATGGTCAGTTGGCGCGCGGCTTCCGGGTCTGCCGCGATGACTTCGCAGGGCCGTGCGACGCCCGGCGTGTAGGCTAGCGACAGGTCGTCGCGGCTGCCGATCGGCAATTTGTTGGTGACGCTGATCTTGCCCCGGAGTTGTTCGTGCAGGATGAGCGAGCGTTCGAAGAAATCGGCCACGGTCCCCTCCTTATTTATTTTAGCATCGGCTCTTGTTTGATGAGCCGATTTTACTTAATCCATCGATCGTAGTCGGTGACGGGGCTCACTGCCTAGGCATAAAGGCGCGATGGCACCACGTTGACCGGCAAGGAAGCAGGAATTAGCTTAGCGAGACGGATCGCTAAAGCCTGGAATGAAGGGCGCAACGAGATGAACGACGATATCGGAATAGAGATCAACGGCCATGTCGCGACGATTGAACTGCGTCGTCCGCCACACAATTTCTTCGACGTCGCCCTGATCGAGGCCTTAGCCGACGCCATGGAAACGCTCGACGCGGACCCGAAGTGCCGGGCTTTCGTGATGGCGGCGGAAGGTAAATCGTTCTGCGCTGGCGCCAATCTCGGAGACGCCGATGCCGATGCTGCGGAAGCGCACGGCAAAACCCCAGCCGACCGGCTCTACGCCCGGGCCGTTCGTCTCTACAGGGTAAAGAAGCCGATCATCGCGGCGATCCACGGCCCCGCCATCGGCGGCGGGCTCGGGCTCGCCATGGTCGCCGACTACCGCGTGACCTGCCCCGAAGGCCGGTTCAGCGCGAATTTCACTCGGTTAGGCTTTCATCCCGGTTTCGGTCTCACCGTGACCCTGCCCCGCCAGGTTGGACCGAGCCGGGCCGCCGAGCTATTTCTGACCGGCCGGCGGATCAAGGGCCGGGAGGCGGTGGCCATCGGTCTGGCGGACGAACTGGTGCCGCTCGACCAGGTGCGCCCGCGTGCCCAGGCGATCGCACAGGAAATGGCAGTCTCCGCGCCGCTCGCCGTTCTCGCGACCCGCGCGACCCTTCGCGTCGGTCTCGCCGATGCGGTTAAGGCGGCGACCGATCATGAACTGGCCGAGCAGGATCGTCTCCGGGAGACCGATGATTTCAAGGAAGGGGTCGCCGCCATGGCGGAACGCCGCCCGCCCCGGTTCAACGGCTCCTAGACGCCATGCCTGAGGGCGGCAACCTCATCGTCGAAATGGCGGGGCGGCTGTTCCGCGATCTGGCCGACCCGCAGACCGTCAATGCGGCGACCGATGAGGGCTGGCGCGACGAGCTTTGGGCCGCGCTCGAAGAGACCGAACTGACCCGGGCGTGGGTCGGCGAGGCGCAAGGCGGCGTGGCAGCGAGCGCACAAGACATCATGGCGCTTGCCCAACTGTGTGGCCGCTTTGCGCTGTCCGTGCCCCTGGTCGAGACCCTGCTTGCTGGCCGTTTGCTCTCGCTCGCGGGCCTGGCGCCGCCACCGGGAGCCGCAACGATCGCGCCCGCGACGCTAAAGGCCGCGGCGACCTACAGCGAGACGGCGGGGCTGGCAGGATCGGTGGGGGGCGTGCCGTTCCTGGGCGCGGTCGCTTGGTTGGTGGTTGTAGCTGCGAACGGTGAGGGTCGGGAGGTCGTCTGCCTCGTTCCCGCCGACGCCTTCACGTTTGATCCGCAGGCCAGCCTGGGCGGCGACGCGCAGGCGAAGCTCCAGCTCGACGGCGTGCGGCCCGAGGCCGTCGGAATTCTGCCCCTGACGGCTCCACCGGGAGCTTTGATGCTCGCCGGAGCGGCGCTACGCGCGGGCCAGATGGCGGGGGCGCTCGAAGCGTTGGTCGAAATCACCACCGCCTACGCCGGCGAGCGGGTCGCATTCGGGCGGCCGATTGGAAAATTCCAGGCGATCCAGCACGCGCTTACGCGCCTTGCCGGCGAAGCCGCCGCCGCAGTAACGGCGGCGAAGGCCTGCGCCTGGACGTTGGAGCCTGGTGGCAGCCCGGGCGATACGCCAATCCTGCCGGTCGCGGCCGCGAAAATTCGCGTGGGCGAGGCGGCTGCAGTCGGTGCGGGCATCGCGCACCAGACGCTGGGTGCCATGGGTTTTACCGGAGAACATATTCTGCACCGCTTTACCCATCGCCTGTGGGACTGGCGGGACGATTTCGGCAGTGAGGCGGAATGGGCGCTTTGTCTGGGGCGGGAGATGTTGGCTCGGGCCGTGGACGATTATTGGCCGGCGTTGGTCGATCAAGCCGATCCGCCGGTTGTCGAGAGCGCTGCGCCGTGAGCACCGCGCTCGTCTTCGAGCCCGCACCCGCGTCGGCTGCGACGCGGGAAGTGCGCGCCGAAGTCCGTGCCTTCCTCGCCAAAGAGACGCCGGGCGGCGCTTTCGGCCCGCAGCACGGCGCGGGAACCTCCCGCTACGATCCCGACTTCAGTCGGCGGATGGGCGAGCGGGGCTGGATCGGTATGACCTGGCCGAAGAAATACGGTGGTCACGAGCGAAGCCATCTCGAGCGCTACGCGGTGCTGGAGGAATGCTTCGTCGCCAACGCGCCGCTGTGGTTTCACTTCATCGCCGACCGCCAGAGCGGACCGGTGCTACTCAAATACGCGGCCGAGCCGATCAAAGAGAACCTGCTGCCCCGGATCGCGCGGGGCGAGCTTTGCTTTTGCATCGGTATGAGCGAGCCCGATTCTGGCAGCGATTTGTTCGCCGCCAAGGCATCGGCCGTGCGCACCAACGACGGCTGGCGGCTTAACGGGCGCAAATTGTGGACTAGTCACGCCCATCAAGCCGACTACATGATCGGTGTCTTTCGCACCTCGCCGCGCACCGATGTGGATCGCCGTTTCGGGCTCAGCCAGTTCCTGATCGACATGGGCTCGCCCGGCATCACGACCCGCCCCGTGCTTCACCCCAACGGCGGACACGAGTTCAACGAGGTCACCTTTGACGACGTCGAGTTGCCGACCAAGAATCTTCTGGGCGAGGTCGATATGGCGTCGGCCCAGCTCACCAGCGAACTTGCGTTCGAACGCAGTGGGCCCGAGCGCTTCCTCGAAACCTACGGGGTACTGCGCGAGCTGGTTGCGCTGGCGGCCGAAAATCCCGATGCACGCGCCGCGGAAGCGGTGGGCCGGCTGAGCGCCCAGCTTCACGTGCTCCGCCAGATGTCGCTGTCTGTTGCCGCGCGCCTGGAAGCGGGCGAGGAGCCGTTGCTCGAAGCCGCCGTGGTCAAGGAGGTCGGCACCGTGTGGGAGCAGGCGCTGCCCGCCGTCGCCCGGGATGTCGCGGCGCTGATCGAGGCAAGCGACGCGGCGCGCGAGAGCTTCGAGACGGCGCTTCGCGCAACCACGCTGATCGCGCCCAAGCTCACCATCCAGGGCGGCACCATCGAGATCCTACGGGGCATTATTGCCCGCGGCATCGGCCTGCGCTGAAGCAAGCTGCACGCCATGCCTGATCTCACCCGGCTTCTCAAGCCCCGCGCAATCGCGGTGATCGGCGCCTCGAACGATGCGGAGAGCCCTCGCGGCCGGATCATGAAAACGATCTGGCGCAACGGGTTTGCCGGTCCGGTCTATCCTGTGAGCCGCTCGGCAAGCGAGATCATGGGGCGTTCGGCCTTCGCCCGCGTCCGGGATCTTCCCGAACCCGTCGATCTCGCGCTACTGCTTGTGCCTGCGGCGGCGGTGGCCCCGGCGCTCGAGGATTGCGCCAACGCCGGCATCACGGCAGCGGTGGTCATGGCCTCGGGGTTTTCCGAGGAAGGCGACGAGGCGGCGCTTGCCCGCCAGCAGGCGCTCCTTGAAGTCGCGACGCGGCGCCACATGACGGTAATGGGCCCCAACTGCCTGGGGTTCGCCGATTTCACCACCGGCCTGGCCGCGACCTTCAGCCCGGTGATGGAAACCCTCGATCCACCCTTGCCCTACGCGGTGCCCGAGACCGCCCGGATCGGCGTGCTCTCCCAGAGCGGCGCGCTCGGCTTCGGCCTCGTCGATAACGCACTCGCCCGCGGCCTACCCGTGGCTCGCATCATCGCCACGGGCAACGAAGCGGCTCTCGACATGACCGACTATCTCGATCATCTCCTCGCCGAGGGCGAGACGGATGTTTTCTTGCTCTATGTGGAGAGCGTGCGCCGGCCCGCCGCGCTCGCGGCGTCCGCGCTCAAGGCACTTGAGGCGGGCAAGCCCATTATCGCGGTCAAGGTCGGCCGGTCCGAAGTTGGGCGCCGCGCTGCCGTCGCTCACACCGGGGCGTTCGCGGGCTCGGACGCGGGCTGGAATGCGCTGTGCTGGCGCACGGGGATCGTTCAGGCGGTGGACCTCGACGAAGCGGTCGATCTCGCATCCTGCTTCGCGCGCCATCGTGGCCGTCTGCCTCGGGGGCGGCGAGTCGGTATCGTCGCATCGAGCGGCGGCGGCGGGGCCTGGATGGCGGATTGCTGCATCGGGCAAGGCCTCGAAGTGCCCGCGCTCGACGTGCCGACCTGCGAGGCTATCGACGCGTTGTTGCCGAGCTACGGCTCGTCGGCTAATCCCGTCGATACGACGGCCCAGGTGATGCGCGAGAGGAGCTATTCGCGGTTCTGCGAACTGCTTGGCTCATCGCCAGCGATCGACAGTGTGATCGCGGTCTGCACGTCGCGTTCTGCAGAGACCCTCGGTCTCGAAACCAATGCCCTCGACAAGCTTGGCGAGGCACTAACGAAGCCGCTGCTGTTCTACTCCTATACGCCGCCCAGTCCCGAATCCGTCGGGATATTCAAGGGCGCGGGGCTGCCCGTGACCACGAGCCTGCGTAACGCCGCGCGCGCCGTCGTGGCGATGGTCGGCTATGCCGACGCCCGGGTTCGCCACGACGCGGCAGCAAACCTCCCGCCGCCGAGCCTCGATTCGGGCGCGCGCGAGCGCGTGGCCAAAGGCTTGAAGCGGGGTGGGCCGGTGCTTTGCGAAGTCGACGCCCGGGCCTTGCTCGTGGATTACGGTGTGCCCAACGATGGCGCTTGCCTGGCGGCCGCCGCCGCCGCCGCGGGCGAAGCGGTCCGCGCGTTGGGCGGGCCCGTCGCACTCAAGATCCAGTCGCCCGATATCACCCACAAGACCGAAGCAGGCGGTGTCCTTCTTGGGATCGAGACGTCCGCCGCGGCCGAGGCCGGGTTCACCGAAATCATCTCAAGCGCGCGGGCATTTCGGCCCGACGCGGAGATTTGGGGGGTGCTGGTTCAGCCCATGGCGTCGCCGGGGATCGAGATGATCGTGGGGGCGTCGGTCGATCCGGATTATGGGCCGCTCGTCATGGTCGGGCTGGGCGGCGTCTTCGTCGAGGTCTATGGCGATGTTGCGTTTGCGCCCGCGCCGCTCTATCCGCCCCATGCCCGTAGCCTGCTCGAAAGTCTCACGGGGTGGCCGATCTTGCAGGGCGCGCGGGGGGGCGGGCCGGCGGACGTCGGCGCGCTGGTCGATCTGATCGTGGGCCTCTCGCAGTTTGCTGCCGATCATGCGGGCGCCCTTGCCGAGATCGACCTCAACCCGGTGATCGTCCACCCCGAGGGCGAAGGCGTGAGTGTCGCCGATGCGCTGATCGTCTGCGGCCGTACCAGCGACAAACAAGTTGCGAGCGATTAAACGGGATCGGTCAATAGGACCGGATAAGAAGCGTCACGTCTTTTCGCCCAAATAAATTAGCGAGGAGGAAGAGGTGACACACAAATATGCTGGGGGATGCGACCATATACACACCCACTCGGATAACGATCCGATCGACAACTACATTTGCCACTGCTCTGTCTGCAAGGGTATTATCGGGCAAGACTCGACTCACGTCGTATTTTTCAATCACGGCGTTATGGCGGTCGATAACGCCGACGGCTTGAATCGTCAGCTATTCAACGGCCAAAATCCGGATGGACCGCTGGACCTGTGCACCTGTGCAACCTGTGGCGTACCGATCATGCTCGACGACAGGGAAGAGCGCATTCGCGTGGTCGTGCCGATCCTGATGGGGCTACGACCAGGGCAACCTGCCAGCGACCTACCATGCCTTCTACGAACCGGCCGGCGGTGCTCCTGCACCGGACGACGGTCGTCC
Organism: Alphaproteobacteria bacterium; assembly: GCA_963694715.1. GTDB lineage: Bacteria > Pseudomonadota > Alphaproteobacteria > UBA828 > JAPUJA01 > CAVOEB01. Next base: position 6,345 of record CAVOEB010000050.1, on the reverse strand, counting down.
CGCCCATGAAGGGCTTCGCCCTAACTTTGTCTGGCCGGAGTCCGCATAGCGGGCGTCTATAACGAACAAGGGGTTAGGTCTATTTGACTCAACCCCCCTGTCTTAGTTGGCTCCCCTTCGTGGATACGTATCAAACTTTGTGCTTGGCCCCAAAGCCGGAATTTCGACGTCTTCTGGAGGATGTTCGAGCGCTTCGTCTAGCCACGTAACAGAAAGACTTTCCACAGAATAGTCCGCTTAGTGCCATTTTGCGGACGTTCTCAGCCGCGCGACGGATGGTCCGCTTGTAGCCAGGAACGGACTTGTCACTCAACCTTCCCAGCCAGCCTTCTGCAGACCTTCGACCCGCTGTTCCAGATTATCCGAGCCCTTGTAGGGGGCGCCCCATTCGATGAAGGTGCGGTCAATATTCGGATTGAGGCTCATCATTTTGTTCGGAGCTGTTCGCGCGCGCTGGGTCGGGCTTTTGCACGTCAATTAGATCGGCGATAAGCCCCACCTTTTCGCGACGCGTGCCGTCCAGTTCGGGACCGAAGATCCCGGTGAAGAACCGCGACAGATCGAAATGCTCGACGATGCATCTGGCGCAGACGTGGGGCCTGGAGGTCCCCATGTAGAGCACGAAACCTTACGCCTGCATGGCGGCTGGGACATCGGAGATGCCGGGATAGACCGCGTTCTCGTAGAGCCCCTGGTCGGAAAACCGCTCGCGGTAGCGGTCCATGGTCTGGTCGACTCGCTTGGTGCCGCCTCGCCCAGCTTCTCCAACGCGTACTGGATCGATCGGGTAATTTCCTGCTTGGGATCTCTCAGGGTACCGTCGAGATCGAACAGTAGCGCGACGCGACGTCACCCGTCGGGCATGGCGAACGGGGTGCCATCCACGAAACGGCGCAGGACGTTCTCGCTGACTCGCGAGACGTTGTTGTCGTAGCTGTTGTGCGGCAGGCTGCCCGGCCAGGCGATGGAGCCCACGGAGAACACCGCGCCACCACCGGGCGTTTCGAAGAACGTCATATCGGCGCGCACGTTGGGGTTCTGGGCACCGTCCATGGCGGCATGGTGCAAGCCGGTCTCGTCGGGCACCAGGTAGGTGTTTGCCGAATGACCTTCCGAGGTCGCCAGGATCAGGGTGTGGGGCGGGGTGCCGAGCATGGGGTCGGCGGCGTCGATCTCGGTGCCGCTGGCGCCGCCGCTGAAGATGCCGAAATCGCCAATCACCTCGTCGTCGCTGATGCCCTCGAAGATGAACTCGGCGCGGGCATCAAAGCTCGCCTCATTGCGTACGTAATAGCCCGAGACATCGAAGCCGACCGCCACCGTGCCGACCCCGCAAAGCGCCTGGGGCGACGTGCCGAGACGGCGCCACAAGCCACCGTACTCGCCATTGAACTCCATGTAGTACTCGCCCGGCTCCTCGTCGCGATAGCGGATGCCGTCCTCGGCCCGGCGCAACTCGACCACGCCCGGCATGGCGTCCGACATGGCGCAACGCCAGATGAAGCCGTTGCCGCCGAGATAGGCCATCCGGCCGCCGCGCGCCAGATAGGTCCGCAGGCCGTCCCACATGGGCGTGGTGTAGTACTCGGGATGGGCACCGGTGACCACGGCGCTGTACTGCTCAAGCAGCGTGACGCCTTCGTTGTGCAGGTCCTCGTCGGTAATGACGTCGTATTCGATGCCCCTATCTTCGAGCCAGCCGAGAATGTGAGTGTCGGCATTGAGGTTCCACACCGGCGCCGTCTTGGGCCCCACCTGGCTCACCGGCCGCAGGCGCGAGGCATAACGCACGCCACTGCCGTCAGAATGAGTGTCGTAGGTCGACAGACCGTATTCCGCATGCTCCTGGAGGAAGACCTCCCCCGGTTCCATGGTGGTCCAGTAGGTCTCGGCCACTTCGCCGAAGTGCTCTTGCCACGTCCATTGGATGTTGGCATAGGCCATATAAGTGGCCGTCGAGGCCAGGAAGGCGAGCTTGGCAGTGGCGGTGCCGCGCGGCGGGCGAACAAAGAAGGTCACGTACCATTCATCGTCGTCGGCCTGTAGGCGTACCGCGTAGACGCCGCTGCGCAGATCCTCCGGGATTTCATAGGTAAAATCGGTGTCCCATTCGGCATCGTAGAGGTCGTCGTCGTGGAAGTGGATGGCGCCGTATTCCTCGGGCGCGTGGCGCCAGTTCTGCTCGGTGCCGCTCCAGTTGAAGCCCTTGACCGCGCGCGACGGCAGGTTGACCACCCGGCCATGAAGGCCGTTGGGGCCGGCGTCGGTGACCGTGACGCCGCCGATTTCGCGGGAGAAGTCCCAGGCCGCGACTACCGATGTATTGCGCTCGTGGGGCAAGGCGTCCCAGCCCAGGGCGGCGCTGTCCGCCAGGCTCAAGGCGCTAGCGACCAGCCGCGGCCGGTCGAGTTTGCCGTTGAAGAAGTGGCTGGCGCCGGGCCGGCCCGCGGGATGGGTCGCCGGAATCGCTGCCATAATCAGCGGCTGGGCACTACCCATGGCGGGTGTGAAGTTAACGGCGCCGGTGGCGCTGGCGCTGGTACTGGCTTCGAACTGCGGGCCGATAAAGTCCTGGGAGACGGTAAGCGCCGCCGTCCCCGCATCATAGGCGGCGGAAACCAGGTGCCAGCGTCGCTTCGCCAGCGGCTTGCCGGTGGTGACTTCCACGGTACCGCCGCTGCCGTCGCCGAGCCGCATGGTAGCGGCACCGCTGTCGTCAATAGTCAGAGCGAAACCACTGGCAGTGGCGCCGTCCCAATTGGCGATCAGGCCCTGGGCGCCCTTTTCGGGGGTGGTGGGAAAGACCCAGGCCTGGACCGTGAAGCTGCCCAGTCCGGTCACTAACGGGCTTGAGGAAATGGTCACATAGGAGCCCGCCACGGTGAACTGCTCACGACCGGGATACTCGCCGGCGAAGGGCGCCGTGATCTCCTCTTCGCGATAGATGTCGAGGTCAGGATCGTCGTTGCCGCAGATCACCCGCACTAGATTGGCGCGATAGCGACCGGGCCCGTAAGTGCTGACCATGACGTTGAGGGTATCGCCCGGCATGACCGTCCAGGCACTGGAATATCCAATGATCTTTTTCATTCCCTGATCCTCTCTAGACCGGCGCGACGCCGGTGACCGCCTGCCAGCGTATGCGGAAGACTTTCTTGGTGGCGGCGTAGTAGTCGTCGAACACCAGGTCGTCGTAGTACTCCAGCTTGGCCCCGCGGGCCTTCGGCATCTTGGCCAGGGTCCACTCAATACCGCGCTTGGTGCACACGATGATGATGCGCTCTTCCATGGGCATCAGGCGCAGACGATTGACCACCAGGGCCAGCTCGGGGCTGTGGGGTCCACCGGGATTTTGATCGAATTCCTCGATCAGGTCGGTTCGTGTTGGATCGATTTCATACATTCCCTGATCCTTTGGTCTCGGGTTCCACGGTTATGAAATAATTTTTGAAATCCCCGGTCATTTTAAAGAAGCCGTTGAAACCGCGCGGGATAACGAATGCGTCGCCCGGCGTATAGGTCTCGGTATGGCCGCTTTGGTCGGTGATAGTCACCGCGCCCTCAAGCACGAAGTTGCACTGATCGTAGAGATACTCGCGCGTCTCCTCGGTGCACGGCGTGCATTGCCAGACGCCGACGTTGACGTTGCCGGCCGCGTTGGTGAAGAACATGTGACCGCGTTCGTCGGCGGTGCCCTCGGCCACCGCGTCGTCGGCGATATAGCCCATGGGCTTCATGACGCCATCCGGCGACCCGCCGGGTAGCAGACGGGTAATAACGTTGTCAGTCATCGTATTGTCTCCTGGGATAAGGGACTGATTGGAGCGTCGCGTTGAGGTCGGAAAAAAATAAAGGGCTGGCTCCTGAAATGTAAAGGGCTCTCACCCGGTTGCCGGCGCGAGTCCTTCACATTCACTTAACAATAGGAAACGCGCGCTGGTTCGAGTGCGTTGGCCGCTGGAGGCGGCATAAGCCTCGGTCTCCATCAGGGCCTGGGTATAGTCACGGGCTTCCTGGTTGACGCCCCGTGAGACCCGGCGTTCTGTACCCGTGGTGCATCTGGGTTTGAGCAGGCATTAAGAGCACTCACTGCGCTTGGCGATGTAACCTCGCTAGACTCGGTCGGCCGCGTTCATTAACTTTCCATCCGGAATCAAAGATATCCGGTGGAGGCATTAATGGCGCGCGACCCTAGGTATGATCTACTTTTTGAACCGGTCAAGATTGGCCCTGTAACGGCCAAGAACCGCTTCTATCAGGTGCCCCATTGTTGCGGCATGGGCTTTGACCGACCCCAGACCCACGCTAAAATGCGCGAGATGAAGGCGCAAGGCGGTTGGGCCGTGGTCAATACCGAAGAGTGTGTGATTCACCCAACGTCAGATTATTCGCCGGAAACGCAGGCGCGGCTGTGGGATGGCTACGATGTAAAATGTCTGGCCCTGATGACAGACGCTATCCATCGCCACGATGCCCTGGCCGGTGTGGAACTGGCTCATAACGGGGTCGGCGTCCAGAACATGTTCACCCGTCTCAAGCCATTGGCACCGTCTCCTCAGGCCGGTGTCATTGGTATTCCGACCCAGTCCCGGGGCATGGACAAAGCCGACATCAAGGAATTTCGCCGCTGGCACCGAAATGCGGCGCTGCGGGCCAAGGAAGCCGAAGCCGACCTTGTCTATGTCTATGCCGGCCACGATTCGACACTGCTGATGCACTTCCTGCAGAAACGCCGCAACCACCGGACCGATGAATATGGCGGCAGCCTAGAAAACCGGGTCCGGCTCTTGCGAGAGGTCCTTGACGACACCAAGGAAGCTGTTGGCGATCGCTGCGCCATCGCCATCCGGCTCGCCGTCGACGAACTTCTGGGCGATGAGGGGATCACCAGCCAGGGAGAGGGAAGGGAAGTCGTCGAGATGCTGGCGGAGATCCCGGACCTGTGGGACGTAAACCTCTCTGATTGGGCGAACGACTCGGTGACCTCGCGCTTCGGCGAGGAGGCTATCCAAGAACCCCATATTTCCTTCGTCAAATCGGTGACCACCAAGCCGGTCGTCGGCGTCGGTTGGTTCACCTCGCCCGATACCATGGTCAGTCAGATCAAGCGAGGTGTGCTGGACATGATCGGCGCCGCGCGGCCATCCATCGCCGATCCGTTCCTACCCAAGAAGATCGATGAAGGGCGGGCCGAGGAAATTCGCGAGTGTATCGGCTGTAACATCTGTGTCTCTGGCCAGCACACTTCCACACCGATGCGCTGTACCCAAAATCCGACTATGGGCGAGGAGTGGCGGCGCGGCTGGCATCCCGAAAACATCGATGTAAAGGGCTCGGACGACAGTATTCTGGTCATCGGCGCGGGACCTGCGGGATTGGAAGCTGCGCGTGGACTGGGTCAGCGTGGTTACCAGGTCACCCTGGCTGAAGCGACAACCGAGCTCGGCGGCAGAGTGACCTGGGAAAGTGGCCTGCCTGGTCTTTCTGCCTGGGCCCGGGTTCGCGATTGGCGGGTTGGGCGTATCCGTGAAATGGCCAATGTCGAGATTTATCTCGACAGCAACATGACACGCCAAAACGTGCTCGATTTCGGCTTTGAGCACGTCATTGTCGCCACCGGCGCCAAATGGCGCAAGGATGGCGCCGGTGTTAACAATACCTCACCGATCACTGGCAGCGACGGGAGTAATGTCTTTACACCGGAAGACATCTCCGCCGGTGCCGAGGTGTCGGGACCAGTGGTCTTGTTCGATGACGACCACTTTTATATGGGTGGCGTGGTGGCCGAAAAACTGCGCCGCGATGGCCACGATATTACGCTAGTCACCACGGCGGCCTGTGTTTCGTCGTGGACCGAAAACACCTTGGAGCAGCACCGTATCCAGGCGGGTCTGCTTGAGCTCGGAGTCGAAATCATCACCAGCCATAACTTATCGGCGGTGGGTGACGGCGAAGTCGAGATTGCCTGTATCTATTCCGAGCGGTCGCGCAAAATCCCTGCCGCCAGTGTTGTCATGGTGACCTCACGGGCACCCGTCAATGATCTCTACCAGGCCTTGGCCGCCGATCCGGCGGCATTAGAGGCGGCTGGGATAAAGTCCATTCGCGCGACCGGTGACTGTGACGCGTCCTCAACTATCGCGCTGGCGGTTTATGATGGCCACATGGCGGCACGCGAAATGGATGCACCACCGGAAAATCCGGACATGCCGTTCCGCCGGGAAGAGATTTTCTTAGACAAGGCAGTGTAGGTCGGTAGAGCTAGAGCGCGGCAGAAAAGACGTGGTGTTGGTCCACCTGCCGCCATTCACCGAGGCGGTCCCCCGTGGCCTGGTCGACGTCGGC
>CAVOEB010000049.1:0-21092 GCA_963694715.1 Alphaproteobacteria bacterium | reverse complement strand
ATATTTACTCTCGCTCCCCCTGTTGATTATTTTCAGTACTTACGCTCGATAATCTAGAATAACACCATGAATATACTTGTATAATACGAATAAAAGGTTCTATTACTATCGCTGGTGTCGCGATATTAATCGCCGGTTGTATAAGTAATTTTGACCCATTCGCCACAAATTCTAGCAATGATAGGCGCGGTAATATCCTCGTCGAGAAACGCATGATGGAGTTACAGCGTCAAATCAACACAGTTCAAAATTCTGACTGCACGATCAGCACGATTGCTCTAGGTATTCCAGGCTACTGATCGGCATAGTCTGAATAGGTTCCAGGGGCCAACTCGAACGTCTACTGTTTCGTTGGAGGAAGCGGCGTGTGAAGCTGGCCAGTTATGGCTGGAAGAGAGAATAGGATTATCCAGGGGGAAAGATTATGAACCGTCGCCACCGAGAGGTGAGCGGCTACTTTCCTGCCCGGTCGGATCTTCAAAGCACGTCAGTCGTCCGGATCGTGCCCCAGCACGCTGGTATCCGGCTCAAGGATCTCGCCCATCCAGATCGCGTGGTCCGCATGGTTTGCCAGCACGTCGCCTGTCTCCGGCTGTAGAAAGACGGTCCCCGACCCTACGGCCGGTAAATCAATTCGAAGCTTTCGCACACCACCGGCTGGCTGTCCTGCCATTCGTAGCCCCATTGGCGGCACTGGTCCTTGAAGTAGTCGATATGAGCGCCCTGCCAGAACGCGAGGCTCAGATCGCCCTCGCCTTCCGAGGCGGCGAACTCGGGCGTGACGTCCTCGTACGGCACGATCGACACGTTCGTGATGCGCACGATGCAGAACGGTGTGCCGTCCGTCGTCGTCACGATCCAGTAGTGCCCGATCTCGCGCAAGGAAAGGGCCCTGCGCTCGAATTCGAGCGCCATGTGCGTCGTGCCCCGTTTCCGGCCATCGCGCACCAATACGGCGAGTTCTTCGTTGAAGGCCTCGTCGTAACCACCCCCCGGCGCGGAGAAGGTCCCGGCATGATGGGGTGCCGCGGGGTTGAGTCCCTCGGCTGGGCAGGCCTGTTGCCAAAAGGCCGTGGTTTCGAGCGTATCAAAATACAGCATGGCTCGCTCCCTCGCTGATCGAGGCGAAACCCCACCTCGTCATCGAGTCTTACTCGAAATCACCGCGCAAAGTGAGAAAAGATAGCCGCGTCCCTCGGACACGCGGCTATTCTTGCTCTCGGAATAGCAAAGAAAAATTCAGTCTAATCTCATGTTCTCCAGTACCACGACGAGCTGGCGACGGTTAATCGCCGGGTTTGATACAGCCGATATCCCAGATATAAAGGGGTGCAAGAATTCCACAATCTTCGGCGATCTCGCGGGTCTTGAGCCAACCATCGGGGGCAGAGCTCGTTAGCGCGGGTCGCAAGCGCCGCCTGCAAACCACCATAGCTGTCGACGACGCCATACTGCGAATTGCAAGCGATACGGCCCGTCGCTGTCGCCGGTCACCTCGACGGTATTGTTCGTCGTAACGACGTGACCTGCGCAGGCGCCGAGTGCGAGGATAAACCGTGCGATCATTCGGGGCAGCATAACAGAGGAAGAAACATAGCGCGACCCGACGCGACGCGCTGGCGGTCGCTCCGCAGCCGATTCTGGGGCCTTTGTGAACGGAGGGTTGACTAAGACCGACACGTGAAAGCGTGTGCCTGATATCCGCCGACCGGGCCAAGGCTCGCACAGCCCAGAAATCGTTAAGATTTCCGGCCCGACCGCACCTCAGTCGTCCGGATCGTGCTCCAGCACGCTGGTATCCAGCTCCAGGATCGCGCCCATCCAGGTCGCGTGGTCCGTATGGTTGGCCAACTCGTCGCCCGTCTCGGGATGCAGGAATACCATCAATCCGCCCCGGTTGAGCATAAGCCACGGGGTGAAGGCGGCGTATTGATCGGGCGCGAAGGCAATCTGATACATCGAGCTGGGGTGGGGGCCGACGGGCACGTCGTGCATGCGCCCAAGGTGCACCTCGAACAGCTCGCCGATACGGTCACGTAAACCGGCCGCGAATTCCCGGCTCGCCTCGTCATAATAGATATGCGCGTGATAGCCCGTGATCGTTTCCGGCGAAAGTTCCGCCATACTCAGGCTTCGGCGCGCTCGACCGCCTTCTCGGTGAAGAACGTTTCAAGCTCGCCGGTCTCGTACATCTCGCGCACGATATCGCAGCCGCCTACGAACTCGCCCTTGACGTAAAGCTGGGGCACCGTCGGCCAGTTGCTGAACTGCTTGATGCCCTCGCGCAAACCCGGGTCCGCGAGCACGTCGATGCCCTTGAATTTCACGCCCATGACGCCCAGCGCCTGGACGATGGCAGCGGAAAAGCCGCATTGCGGAAACACCGGTGTACCCTTCATGAAGAGCACCACATCGTTCTCGCCGATTTGCTGCTTGATCTGCTCGAGGGCCGGGTTGTCGGTTGGGATGGTCATTCTGTTGTTCCGTCCGTGTTGGGGGTCAATTAGCGTCTTCGGGCACGCCGGTATGCAACGCCAAGGCGTGCAGCGCGTTGCCCATGTTGCCCTGGAGGGCCGAATAGACCATCTGGTGCTGCTGCACCCGGTTCTTGCCCTTGAATGCGGGGGAGACAACGCGTGCGGCGTAATGATCGCCGTCGCCGCGCAAATCCTCGATCACGATGTCCGCGTCCGGGATCGCGTCGCGGATCAGCCGTTCGATTTCACCGGCGTCCATCGCCATCAGCATCGTCTCCTTCGTTGTGCACCGCTTAAGCCCCGGCCATATAGCTGGACAGCCAGCCGTCATGCGCCGCACCCAGTTCGGCTAACGATATGGTATCAGCGCCCGTCAGAGTCAACGAGGCATCCCCCGTGGTGCCGATCCGCAAGGCCGCGACGCCCGCGGCTTCTGCGTCCGCCAAAATCGCTTCCACGTCGTCCATCCGCGCGGTTACCAGGTAACGCCCCTGGTCTTCACCGAACAGCCAGCAATGGGGCGCCAGGCCGTTCTCGGGCAGGCTCACCTCGGCGCCGATCGGCTCGTCGCCGTTTAATGTCGCCAGCGCCATCTCCGCCACCGCGACCAGTAGGCCGCCGTCGGAAACGTCATGGCATGCGGTCACGCGCGCATCGGCAATGAGTGTGCGCACGAAATCCCCGTTCCGCCGCTCCATGGCGAGGTCAACGGGCGGCGGCGCGCCGGCCTCCCGGCCCTCGATCTCGCGCAGGTAAAGCGAGGCGCCTAGATGCCCGGCGCTCTCGCCGATCAGCAGCAGGGCTTCGCCTGCGCGCTTGAACGCCGGGCTCGCCATGCCCGCGATGTCGTCGATCAGGCCGATCCCGCCAATCCCCGGGGTCGGCTGCACGGCGCGCCCGTTGGTCTCGTTGTAGAACGACACGTTGCCCGAGACGACCGGATAGTCGAGCGCCTCGCAGGCCTTGCGTATGCCTTCGATGCAGCCGACGAACTGGCCCATCACTTCCGCACGCTCCGGGTTGCCGAAATTGAGGCAGTCGGTGATCGCCAGCGGTGCCGCCCCGGTCGCCGTCAGGTTGCGCCAGGTTTCCGCCACCGCCTGGGCGCCGCCGGTTTCCGGATCGGCGGTGCAATAGCGCGGCGTGCAGTCGGTCGTGATCGCGAGGCCCTTATTCGTGCCGTGGATGCGCACCACCGCCGCGTCGCCGCCCGGGCGCTGCACCGTATCAGCCATCACCATGTGGTCGTACTGCTCCCAGATCCAGCGCTTTGAGCACAGATCGGGGCTCGCCATGAGGGTCGTGAGCGCGGCCATCACGCTGTCCGGCGCGTTGAGCGTCGCCTCATCGAACGCCGCGGGCGGAGGCGGGGGCTCGTGCGGCCGGTCAAGCTCTGGGGCCGCGGCCACGAGCGGCGCGATCGGCAGGTCGGCCGCCGTCTCGCCGTTCATCACGAGCCGCATCCTCCCCGTATCGGTCACCGTTCCCACGACCGAAAAATCGAGCTCCCATTTCTCGAACACCGCGCGCGCCTCGGCCTCGCGCTCGGGCGCGATCACCATCAGCATCCGTTCCTGGCTTTCCGAGAGCATGATTTCGTAAGGCGTCATGCCGGTTTCGCGCACCGGCACGGCGGAGAGGTCCATCTCGATCCCGGTGCCGCCCTTCGAGGCCATCTCGAAGCTTGACGAGGTCAGCCCGGCCGCGCCCATGTCCTGGATCGCGATGATCACGTCCGTTTCCATCAGCTTCAGGCAGGCCTCGATCAGCAACTTTTCCGTGAACGGGTCGCCGACCTGCACCGTGGGCCTCTTGGCCTCGGAATCCTCGTCGAATTCTGCCGACGCCATGGTCGCGCCGTGGATCCCGTCGCGCCCCGTCTTCGAGCCGACATAGACCACCAAATTGCCGATGCCGCTCGCCGACGAGAGAAAAATCTTGTTCGTCTCGACCAGCCCCACGGTCATGGCGTTGACCAGGTTGTTGCCGTTGTACGAGGCATGAAACGTGCATTCCCCGCCCACGGTCGGCACGCCGACGCAGTTGCCGTAGCCGCCGATGCCCGCCACCACGCCGCTCACCAGATGGCGCGTCTTCGCATCCTCCGGGGCGCCGAAGCGCAGCGCGTTCATATTCGCAATCGGGCGCGCGCCCATGGTGAAGACGTCGCGCAAGATGCCGCCGACCCCGGTCGCCGCACCCTGGTAGGGCTCGATAAACGACGGATGGTTGTGGCTTTCCATCTTGAAGATCGCCGCCTGGCCGTCGCCGATATCGACCGCGCCGGCGTTCTCGCCCGGGCCGTGGATCACGCGCGGGCCCGTCGTGGGCAGCCGGCGCAGCCACTTTTTCGAGGATTTGTACGAGCAATGCTCGCTCCACATCACCGAGAAAATGCCAAGCTCGGTCAGGTTGGGTTCCCGGCCCATGATCTCGATCACCGTCTGGTATTCCTCGGGCGTGAGGCCGTGGCTCTTGACAATCTCGGGCGTAATAGCCTGCTCGTTCACGACAGCGCCTCCACCAGCCCGTCGAACATGGCTCGCCCGTCCGTGCCGCCCAGCGCGGGGTCCGCGAGGCGTTCGGGGTGGGGCATCATGCCGAGCACCGTGCGCGCCTCGTTGAAGATGCCCGCGATGGCGTTGCACGAGCCGTTGGGGTTGGCGTCCTCGCGTAAAGTCCCGTCCGGCGCGCAATAGCGAAACGCCACCTGGCCGCCGCCCTCGATCCGCGCCAGCGTGTCGTCGTCGGTGAAATAGTTGCCGCCATGATGCGCGATGGGCATGCGCACTACCTGGCCGGTCGCGTAGCGGCTGGTAAACGCCGAGCCCGCGTTTTCGACGCGCAAGTCCACGTCGCGGCAGATGAAGCTGAGCGACGCGTTGGTCATCAGCACGCCGGGCAACAGACCCGCCTCGGTCACGACCTGAAAGCCGTTGCAGATCGCAAGCACGCGCGTGCCCGCGCGGGCACGCGCCACGACCTCGCGCATCACCGGCGAATGGGCCGCCATGGCGCCGCAACGCAGGTAGTCGCCGTAGGAAAAGCCGCCCGGCACGACGATCAGGTCGAGCTTGGGCAGTTCCGCCTCGCGGTGCCAAATCATCTCGGGTTCACGGCCCAGACTCCGGGCCAGTGCGACCTGCACATCGCGGTCGCAGTTTGATCCGGGAAAGACGATAACGCCGGCTTTCATGGGCGGGAAGGCTCCGGGCAAGCGGTCGGTCGGGCCGAAGCGGGCCTCAGGACTCGATCTCTATCTGGTAGTTTTCGATCACGGTGTTGGCGAGCAGCTGGCTGCACATGCGCTCGACCTCGGCCCGCGCCGCGGCCGCTGATGCGGCCTCGATGTCGAGTTCGATAAACTTGCCCTGGCGGACGTCGTTGACGCCGCTAAAGCCGAGCGAACCCAGCGCCTGGGCGATGGTCTTGCCTTGGGGGTCGAGCACGCCGTCTCTCAGCGTGATATGTACGCGCGCCTTCATCGCCTGCCTCAGCTCCTACTGCATTGCTTCCGGGCCCTGCAGGTCGCGCGGCCCGCTTTCGGGCAGGATGCCGAGGCGGCGTGCCACTTCCTGGTAGCCTTCTTCCGGGCTGCCCAGCTCCAGGGTGAACCGGTCCATGTCGAGCTTCTCGTTCGTCTTCGAGTCCCACAAGCGGCAGGAATCGGGGCTGATTTCGTCGGCGAGCATGATACGCATCTCGTCGTTCTCGTTCCACAGCCGGCCGTATTCGAGCTCGAATTCGATCAGGCGGATGCCGGTGCCGAGGAACAGGCCGGTCAGGAAATCGTTGATCCGAAGCGTGATCGAAAGAATTTCGTCGAGCTCCGGGGGCGTCGCCCAGCCGAACGCGGTGATGTGCTCCTCGGTGACCAGCGGATCATCGAGCTCGTCCGACTTGAAGTGATATTCCACGATCGAGCGGGGCAGAGGATCGCCCTCGCGCAGGCCCAGGCGCGCCGCGAAGGCGCCGGTGGCGACGTTGTGGACGTGGATCTCCAGCGGGATGATCTCGACCTCGCGGACCAGCTGTTCGCGCATGTTCAGCCGGCGCACGAAGTGGGTCTGCACGCCGACCTCGCTGAGCCGGGTCATCAGGTATTCCGAGATCCGGTTGTTGATCACGCCCTTGCCCGTGATCGTGCCCTGCTTGCGATTGCGCCCGGGGCTGATCTCGTCCTTGAAGTACTGCACGATGGTGCCAGGCTCAGGACCTTCGAACAGGACTTTCCCCTTGCCCTCGTAGATACGTTTGCGGCGGGACATCGTCAGCCTCCGGAGCGGAGCATCAGCGCTACCGACGGCCTCTTGGTCGTCCGCGCGATCGATGCGAGGCCAATAGATAACGGAATCACCCCGCCAGTACAATCATACGTAAAATCATCCGCCGCGGCCTTAGTCGACCGGCCGCCACGGCCCGTCGCCCGGCGCGCTCTCGGAAAATAGGTAAACCCGCCCGCCCGCGTCGTCGAGTCCGACCAGCGAAGACGACAGGGTGCCGAAGCCGTTTTGGGCCTCGATCCGCATGGCCCCTTCCTCGCCCTCGCCGGAGCCTGCGTCGCGCGCTCCCAGCAGCGCCTGCCAGGCGCTACACTCGCCGCTTGCAGGATCGGGCGCGGGTGCGGCATCGAAGCGCGCACGGAAGCGCGCAATCCGCGGGCTGGCGGCGTCGTTGAGATCGAACGCAGTAATCATCGAGAGGCCTTCGGGCACCGGGGCCACGGCGATCGGCTCGGTGCCGGTGTTCTTGAGCCAGAAGGCGTCGCGGTTGTCCGCGATGACTAGATTGAAGGGCCGGTAGCTGGCAGGGTCGAGCGCGTCCAGCGCGGCCGCCGCGCGGTCCGCGTCGCCATGGTCGAGCGCTTCGAGCACCAGCTCGCCGCGCGAGCGCTTGGCCGGGTCGGGACCCAGCGGGCCGGGCCGGTTGAGCACGCCGGCGACGACGCCGGCGTCGTTAACGCCCAGCCAGGTGCCGCCCGCCTCCTGGTCCAAGCCCGCCACCACGTCGGCGCGCTCCGGCCAGTGGCGTGCGGGTGGGAGCCACTGGCGCGCGGTCATTTCGTCGCGGTTAGCGGCGAGGATCAGGGGCCAGGCGTGGCCCGCACGGCGGAGCAGGATCAGGGTGCACATGGTCTCTTCTCAGGTCGGGCTTGTATCATGCCCGTACAGCATTAAATTGCTATTGGAATCAGGCGGGCGTTGGGTTAGACCGGGCGCGCCGCCTCTGGCACAATAGCTGTCCGTCAAGCCGTCGAGGGAGACCGCAAGTCGATGACCACGTTCGAAGACCGCAAAAAGGGCGCAGAAGGCAAGTGGAAGCACGATGCGGAGCTTGAGTTCAAGGCCACCGCGCGCCGCAATAAGCTTCTGGGTCTGTGGCTGGCCGAGCAGTTCGGCATCACGGGCGACGAGGCTGCGGCCTATGCGCGCACCGTCGTCGAATCTGATTTTGAGCGACCGGGCGATTCCGACGTGGTCGAGAAGGTGCTGGCCGACTGCAAGGCGCACAATCTCGATATGGACGAATACCGTATCCGGCGCGAGATGGACCGCCTGATGGGCGAGGCCCGCACCCAGATTCTCGCCCAGTAGGGCGCCGCCGCTTTAGCGTTTCCGGCGCTTCGCCTTGGCGGGCTTGGCCCGCACACGTCCGAACACCCGCTTGAAAATCGTATCGACGTGGCCCAGCGCGGCGTCAGGATCGAACATGGCGTCGAACGCGGCGGGCTTAAGCGCCCGGGCAACCTCCGTGTCGGCCTCGAGCCGGGCGCGAAAATCGTCGCCCTTGCGCCACGCCGCCATGGCGTTGCGCTGCACCGCGGCGTAGGCCGCCTCGCGGCTCATCCCCGCCTGAGTGAGCGCGAGCAGTACGCGCTGGGAAAAGACCAGGCCCCCTTGCGCTTCGAGATTGGCGCGCATGCGCTCGGGGTAAACCACCAGCTTGGCGATCACACCGGTCATGCGGACCAGGGCGAAATCCAGCGTTACTGTCGCATCGGGGCCGATCATGCGCTCCACCGAGGAGTGCGAGATATCGCGCTCGTGCCACAGGACGACGTTTTCCATCGCGGGCACCACCGCGGCGCGCACCGTGCGCGCGAGGCCCGTGATGTTCTCGGTCAGGATCGGGTTGCGCTTGTGGGGCATCGCCGAGCTGCCCTTCTGGCCGGGCGCGAAATACTCCTCCGCCTCGCGCACTTCCGAGCGCTGTAGGTGGCGGATCTCCACGGCAAGGCGCTCGAGCGAGCTCGCGATCACGCCCAGCGTTGCGAAGAACGCCGCGTGCCGGTCGCGCGGGATCACCTGGGTCGAGACCGGCTCGATGGCCAGCCCCAGGCGCTCGGCGACGAACGCTTCCACCTTCGGGTCGATCGACGAGAAATTGCCCACCGGGCCCGAGATCGCGCAACTGCCGATATCGGTGCGCGCGGCCACCAGCCGCGTTCGGTTGCGCGCAAATTCGGCGTAAAATCCCGCGAGCTTGAGCCCGAAGCTGGTCGGCTCGGCGTGGATGCCGTGGGAGCGCCCGACGCAGAGCGTGCGCTTGTGCTCGAAGGCGCGCCGCTCAAGGGCGGCGAGCAGCGCGTCGATATCGGCGAGCAGCAGGTTGGCGGCCTGGACCATCTGCACCGAGAGGCAAGTGTCGGTCACGTCCGATGAGGTCATGCCCTGGTGGACGAAGCGCGCCTCCGGCCCGACCGCTTTCGCGAGGTTGGTCAGGAACGCGATCACGTCGTGGCGCGTGACCCGCTCGATAGCGTCGATCTTGGCCGCGTCGGTGATCCGCTTCATTTTCGACTTGCCCGCCTTGCGAACCGCCCGCGCGGCGCGCTTCGGGATGACGCCGAGTTCGGCCTGGGCTTCGCAGGCCAGAGCCTCGATCTCGTACCAGATCGCGAAGCGGTTTTCCGGCTCCCAGATGCGAGCCATTTCGGGGCGGGTGTAGCGCGGAATCATGAAGCTTCCCCCAAGGTTAGGTGAAGATTGTGTTGTAAGACGCCGGGGCTAAAAAAGCGAGCCCCTGCGCGGCGCTTGAGCGCTTTAGCCCGCGCAGGCCGCAGACGCGGCCATCTAATTAGATTCGCGGGCCGCGGCAGGGCTGGGGTCGGCCAAGGACGGCCGGTCCCAACTTAAGGACGGCCGGTCCCAACTTAAAGCCCAGGCGTGAGCCTGCGCGGCGCCTGAGCGCATATTTAAAGTTCATCACTGCTCCCAGGGCGGCGTCCAGTCGCCTGCCATACGCAAGCGGGTCCCCGTCTCGTCCCCCAGGCGGCGCACCACGCGCAACTCACCCGCCGCGCCGCCCTAAATTTCTTTCGCCGCCCCGAATGGGGCGCGCGCGAGCACGGCGGGCTCCACGGGTACCTCGAGATCGTCGGCCAGGGCCGCGATCAGCCCGAGGTCCTTGAGGCAGAGGTCAAGGGAAAAGGACGGGTCCGTAATGCCCGGCAAAGATCGAGGGCGCGTCGTGACGGGCAACGAAGCTGTCGCCGACGCTAGATTTGATCGCTTCCCACAGGGTCTCCGTCGCAACCCCGCCCTTGACCCCCAATACCAGCCCTTCGCCGAGCGCGGCGGCGTGGATGAACCACAGCATGTTGGTCACCACCTTGACGACCAGCCCGGTGCCCAGAGGGCCGCAATGGATCACCCGGCCCATGGCTTTGAGCATGGCGCGGCTCGCTCCGATGCGAGCACCTTCGCCGCCCACGAAGAGCGTGAGCTGAGCGCGCCGCGCGCCGTCCACCGCGCCTGTCACCGGGGCGTCGAGCAGCGCCGCACCCACTCCTTCCGCTTCACTGGCCAGCGCGAAGGTCTGCTTGCGCCCCGTCGTCGTGGTGTCGATCCAGGTCGCGCCCGCCCGTAGGACCGCGAGCAGCCCTTCGGCGCCGTGGGCCGCGGCCTCGACCTGCGGCGGGCCGGGCCAGGGAGGTGATGACCACCTCCACCCCTTCGGCCGCCTCGCGCGGGCTGGCCGCGAACGCCGCGCCCGCCGCCCGGTGGGAGGCCGCGCGCGCTTCGTCGAGGTCGTAGACCATGAGGGTGTGACCCGCCTTGATCAGGTTGAGCGCCATCGGTGCGCCCATATTGCCGAGCCCGATGAAAGCGGTGGTCATGGCGCGAGTGTTTCTGTCCGGACGGGGTCTACTGCAGCTGCTTGCCGTGCGACGGCGTAACCCGGTACTTCTCGATGACGTCAAGGTCGGGGTCGAGTCCCAGCCCCGGTCCGTCGGGCAGGGTGATTTCTCCGTCCACGGGGTCGAGCGCGCCGCCGTAGAGATCCGCGCCCAATTTGCAGAACAGCCGCTCCACATGGATGTCGATGCCCGGGCTCACCGCGATCAGGTGCAGGGTTGCGAGCAGCCCGGGGCCGAAATAGGGCGAGTGGGGGGCCAGCGCGATACTGTGCTCGCGCGCCGCCACCGAGGCCTTGCGGAACTCCGAGATGCCGCCCACCTTGGTCACGCTGGGCTGGGCGTAGTTCACCGCGCCCAATTCCGTCATCATTTCGAAGTCGACGCCCGTGCAGGCGTTCTCGCCCGCCGCCACGGGCAGCCCGGTGCTCCAGCGAAAGCGCGCGAGCTGGCGGTAGTCCTCGGGTGGCCAGAGCGGCTCTTCCAGCCAATGCAGGTCGTACGCGTTGAGCGCGTGGGCAAGCTCCAGCGCCTCGCCCACACGCCAGGCGCAGTTGGTGTCCATCATCAGCGGCACGCTTCGCCCGATCGCGTCGCGCACTGCGCCGACGACATCGGGATCGCGCTCGTGCAGCTTGATCTGCGGATAGCCTTCATCGAGGGCGGCCTTCGCAAGCTCGGCGGCTGTCTCGCGGTCACCGCAGGCAAACACGCTGGCATAGACTGGCAGGGTATCGTGCTGGGCGCCGCCCAGTAGCCGAACCAAGGGCATTTTGGCGCGCTTTCCCGCCAGGTCCCACAGCGCGATGTCCACGCCCGAAAGCGCGAACATGGTGATGCCGTAGCGGCCGAACAGGTGTAAGGAGCGCTGCAGGTCGGTCATCAGCACATCGATGTCCGTCGGATCGCGCCCTACCACCTGCCCGGAAATCAGCGAATCCAGCACCACCTTGGTCGCGGGCGTTGCGTTGTAGCCGTAGGCCTCGCCCCACCCGGTCAGCCCGTCGTCCGTGTCGATCCTGACCAGCAGGGTGGTAAGGCCGGCCCATTCCTGGCCCCCGCACATAACCGGGGGGCCGCCGTGGGAGTAGGGTAGTTCGAGGACTTCTGTGGAAAAACCGGTGATTCTCATGCCCCCCCCAGACGATAGCGCGCGATTGCCGCGGGGTCGAAGGTAAATCCCAGCCCCGGCCGGCGCGGCACCTCGATGGTGCCGTCCTCGATCGTGATCGATTCGCGGAACAACGGTGAAAACCAGGGCATATGTTCGAGATAGGTGGCGTTGGGCAGGGCGCCGAGCAGCATCAGGCTGTATTCCATGAACAAATGGGGCGAGACCGGCAGGCCCTCCGCTTGGCCCATCTGGGCGACGCGCAAAAGTTCGCTCACCCCGCCGACCCGCTGCAGGTCGGGCATCAGGATTTGCGCCGCCTTGGCGCCGATCAGGTCGCGAAAGCCGTAACGCGTGTATTCCATCTCGCCGCTTGCCACGGGCACGTCGAGCGCCGTCGCCACCGCGGCCGAAGCTTCGTAATCGTAGGTCGGAACCGGCTCCTCGAACCAGGCGATGCCCAGCGGCTCGAGCCGGCGGCCCAGCGCGATCGCGCGGTCTCGGTCCAGGCCCTGGTTGGCGTCGACCATCAATTCGATGTCCGGGCCGATCGCCGCGCGCACCGCCGCCACCCGGGCGACGTCCTCGTCCTCGGCTCTCCGCCCAATCCGCATCTTCATCGCTCGAAAGCCCGCGGCGACGAACCCCTTGGCTTCCTCGGCCAGGGCGGCGGGTTCGGCGTCGAGCCATAGCCCGCCGCTGGCGTAGACCGGCACCCGTTCGCGCACCTGGCCCAGCCGGTCGACGACGGGCCGCCCCGCGGCCTTGCCCGCCGCGTCCCAGCAGGCGGTGTCGATGGCCGAGATGCCGAACAGCGTGATCCCCTTATGGCCGAAAAAATTGATGTCGCGCCACAGCTTGTCCCACAGCGGTTCTGGATCGCGCGGATCCTCGCCCACCACCAGCGGCGCGAAGCTCTCGACCATGTCGCGCAGGATGCCGAGGCGCTGCCCGCTCAACGAGAACAGATAGCTCTCGCCCGTCGCGTCCTCGTCGGTGTCGAGAAACACCAGCACCGCACCGACCGAGCGGATGTCGTGAATCGCCGTGCGGATCGGGGCGACGATCGGCAATTCGACGCAAGTTGTGCGCAGGCCGGTGATTTTCATTTGTTTGCCAGTATCCCTGTATGACGATCTCTGTCCGGGGGTGAGACGCCATACTAGAGCGATTCGGGGTCACTTGGAATCTCTCAGGGCCGCGGCCGCGGTCCATGTTGAAACAAGGGCGGCCCGCCGCGGGGCCGGGGTTGGCTTTGGGCGGCAGGCCCCATCAATTAACAGCGCGCCCGCGCCAGCCCGTACGGCGACTGAGCGCAGGGGTGATCGAAATTCGCGGATCTTCAGGTCCGCTGCTGGGAGCGATAAAACCCTAAAACGGTTCCATTTGTAAAGGGAACCGCGACAGCCCGAATGGCGATGCACAACCAATCGGCGCGATGTCGGGAATTATGAAAAATTCTTTTTCTTCTGAAAGACTTGACAGCTCCGCACCAATGCAACACATAAACCGTACTAATCCAGTGCTCTTTGGGGCCCGTGTTCTGTGGGGACAGGCAGATGATCAGAGTCAGCCGAATGGCCGATTACGGCCTTGTCGTGCTCAGCCAACTCGCGCGCCAGCCCGAGCGGCATGTCACCGCTGGTGAAATTGCGGCGAGCACCCAGTTGCCCCAGCCCGCGGTCAGCAAGCTGCTCAAGCAATTCGCCCATGTCGGCATTCTGGTCTCCCACCGGGGAGCCAAGGGCGGCTACAGCATGGAGCGTGTGCCCGACCAGATCACCTTGGCCGAGATCATCTGCGCGATCGACGGCCCGGTCACTCTGGTCGATTGTATCGACGGCTCCGAGGGAGTCTGCGGGATCGAAAATTGCTGCCCCGTTCGCGCCCCGTGGCGAAACGTCAGCGAGGCCATCGTGCGCGCGCTGGCCGACGTCAGCCTCGGCCAGATGATCTGTTTTCCTTCCTTCGAGCTGCCCGTCTCCGGTGAGGCGCAAGGCTCGACACAGATGGAAGCGACGGGGTAGCCATGCCGCCCACTCAGGAAACCGTCGAGACCGTCAGCGGCCTAGAGGCTGAGAAGTACAAATACGGCTTCGTCACCGAGGTCGACGACGTTCGCCCGGAAAAAGGCCTGAGCGAAGACACCGTTCGCTACATTTCGGCCCGGAAGAAAGAGCCCGAATGGCTGCTCGAATGGCGCCTGAAGGCGTTTGGCCTTTGGCTGACCCTAGGCGACGAAGAGCCCGGCTGGGCGAAGCTCAGCTATCCCAAGATCGACTACCAGGATTCCTATTATTACTCCGCGCCCAAGAGCCAGGACGACGGACCCAAAAGCCTCGACGAGGTCGATCCCGAGCTCCTGCGCGCCTACGAAAAGCTCGGAATTCCTCTCAGCGAGCAAAAAATGCTGGCGGGTGTCGCGGTCGACGCCGTATTCGACAGCGTTTCCGTCGCCACGACCTTCAAGGATAAGCTCTCCGAGGCTGGCGTCATCTTCTGTTCGATTTCAGAGGCGGTGCAGGAGCATCCCGAGCTCGTGCGCAAATATCTCGGCACCGTGGTGCCCTATTCCGACAACTTCTACGCCACGCTCAATTCAGCGGTCTATTCCGACGGCACCTTCGTCTACGTGCCCAAAGGCGTACGCTGCCCGATGGAGCTGTCGACTTATTTCCGCATCAACGCGTCGCAGACCGGCCAGTTCGAGCGCACCCTGATCGTCGCCGACGAGGGCAGCTACGTGAGCTATCTCGAAGGCTGCACTGCGCCCATGCGCGACGAAAACCAACTTCACGCGGCGGTGGTCGAGCTGGTCGCGCTCGACGATGCCGAGATCAAGTATTCGACGGTCCAGAACTGGTATCCCGGCGACGAGAACGGCGTCGGTGGCATTTACAACTTCGTGACCAAGCGCGGCGTCTGCCGCGGGCGCAATTCGAAGATTTCCTGGACCCAGGTCGAGACCGGCTCGGCGATCACCTGGAAATACCCGAGCTGCATCTTGCAGGGTGAGAACTCGGTTGGCGAGTTTTACTCGGTCGCCATCACCAACAACCGGCAGCAGGCCGATACAGGCACCAAGATGATCCATATCGGCAAGAACACCCGCTCGCGGATCATCTCGAAAAGCGTCTCCGCCGGGCGCTCCAACAATACCTATCGCGGGCTGGTCAAGATCATGCCCAGGGCCGAGGGCGCGCGGAATTACACCCAGTGCGACGGCCTCCTGCTGGGCGAGCAGTGCGGGGCCCACACCGTGCCCTACATCGAATCGCGTAACCGCCGCGCCCGGGTCGAACACGAGGCCACGACGTCCAAGATCGACGAGGACCTGCTGTTTTACTGCCGCCAGCGCGGCCTGGGCGAGGAAGAAGCCATCGCGCTTATCGTCAACGGTTTCTGCCGCGAAGTGCTTCAGGTGTTGCCCATGGAATTCGCCGTCGAGGCGCAAAAGCTGGTCGGCCTCAGTCTTGAAGGCAGCGTCGGGTAATTTTTTGTTATTGAAGTATGAATTGGAAGGGCGAACGAATGCTCTCGATTGAAAATTTGCATGTCGCCGTCGATGGCAAGGAAATCCTCAAGGGCATCGACCTTGAGGTGAAGGCGGGCGAGGTTCACGCCATCATGGGGCCGAACGGGTCGGGCAAGAGTACGCTCTCCTACATCCTCTCGGGCCGCGGCGGCTACGAGGTGACCGAGGGCCGTGTCACCTTCATGGGCAAGGATCTGCTCGATATGGAGCCCGAGGTTCGCGCCCGCGAGGGCATCTTCCTCGCCTTCCAGTATCCCGTCGAAATTCCCGGTGTCGGCACCCAGACCTTCCTCAAGGAAAGCCTCAATTCGGTGCGCCGCCATCGCGGCGAGCCCGAACTTGATGCCATGCAATTTCTCAAGCTGATGCGGGAGAAGCGTGCCGAGCTCGGGATCGGTGAAGAGATGCTCAGGCGCCCGTTCAACGTCGGCGCGTCCGGCGGCGAGAAAAAGCGCAACGAGGTGCTGCAGATGGCGCTTCTCGAACCCAAGCTCGCGGTCCTCGACGAAACCGATTCCGGCCTTGATATCGACGCTCTCAAAGTGGCGGCCGAGGGCGTCAATCGTCTGCGCTCGCCTGAGCGCTCGACAATCATCATCACTCATTACCAGCGCCTGCTCAACTACATCGTGCCCGATCACGTCCATGTCCTGGCGCACGGCAAGATTGCCCGTTCCGGCGGCAAGGAACTCGCCCACGAACTGGAAGAGAAAGGCTACGCCGAATTCGGCGAGGCTGACGCGGCGTAGGCCCGGATGCAACAGAGCCCAATGCAACTAAGGACAGCCCCGTGAGCGCGCGCCGCAGCTTTGAGTTTCCTTACGTCGAGCAGTTCGGTGCGGTAAGCGGCGGCCTGCCCGGTGCCGCTCAGCCCTGGCTGGCGGCACTTCGCGACGATGCGGCGGCGCGCCTGCGCAAGCACGGCCTGCCCAGCGCGCGGGTCGAGGAATGGAAATACACCAGCCTGGCTTCCCTTGCCGAGGCGGGGTTCGCTCCCGTGGGCGCGCCGGCAGACGCAGGCACGTTGCCCGCCGTGGATCATCTGGGCGGTATGCCGGCCCACCGGCTCGTTTTCGTCGATGGGCGGCTCGACGCGGCCCGTTCATATCGGGGCGCGTTGCCCGAGGGTGTGACGCTGGTTAGCCTCGCCGGTGCATTGGACGCGGGCGAGAGCTGGCTCGAAGATTATCTGGGCCGCATCGCGCCGCTCAACGGCAACGCGCTGGTCTCCGTCAACACCGCCTTTGCCGGCGACGGCTGCGTGCTTCGCCTTGCTCCCCGCGCGCATCTTAGCGACCCCGTTCATGTCGTGTCCGTGGCCTCGGGGGCTTCGCAAGCTAGCGCGTTTCATCCCCGCTTACTCGTAGTGGCCGGCGCAGGTGCAGCGGCGACGCTGGTCGAAAGTCATGTTGGCGCCGCCGGCGCCGGAGCCTACTGGACCAATCCGCTAGCCGAAATTTCCCTCGGCGAAGGGGCGCGGCTGAACCATTACCGGATCCAGGCGGACGGGCCGCAGGGCTTTCACCTTTCGGCCATCCGGGCGCGCTTGGCAGCGCAGAGCCGTTACGACAACGTGCTTCTCTCGACGGGCGCTGCGCTCTCGCGCAACGAGATCGAGGTTGATTTCGACGGACCGGGCGGCGAATGTCGGATCGCGAGCGGCGCGCTGATGCGCGGCCATCAGCATGCCGACACCACCATCCTCGTCGATCATGCCCATCCCGAATGCACCAGCCGCCAGCTCTTCAAGGGTGTGCTCGACGATTCCGCCCACGGCGTCTTCCAGGGCAAGATCGTGGTTCGCCCCGACGCGCAAAAGACCGATGGCCATCAGTTGAGCCGCGCCTTGTTGCTCTCCGACAAGGCCGAAATCGATACCAAGCCCGAGCTTGAAATCTTTGCCGACGATGTGAAATGCAGCCACGGCGCCACGGTGGGTGAGCTCGACGATGAGGCGTTGTTTTACTTCCGCTCCCGTGGCATCGACGAGGAGCGCGCGCGCCACATGCTGATCGAGGCGTTTTTCGACGAAGTCGTAGCCTTGGTCGAGATCGGGCCCCTGCGCGACGCCATGACCCGCGCCGTCGCGGACTGGCTCGGCACCGGTGAGCAGGTCTGAGGGGCGGACGATGGCGGCGATGAGCCAAATGGCGGCCCCCATTACCGCGACCGACCCCGCAGGCGGCGCGGCGCGCGTCTTCGATGCCAAAGCGGTGCGCGCCGACTTCCCCATCCTGGCAAACGAAAGCCATGGCAAGCCGCTCGCCTTCCTCGACAGCGCGGCCAGCGCCCAGAAGCCCCGCGCCGTGATAGACGCTGTGCGTCACTGTTACGAGCAGGAATACGCCAACGTCCATCGCGGAGTTTACGAGCTGAGCGCAAAGACCACCGAGGCGTTCGAGGAATCCCGGCGCAAGGTTGCCCGCTTCCTCAACGCCGCCAGCGAGCGCGAGATCGTCTTTACCCGGGGCGCAACCGAGGCGATCAATCTGGTCGCGGCGAGCTACGGGGCCGCGTTTCTCTCCGAGGGCGACGAGATCGTGCTCTCCACCCTCGAACACCATTCCAACATCGTGCCCTGGCAGTTGCTGCGCGAGCGCACCGGGGCCGTGCTTCGAGTCGTGCCGATCAACGATCGCGGTGAGTTCGATCTGGCAGCCTACGCCGAGCTGCTGGGGCCGCGCACGAAGCTCGTGGCCGTCACCCACGCATCGAACGCGCTAGGTACGTTCACCCCCGTCGACGAGATCATCCGCCTCGCCCACGAGCGCGACGTGCCCGTGCTGCTCGACGGCTGCCAGGCGGTGCCCCATCTGCCCGTCGACGTAGCCGCGCTCGACGTCGACTTCTACGTCTTCTCCGGCCACAAGCTTTACGGGCCGAGCGGGATCGGTGCGCTTTATGCGAAGCTCGCCCATCTTGAGGCCATGCCGCCCTGGCAAGGTGGCGGCGACATGATCAAGACCGTCAGCTTCGAGAAGGCCATCTACGCCGACCCGCCCACGAAATTCGAGGCGGGCACGCCCAATATCGCGGGCTCGATCGGGTTTGGTGCGGCGGTCGATTACGTCTCCGCCTTCGATCGCGCAGCGCTTGTTGCCCACGAGGACGCGCTGCTCGACTACACCCTTAACCGTCTGGCCGATGTCGAGGGCCTGCGCTTGATCGGTGAGGCGCAGAACCGGGCCAGCATTGTCTCCTTCGTCATGGACGGTGTGCATTCCCACGATGTCGGCACCATCCTTGACGAGGCGGGTGTCGCCGTGCGGGTCGGCCATCATTGCGCCCAGCCCGTGATGAATTATTTTGGCATTACCGGTACGGTGCGCGCATCCTTTGGCATTTACAGCGCCCAGGCCGATGCCGATGCGCTCGTCGAGGGGCTCGCGCAGGTCAAGAGGATTTTTGGCTGATGTCTGAACTTCGTGAGTTATATCAAGAGGTTATCCTAGATCATGGGCGCAGTCCACGGAACTTCGCGCGGCCTACCGATGCCAACCGCGATTGTGATGGCTTCAACCCGCTATGCGGCGACAAGGTCCATGTCTATCTCACTGTGAAGGACGGCCTGGTTGAGGATGTTGGCTTCGAGGGCGCGGGTTGCGCCATCTCCATGGCGTCGGCCTCGATGATGACCGAGATCCTCAAGGGCAAGATGGAAGCCGAGGTCAAGACCCTGTTCGATCGCTTCCACGACCTGGTGATGGGAGATGCGGAGATAACCGACGCCGATCTCGACGATCCCGATCTGGAGCGGCTGGTCGTGCTCGTGGGCGTGCGCGAGTTTCCCATGCGGGTCAAGTGCGCGACGCTCGCCTGGCACACCATGACTGCAGCGCTCGACGGGAACGAAGAGGAGGTACGATCAGAATGATGCAGCGACTGGCCGAGATGCTCGGGTTTCGCCGCCCTGTGGCGGCCCCGCCCGAGCCGATTGATGACAAATCCGAGACCGCCGAGCCGGCGAACGGCGCGGGCGTTGCCGCGCCCATCTCGCCCGCCGAGATCGCCGCCGCGCAGGCGCCCGAGCGCCCCGTTGCGCCCGAGCCCCCTGTTGCGCCCGAGCCCGAAGTGCCGAGCTGGGATGACGGTGGCGAGGATGTCGCCGACGAGCTCGAGTTGCGCGACCCGTTCCGCGAGACCGTGAACGATGCCCTGCGTACGGTTTTCGACCCCGAGATTCCGACCAATATTTACGAACTCGGCCTGATCTACGCACTGAAGATCGATAACGAGAAGAACGTCCAGGTCGAGATGACCCTGACCGCGCCGGGCTGCCCCGTGGCGGGCGAGATGCCGGGCTGGGTTCACGATGCCGTGGCCGGTGTCGGGGAGGTCGGCCGGGTCAAGGTCGAGCTGGTCTGGGATCCGCCGTGGGACCCCTCGCGGATGTCCGAGATCGCGCGACTCGAGACCGGCTTCGACTATTAATGAGACGAGGATTTTTGCGATGCCCAACCTGATTACGCTGACCGACGCTGCCGCCGAGCGGGTGCGCCATCTGCTGACCCGAGCGGACGGCGAGAAACCGCCGCTGGGCCTGAAGATCGGCGTCAAGACCGCGGGCTGCTCTGGCCTGCAGTACACGCTCGACTACGTCCACGAGGTCCTGCCCCACGACGAGGTGATCGAGGATAAGGGCGTGACCGTGCTGGTCGATCCGCTCGCCACTATGTACCTGGTAGGCACCGAGCTCGACTATGTCGAGGACAAGCTCGAGCCGGGCTTTCGCTTCAACAACCCGAACGAAGCCAGCCGCTGCGGCTGCGGCGAATCCTTCACCGTCTGACGGGTTCCTTTCTTCGTAGTGGGTATTAACCCGCCTTGGCGGCGTGGCGCGGCAGGCTGATCCCGGCGATGATGCCGGCGGCGGCGAACCCGGCCGCAATCAGCAGCGAATAGTGATAGCCGCCTTCCCAGTCATAGAGCGCGCCCGCCGCGAGCGGTGCGACAAGCCCGGCGCTGCCATAGCCGAGGGTGATCCGGCCGTAGATTCGCGCCATCTCCGAGACGCTGTAATAGCTTGATATGGCCACCGGGTAGACTGCGGCGGTGGCCCCGAACGAACCGCCGATCAAGGCGAGGGCGACGAGGCTGAGCGCGGCGGACGGCCACAGGAAGAGTGCCAGCAGCGAGGCCGTCATGACCGCGGCGAGCCCGGCCATCACGCGTCGTCCCGAGAGCCAGTCGGTCACCGGCCCGGCAACGATACAGGCCGTGACATAGCCGACGCTGGTCATCATCGGCCCCAGCCAGGCCCGCTCGGCGGCGATGCCGAAGGCGGTCGCGATCCCCGCCGCGTGGCTCAGCGCCATCAGCCCACCCAACGCGAGGACGACGAACGAGGACAGGATCAGCAGGAAGATGCGCGGTTGCCTGGTAAAAAATCCGCGCAGCAGGTGGGTTGCCTCGGCATCGCTCGCGGCCGGGGCCTTGGCGCCCGAGAGGTGAAGGAGGAGGGTGCAGACGAGCCCGGTCCCGGCCATCACGGCGGCGCAGATCAGCAGAACCGTAAACGGCCCCAGGCTCGCAATCAGCGCGCTGAGCGGAGCCGGCCAGACCAGCGCGGCGCCGGCGAACGCGGTTACCGACAGGCTGATGGCGAGGCTCCGGCGCACGGGCATCTCGAGGCTCGCGGTCTGGAGTGCGAGCGCGTAGCCGACCCCGATGGTGACAGCAAAGATGACGCTGAAGCCGACGATCAAGAAGGCGAGGCTCTGGCCCAGGCCCGCGATCAAGAGCCCGCATCCCGCGACCAGTCCGAGTCCGGCGGCAAGTCGCGGCAGGGAGACGCGGACCAGGATATGGGGCGAGAGGAACATGCCCAGCGCG
>CAVOEB010000048.1:0-22132 GCA_963694715.1 Alphaproteobacteria bacterium | reverse complement strand
GCGAGCATGTTTGGACTGGCTCGAAAGTGCCGTGGTACGAGATCGCCGGCGGCAGGCCTAAATTCGACGAGGAGCCGCCGGACTGAACGGCGTATACGAGGGAGAGATCGATCATGAGCGAAGAGTTCGCCCTGGCCGGGGGCTGTCAGTGCGGCGCGGTGCGCTACCGCGTGAGCGCGCCAGCGATCGAGACCATGCATTGCCACTGTTCCGTGTGCCGCAAGGTGCATGGGGCCATGTTCGTGACCTTTTCCGACGTTCCCGACGATGCGTTCGGGATCGAGCAGGGCGCGGGTAATCTCTCGGTCTTCGAAAGCTCGCCGGGAAACAGGCGGTATTTCTGCAAGACCTGCAGCAGCGTGATTTATACCAAGATGCCCGATTTGCCGCTCACCTTCGTCTCGACGGGGACCCTCGACGAGGGCGCCCATCCGGGCCACGCGGTAGGCAAGGAAAGTCATATTTTCTGGGGCTCAAAGGCGCCCTGGCTCGCCATGGCCGACGATCTGCCCAAGGCCGACGAATATTGATAGAGTGCGCCCGCGCAGCTCCAGAAAACGACCGCGATACAGGGGAGATTAATCACCGTGAGATCGATTGACCGAGACGCCGCCAACGCCGAAGCTTTCCGCCGGCTCGACCAGTCCGACCCGGTCCTGACCGACATCCGCCCGGGCATCGATGTACTGCCCGGCATGGCCGAGAACATCATCCTGACCTCCGGCCCGGTGCTGCCATGGGCGGAATACACCGGCGGCCAGGCCGACGCGGTGATCGGCGGCACCCTGTTCGAGGGACTCGCGGGATCCCGCGAGGAAGCGGTGGCCAAGCTCGAAGCCGGGGAGATCGTGGTTGGCGGCTGTCACGATTATGGCTGCGTCGGCTCGCTGGCGGGCATTTACACCGCCTCGATGCCGGTCTTCGTGGTCGAGAACCGGGCCTTCGGCAATACGGGCTACTGCAATTTCTACGAGGGCACCAACCCCAAGCGACTGAATTACGGCGTCTATGATGGCGGCGTGCGCGACCGGCTGCTCTATATCCAGGATGTCATAGCACCGGTCCTGGCCGAGGTGGTGCGCCGCTCGGGCGGCATTCCGCTCAAGCCGATCATGAAGCGCGCGGTGCATATGGGCGACGAGTTGCACAGCCGGAGCACGGCCGCCGCGCTGATTTTTACCCGCGAGTTGGTGCCGCATCTGCTCGCCCACGCGGAGGCCGATCGCGCCGGGGTTGAGAAGACCGTCGAGGCGCTGACCGAGGATCATTACTTCTTCCTGCGCCTTTCGATGGGCGCGGGCAAGGCGGTGGCAGACGCGGCCCACGGCGTCGAGGGCTCGAGCGTGGTGACCGCGATGGGCTTTAGCTGCAAAGAGTTTGGGCTCCGGGTCTCGGGCCTGGGCGAGAAGTGGTTCTGCGGCCCCCACGCACAGGTCCAGGCCAAGCTATTTGACGGCCATACGGAAGATGAAATCACCTGGATGGGCGGCGAAAGCCCGATCACGGAGACCATGGGGCTGGGCGGCTTCGCGCAGGCTGCGTCGTTCCCGCTCCAAGCCTATCAGGGCGGCGAGCCCATGGCGATGGTTGAGCGCAACAAAGAGCTCTATAAAATCACGGTCGGCGAGAACTCGGAATACCGCATCCCGTTCCTCAAATACCGCGGCACGCCTACGGGCATCGACATTTTCAAGGTTCTCGAGACGGGCATCTTACCCTGCATGGATATCGGCGTGGCGGGGCGCGACGGCGGCCAGATCGGCGCCGGCGTGGTGCGCGCGCCGATGGCCTGCTTCGAGAAGGCCGCCGCAGCCTATAAGGCGAAGTACTGTAGCTGATTCCGGCGGGATACAGAGATGGTGTTGAGCACACGGGATTATGAGCTCTTCGAGCTGGGTAGCGTGACGCTTCAGTCGAACGCAAAATTGCCCGACATGAAGCTCGCTTATAAAACCTTCGGAACGCTCAGTGCGGCCAAGGACAACGTCATCCTGTATCCGACGCGCTTTGCGGGCAGCCATATAGAGAACATGTGCATGTTTGGCGAGGGCCGAGCTCTCGACCCCGAGCGCTATTTCATCATCGTGCCCTCGATGTTCGGCAATGGCTTCTCATCCTCGCCCTCGAACACCCCCGCGCCCTACGACGGGCCGCGTTTTCCGGGCTGCACGCTGCTCGACAACGTGCTCTGCCAAGAGCGCTTGTTGCGCGAGCGCTTTGGCATCCAGGAAATCGCGCTGGCCATCGGATGGTCGATGGCGGCGCAGAATGTTTACCAATGGGCCGCGCTGTTTCCCGACCGGGTCCGCCGCTTGATTCCCCTGTGCGGTTCGGCGCGTACTGCACCACACAACTTCGTGTTCCTGGAGGGCGCGAAACGTGCGCTAACGGCAGATGCGGCGTGGGCCGGCGGCGATTATACCGAGTCTCCCGCGATCGGGCTCAAGGCCATGTCGCAAGTCTACGCGGGCTGGGCATTCTCGCAGGCCTTCTACCGCGGAGCGCTATACGAGAGGCTGGGCTACGACTCGCTGCCAGATTTTCTTAAACGCTACTGGGAGGACAGCTTCCTCAGGCGCGATGCCAATGACATGTTGGCCCAAATTTGGACCTGGCAGCACGGCGACATCAGCGCGAATGAGACCTTCCAGGGCGATTTCGACAAGGCGCTTGGCGCGATCCCCGCGAAGAGTTTTGTGATGCCGTGCGACCACGATCTTTATTTCCGGGTCGCCGACAGTAAAATTGAGGTCGCGCGGATGGCGAACGCGGAGCTTAGGGTGATTCGCTCGCCCTACGGGCATATGTCGGCGGGCGATAAGGACGCAAAGGACTCGGCCTTCATCGACGATCAGATACGCGAGCTGATGGCGAGCTGACGCAATGGCGTGGCGGGCTGCACGGCGGCGGGCGAACCCGTTCGCTTTGCCATACTAACCCGGTATAGTTGTCGCAACGAAATGTGGAGGAACTTGTGTCGGAAATTTTGCCCCAGGTCAGCTATCAGCGCATGGAGGACGGGACCAAGGAAGATTATGCGGTGATGGACGAAAATGCCGTTGCCTATCAGCGCTTCACGCCCGACCGGCTGCTGACCTATCTGGACACTGTTCTCGAAGGTATCCCCGGCGAGCATGTCGACACGCGTGAGCATTCGCTGCAGACGGCCAGTCGAGCGCACCGCGATGGCGCGGACGAGGAAACTGTCGTGGCGGCCTTGCTGCACGATATAGGCACGCCGTTTGCGGTCGAAAATCACGACCGGTTTGCAGGTGAAATTATCCGCCCCTATGTCGGTTGGGAGACCTATTGGGTCGTCCGCCATCACGGTATTTTTCAGGGTTACTACTACTTTCACCATGTCGGCAAGGATCGCGAGGCGCGCGAGAAGTACCGCGGCCATCCTACCTACCAGCAGGCCGTCTATTTTTGCGAGAAGTGGGATCAGGAATCTTTCGACCCGGCCTACGACACCATGCCGCTGTCGGCCTTCGAGCCGATGGTGCACCGAATTTTCGCCCGCGAGCCGTGGGGCGAGCGCACGCAGCAGCCTTAGGACGATTTTCCGGGCTTGTCGCCGTCCCGAGGAGTTCGCACCGCGCTTTGCGGTTCGGCTTTCCGTCCGTGCGGCGCTAATGCTAGTTTGATGAATCTAGACAAGCGCGCGACAGACGCGCACCGGGAGAGATGCGAATGCGAATTGTCGTTCACGGCCAGCAGGCCTTCGGTAAGGCGGTACTCGAAGCACTGCTGGAGCGCGACGAGGACGTCATTGCCGTGTACGTGGCGCCGGATCGCGAGGGCTACCCGCCCGACCCGCTCAAGGAATTTGCGCTGGAGCGCGACCTGCCCGTGCACCAACCGGCAAGCTACAAGACCCCCGAGGTGTGGGAGGCGTTTCGCTCATTTTCGCCCGATCTCTGTATCATGGCGTTCGTGAAGCTAATCGTGCCGGAGGAATTTCTTAACATCCCGACCCACGGGAGTATCCAGTACCACCCGTCTCTGCTGCCGCTTCATCGGGGGCCCAGCTCGATCAACTGGCCGATAATCCAGGGTGTCGCGAAGACGGGGTTGTCGGTCTTTTGGCCAGATAACGGGCTCGACACGGGACCGGTGCTGCTCCAGAAGGAGGTCGACATCGGACCTGACGATACGCTGGGCACGGTCTATTTCGACAAGCTATTTCCTCTTGGCGTCGGGGCCATGGTCGAGGCGCTCGATCTTGTCAAGAAAGGCAAGGCTCCGCGGATTGAGCAAGACGAATCGGAAGCGACCTATGAGAGCTGGTGTGTAGCCAAGGAGGTGGAGATCGACTGGTCGTGCTCCGCGCAAGCCGTCCATAACCTGATCCGTGGCGCCGATCCGGCGCCTGCTGCCTGGGTGAGCGTAGGGGGGCAAATACTTCAGCTGTTCGGCGCGACACGGGTGGACGGCGCAGCGGTGGGTGCGCCCGGCGAGATTCTTGCGATCGACGAGGCTGGCTTGACCGTAGCTGCGGAGGGCGGCGCGGTGCGCGTTGCCCGGCTTCGTGCTGAGGGTGGAAAAAAACTGGCCGCCGCCGAGGTGGCGGCGGACCTTGGAATGGTGCTGGGCGACCGGCTCGGCTGAGCCCGGCGCCGCATTGCTCTTAATTTCAGGCAGGAGAGAGAGAAACGATGGTGGATGTGACGGCGGCGAACGAGGAATGCCTGCGCCGGATGGATGCGGGCGAGCCGGTGTTGGTGGATGTGCTGCCGGCGATCGAGACCTGTAAGGGCATGGAGAGAAGCATGATCCTAAGCTCGGGCCCGCGGATGCCGTTCGCCGATTATTTCGGAGGCCAGCGCGAAGGGCTTATTGGCGGTGCGTTGTTCGAGGATTTGGCATCCGACCGGGACGACGCCATTGCCAAGCTGGAATCAGGTGAAATCCAGGTCGAGGGCGCCCACGCGGTGGCCGCGCTTGGTTCTCTCGCGGGGATCTATTCAGCTTCGATGCCAGTTTTCGTGGTGCGCAACGAGACCTTTGGAAACCTGGGACATTGCAACTTCTACGAAGGGACCAACCCGCGCCGGCTCAATTACGGGGTCTATGACGAGGGCGTGAAAGAGCGGCTTTTGTTCATCAACGAGACGGTCGCCCCGGTGGTGCAGCAAGCGGTTAAGCGGGCGGGCGGTATTCCGCTTAAGCCCATCATGGAGCGCGCGCTCCATATGGGCGACGAGTTGCACAGCCGCAACACCGCAGCGTCGCTTCTGTTCCTGCGCGAGTTGGTGCCCCACTTCATGCAGATCGCGAAGGAAAAACCCGACGCGGTAGACAAGACGATCGAGGCGCTGACCGCGGACCACTATTTCTTCCTGCGCCTTTCTCTGGCCGCGGCGAAGGCAACCGCCGATGGCGCCCACGGGGTCGAGGGCTCGACGGTGCTGACGGGCATGTGCCTGAACTGCAAGGAGTTCGCCATCCGCGTGGCGGGGGTGGGCGGGCTCAACCACTGGATCCGGGGCGATCAGGCGACGGTGGATGCCAAGCTGTTCGACGGCCACACGGAAGACGAGATCACCTGGATGGGCGGAGACTCGGCAATCGCGGAGACCATCGGGTTGGGCGGCTTCGCGCAGGCGGCGGCCTTTCCGCTGCAGCGCTACCAGGGCGATCCCGAGGTGATGATCGAGCGCAATCTCTCGATGTACGAGATCGCCGTGGGCGAGAATTCCCACTACAAGATCCCGTATCTCAAATACCGCGGCACACCGACGGGCATCGATTTTCGCAAGGTGCTGGATACGGGCATCCAGCCGGCGATCGACATGGGGGTCGGCGGCAAGGATGGCGGCCAGATCGGTGCCGGCGTGGTCAAACCGCCGATGAACTGCTTTAGCAACGCGAAAGAGGAATACGACGCGGCCTACGGGGGATAGCCTGACGGGCTGGGAGTAGAAACGTCACGCGGCATTGATTCTTCTGCACGCAGGCGGGAAACGACGTAAATTCGCCCCCCGTTGAAATCCTTCCCATAATCGGAAATTATCGGTCTCACATCTTGGTGGCCGGGCGAGGAAAGAGCTTTGAGCGGATGTCTGTAGGACGAGATCAAATAAGGCGCCGCCTCCAACGTCAGGGCCACATGGCCGACGACACGGTGCACGCGCCCGAGATATCCTGGCCGGGGATGGAGTGGTTCAATATCGCAAGCCCGCTTTCGCTCGCCGATGTGCGCGGTAAGCTGGTGATCCTCGATTTCTGGACGACCTGCTGCATCAATTGCATGCATGTTCTGTCGTCGCTGCGCCGGGTCGAAGAGGCATTTCCCGAGGAAGTCGTCGTCATCGGCGTGCATTCGCCGAAATTCGCCGCCGAACGGAACGCGGCGAACCTGCGCGAGGCAGTCGCGCGCTACGGCATCGTCCATCCCGTGGTCAACGACCCCGATATGGTCCTGTGGCGCGAATACGGCGTGCGCGCCTGGCCGACCCTGGTGTTCGTCTCGCCCGATGGTGCGGTCATCGGGCTGGCGCCGGGCGAGCCCGACCCGGAGCTGCTATTGCGCGCGGTAGGCAACCTGATCGAGGAGGCAAAGACTGACGGCAAGCTTGATCCCGGAGCACTCAAACTCATCAGCGCGCCGCGCTCCGATGGGCGGCTCGCTTATCCGGGTCAGCTCAAACCGCTGGCAGGAGCGGGCGGTGCGCGCCATTGGGTTCTGGCCGACGGCGGCCACAACCAGATCGTGGAACTCGATAATTCCGGCGCGGAAATGGCGCGTTTCGGTAGCGGCGAGGCGGGCTTGCTTGACGGTTCAGCCGAGCGCGCCCAGTTCAACTCGCCGCAGGGCCTGATTGCGACGCCGGATTCTATTTACGTCGCCGATACCTTTAACCACGCGATCCGTAAAATTGACCGTGCGAGCGGTGCGGTGACGACACTGGCCGGAACTGGCGTGCGCGGTCCGGTTCTGAACGGCGCGGTAGCGGGGCGGCAGGCGGCTCTGGCTTCCGTCTGGGATTTGGAGATTTCGGTCTCGCAGCTTTATTTTTCCAACGCCGGAACTCACCAACTGGGTGTGCTCGACCTCGACAATTTCGAGGTGCGCGCCCTGGCGGGCACCGGAGGCGAAGACCTGCAGGACGGCCCTGCGAGCGAGGCGTTGCTTGCCCAGCCCAGCGGGCTTGCGCTCAGCCCGGATGGTACGGTGCTGGGTTTTGCGGATAGCGAAACCTCGGCGATCCGCCGGTTGCACCTGGATAATGGTGGCCGCGTGGATACCTTGGTTGGTACGGGGTTGTTCGATTTTGCCCACGCCAACGGGCCGCTGGGCGAGGCCCGGTTCCAGCATCCGCTGGGGTTGGGTTGGCTCGACGGCACACGGGTTCTGGTGGCGGACAGCTTTAATTCGTCGGTGCGGCTGATCGATCTGGACGCTGGCGAGGTCCGCGACTTCGATAGCTACGAGTTCGTCTGCCAGGACAGCGTCTGCCTACCGCTGGCCGAGCCTGCTGCGGTGATTGCAGACGGTTCCGACCGGGTGCTTGTGGTGGATACCAATAACCACCGGGTCGTCGAGTATTGCCTAAGCAAGAACACCTACCGCACCTGGGCACAATAAGAACTAGTGTCCGATTCGTTTCACATAGTGAAACGGCGCTCAGTCGCCACGCAGATCAGTTCATTGCGCTCAGTTGCTGCGCAGGCTCACGCCGCATAAGCGGCGGCCCGCGCTTGCGGGCTCGCGAAATCCCTTTGGATTTCGCGTCAAGCGCCCCAGGCCTCCTTCAGGAACGTCACCCAGTTATCGCCCAGCACCTTGCGGATGCGGGCTTCTTTCCAGCCCGCGCGCTCCATCGCGGCGGTGAGGTTGGGGTAGTCGCGAATGAGCCGCATGCCCTCGGGATTTATGATTTCGCCGAATTCGACGAGCGTGCGGCCATAGCCCTTGTCGTGGTTGAGCCAGTCGAAGAAGTTTTGCTCGTAGCCTTGTGTGAAATCGGTGCCGAAGCCGACACAATTCTCGCCCACAAGGTTGATCACGTAGTCCATCGCTTCGACATAGTCATCGACCGTGGCCTCGGTGCCGCGCGCGAGGAAAGCGGGGAACATGGTAACGCCGATGAAGCCGTTGCGCTCGGCGATGAAGCGAAGCTGCTCGTCGGATTTGTTGCGGGGATGGTCCTTGAGCCCGCTGGGCAGGCAGTGGGTGTAGGCGACGGGCTTTTTCGAATAGAGGATGACGTCCTCGCTGGTTTTCGGCCCGACATGGGAGAGATCGCACAGGATGCCCAGGCGGTTCATCTCGTCGACCACGTCGCGGCCGAAATCGGACAGCCCCGAATCGCGACTTTCGTAGCAGCCGCATCCGACTAGGTTCTGGGTATTGTAGGTCATTTGCATGATACCTACGCCCAGCGCCTTGAAGATCGCGAGATACTCGATCTGGTCTTCGATGCCACTGGTGTTCTGCCAACCCAGGATGATCCCCGTTTTGCCCTCGCGCTTGGCGCGCGCGATGTCGTCTGTGGTGAAGACCTGGAGCAAAAGGTCATCATGTTCGTTAAGCCAATGTTTCCACTTGGCCACGTTGTCGAGGGTGCCGCGGATGCCTTCCCAGACGCAGCAGGTGCAATTCGCCGCGGTGAGCCCCCCGGCCTTCATGTCCTCGAAAACCGCGCGGCTCCATTCTGAAATGACGAGGCCGTCGAGGACGGTGGCGTCGGCGTGCAGGTCTGCGGCGGTCATGGGAATCTCCTGATGTCGGGATGGTCAGCTGTCGAGATAGAAACTCCGGCCTCGGTGCCAATCCTCGATCGACTGAGTGGGGTAGGTTCCGAAATTCGGGTCGTCGGCACCTTCCGCAATTGTGATCCAGGGTGGGGCGGCGTCGAGGAAGGCGTGCTCGCGAGCGGGCGGTTTGGGCAGGGCCGTGTCGATCGAGGGCGCGAAAGGATAGATCCAGTCGGGCCAGTGTCCATCGGCGGCCCAGAGATAGCTCGCGCAGGCCGACCAAAAATGACGTTTGCTCGCGGAAATCGAGCCGTCTTCGAGGCGCGCCTGGTAGACGCGCAAAGCCTCGGTGCCGGTGACCTCGAGGCTGGACGCGTCGGCCATAACGTTGATGGCGTAGCCGCGGCCACCCGCGGTCTTGCGATAGATCGAGCAGTGGCACTGCATGTAGGGCTAGCGCGTGTGGGATTCGACGGAAAAGCGCACCGCACCGCAATGGCACGAACCTTTAAGTTTCATGGTGCTCTCCCTTTGGCCTGGACCGAGATCTTCAACACTATAGCGCTGCACCTGCCCGCGGGCCATGGCGGCAGGTCAGCGGCGGCGGAAGACAAAACCCGCAAACCAGCCGGCGAGAAGCGCGATGGCGATGGCGAGCACACCGTAGGCCGCCGGATATTCGTGCGCGAAGGCAAAGACCTGGGCACCGATGCCGATCTTCTGGACCACGAGGGAATAGTTTAGCTTGCTGACGACGAGGCCTTCGCGCAGCAGATAGACCTGCACGGCGTAAGTTCCGGTTACGACGTTGGCGGGAAAGTGTAGCTTGGCGCTGAACAAACCCGGCCCCAGGAATTCCACGCCCCCGATGTCTTCGGCATAGAGCCCAGCAGCCTCAAAATTGCGGATCATGCCGGCCCGGAACGAAGCATGATGACCGTCCGGTATGTCGCCAATCGTGGTCAGATCAAGATTGGCCGTACCGATCCCGTATTGGCGGACCAGCGCCCTGTTGGGTGCGGTCTCGAAGATGCCGGGAGAGCTGGCCAGGCGGTAGAAGGACGGCACGTCGGCGAAACCCACCTGGTCGCGATTGATCCAGATCCCCAGCGTGCGTTCCTTGCGCCGGATCACGATGTCGGACGCGGGGCCGCGGACCTCTACAAGGACGTCGCCCTCGCCCTCGATGGCGCCGAACAAGAGCACGTCGGTGCCGGAAAACCCGGTGGTGATCTCGATGGAATTTTTCGAGAGGTCGGCGATCAAAGGGTTGGCGGCGCGCGCCGGGTCGGGCACGCTAAAGCCTGCCGCCAGCACGAGCAGGGCGACGAGGAGGCCGAGGTGGCGCGCGCTCACGAGTGGCCCCCGAGCAGGCCGATGGAGTAGATGCTCTCGGGTCGGGTGATGAGATCGAAGAGGAGCTTGGCGCAAACGAGGAGAACCATGAGTGCCAGTAGGCCGCGCAGTTGCTCGCCGCGCAGCCGGGTGCCGAAGCGGGCGCCGAATTGGGCGCCGATCACCGCGCCGACCAGGAGCAGAAGCGCCAAGGTAATGTCGACAGTTTGGTTGTTGAGCGCCTGGAGAAAGGTGACGTTCGCGGTAACGAACAGGATCTGGAACAGCGAGGTGCCGACGACCACCGCGGTCGGCATGCCGAGCAGGTAGATCATTGCGGGGATCATCAGGAAGCCGCCGCCCACGCCCATCAGCGCGGCCAGCATGCCCACGACAAAGCCGAGCACGAGGGGCAGCAGTGCACTGATGTAAAGGCGCGAGGTGCGGAAGCGCATCTTGAAGGGCAGGCCGTGGAGGAAGGTGTGCTGGTGTAGCTTAGTGCGCGGCCCCTTGCGGCCGCGGCGCAGCAGCGCGCGACTGCTCTCGGTCAGCATCATGGCGCCAATTATGCCGAGGAAGACCACAAAGGAGAGCCGGATCATGAGGTCGATCTGGCCGATGTCGCGCAAGACCCCGAACAGCCAGACCCCGAGATAGGAGCCACCGAGGCCGCCGACCAGGAGCACCGCGCCCATCTTGAAGTCGACGTTGCGCCGGCGCATGTGGGCGAGGATGCCCGAGGCGGAGGAGGCGACGATTTGGTTGGCTTCGGTGGCCACGGCCACGGGCGCCGGCACGCCGATGAAGATCAGTAGCGGGGTCATGAGAAAGCCGCCGCCGACCCCGAAGAGTCCTGAGAGAAAGCCGACACCGCCACCCATCGCCAGGAGCAAAAACACGTTCACCGACATCTCGGCTATGGGCAGGTAGATCTGCATCAGGGACGTGAGCGGGCGCTGTGTGGCACGGGCCACCGGAGGTGCGAAATTGCGTGGTGCTCGTTATCGTCCCGCGGACCGCGCTTGTTAAAGCGTGCGGGGAGAGGCGTCTGGGCCACCCACGCCATCAGGGATTTCTCATCACATCAAAGGGCTCTTCTTGCGGGCTCCGTTCAATCGACGATGTGATAGACGGGGGCCTTCTCCATTTCCCACGACCCGGTTTCGCGGTCGTATTGGGAGAGGGTGAAGCAATGCCAGTCGGTATCGTCCAATTTTGGATGGTCGGCGCGATAGTAATAGCCCGGCCAGCGCGTTTCGGTCCGGAACATGGTGTGCTGGGTTACGCATTCCGAGGCGATGGCCCGGTGCTTAAGCTCCCACGCCCGCTGAAGCTGGTGGAGGTCTTCGGCCCCGAGATGGTCGAGGTCTTCCTTCAGCATCTGCAGCAATTCCAGCCCGCGGGTGAGCATCGGCTCGTTGGTTGTGTAGTGGGCGCTGATCCCACCGACATATTCGTCCATGATCTTCTCGAGACGCTGAAGACCGTGGATCGGCAGCATATAACTCGGTGAAACGGTGCCCGCGACGATCTCGTTGCGGCCGACCTCGTAATTCTCCATGGGCTGGAAGACGACCGTCTTGAGGCCTTCGTATTCCGCCTCGCTGACCTCGGGTTGCTCGGCGCCCAGATCGTTCACGTAATTGACCGCCGCCTTGCCCGCGATGCGGCCTTCCGTAAAGGAGCCTGACGAGAATTTGTGGGCGGTGCCGCCGATGGTGTCGCCGGCCCCGAACAGGCCGTCGACGGTCATCATCCGGTTGTAGCCCCACTGGTATTCGTCCGGCGCGTAGTCCTCCGGGCCGCTCGCCCAGGCCCCCGAACAGGTGGCGTGGGAGCCCATGACGTAGGGCTCGGACGTGGTCAACTCGGGATTGGTGTGCTTGGGGTCGATATTCTGCGAGGCCCAGACGACCGCTTGGCTGATAGTCATGCCGAGGAAGTTCTCCCAGCCGACAGTCTCCTTGTGGGGATCCTGGAAAGCCTCTTTCGTGACCATGCGGATGGGGCCGCGGCCGGCCTTGACCTCTTCGAGGAAGGCGTGGTTTCGCAGGCAGGTCGGCACCGGGTGGCGATCGATGTAGTCGCCGACCAGTTCCTTGGTGTGTTCGTACCAGGTGGTCTCGTATTCCTTCCCATAGGCGTTTTCGGTGTGGGTCTTGAGATGCAGGAAGTAGGCGCCGACCGGACCGTAGCCGTCCTTGAACCGGGTCAGCACAATGCGGTTTTCCATCTGGGTCATCTTCGCACCGACCAAGATCGGCAAGGCGTAAGCCGAGGCGCTACTCCAGGGCGCATACCAGGTCCGTCCCATGCCTTCACCGACGGAGCGGGGCTTGAAGATGTGCGACGCGCCGCCGGCGGCGACGATGACTGCCTTGGCGCGAAAGACGTAGAATTCCCCGCTGCGGACATTGAAGCCGACGGCACCGGCGACCCGGTTGGGCTTGGTCTTGTCCATCAGCAGGTGGGTCACCATGATCCGGTTATAGACCTTGGTGGCGGCCTTGCGCGCGGCCTCGGCGACGATCGGCTTATAGCTTTCGCCGTGGATCATGATCTGCCACTTGCCTTCACGCAGGTAGCGCCCGGTTTCCGGGTCCTTCATGATCGGGAGGCCCCACTCCTCGAACTTGTGCACCGTGGAATCGACATGGCGCGCGATGTCGTAGCCCAGATCCTCGCGCACCAGACCCATGAGATCGTTGCGCGCGTAGCGGACATGGTCCTCAGGCTGATTTTCATCCCACTGCATGCCCATGTAGCAGTTGATCGCATAGAGCCCTTGCGCGACGGCGCCGCTGCGCTCGATATTTGCCTTCTCGACGACGACGACTTTTTTGTCGCGCCCCCAGTAGCGGGATTCGTAGGTCGCGCCGCAGCCGGCCATGCCGCCGCCAATGACGAGGATATCCGAATCCACGAAGACGGTTTTGTGTTTCGAGAACAGGCCCATCAGAGCAAGACCCGCTTGAGCTGGTCGGGGGTCAACGCGGGCAGCTTGTCGATATTAAGTGCACCGGGTTCGTGCGCGAGCTCCTGGGAGCGCAGGGCATCGGGGGCTGGCGCTTCGTAATCGGACGGCGGTTTGATCGACCCCCAGGGCGTTGTACGGATCGGAGATTCGAAATTCTTTTCGCGGCCGTCGCGGAACTTGACCTTCCAGGAGATGGTGCCCTTGGCCTCTTCCCGGAGCACCCGGACGCTATGGCCCATGGGGGCAAAGTCGGCATAGCCCCGGCAGTCGATCGCATTCTGCGGACAGGCTTTCACGCAGGCGTAGCACTCCCAGCACATGTTGGGCTCTATATTATAGGCGCGCCGATAGGTTTTGTCAATGTGCATGATGTTTGATGGGCAGATATCAACGCAATGGCCGCAGCCGTCGCAACGGGTCATATAGACGAAGGTAGGCATGATGTTTGGTTATATCCTGTAGCAACGATCAGTAATGGCGAGGCTGGCGCCGTGCGCTGCCGAAAATTTCCGGCTTGTCAGCGGGGGCCGGCAAGTTGCTCCTAAAGCCGCTCGCGTTCTCCACCCGATTCTGGAGGGCCGCCGCGGGCTTGAAGAACATGTGCGAGAACTTGGACCAGGGGATCGATCCGAAGAGCACCGTCGTGGCTATGAGGTACAAGCCTAGCAAAAGGTTTGTCCAGGTGCTGCCGGTCGACTGCAGACAGGCCCAGATCAGGCCCAGGCTCACGCTGGCCAGAAGTGAGAGGATGAACAGGTCGGCGCGCATGATGCGGAAGGGCGAATTGCCCTCAGCGGCGACATCGACCCGAATGAAGAACCAAAACCAGTAACCGCCGAGGCAAACCAGGAGCGCCCCGATGATCCACAGGTAGGGCAGGAAGGTGGGCGTCGGTGTGGCGGGCGTGGGGTAGCCGAACACCATGACGACGGTGGCGGCGAGGTAAGCCAGGAACCCGTACATGGTCAGGAGATGGGCGATTCTGCGCCGCGCGTTGCAGAATTCGCCTGACGTCAGGCCCTCTACCACGGCGGTCTGGACCGCCAGGGACGCTATCTTCCCGCTACCGACCTGGCTCGTTCCTTTGCTGTTGGCCTTGCGCCAATTATCGAAAAAATACCGGGCGCTCTTCTTGTGAACGATGTCGAACAGCGTACCGCCCACCACGAGGCCGATCATGACCGCGACGAAGGCCTGCATAAGGACGGGCGACAGGGACGCGGACAACTCGGCGAAAGGATTGGTGGTGAACACGGCCTTGCCTCTAGGTTAGCGGGTCATTCTCGATGTCTGCGGCCTTTCCGGGGGTGCGGGTACGCCCGAATCCTCACAGCTCCGCATAGCATACACTTGCCGTCTCGTCTCAAACTTGCCTTGATTTAGTTCGGTGAGCCGTGTGCGAATTATCCGGGGCCACATTGCACCAATTAATCAGTTCTATCAACGTACAAAGCTTGTCGCATGGGTGAATTCCTTCACGTAGGCGCGGGCTTCTTTAACGAATGACCTCGAAAACCTCGGACAGTACGAATATGTTTCTCTGTCATGAACGCCGAATGGACGGCGGAACAAAACGGCAGGCGGTGTGGATTTCATGTCAAAACTGGTTTCTCCCCATGGCGGCCGCGGGCTTCAAGCTAGGCTGCTGGGCTCCGGGCCCGACGGCGCGGCCGAGCGCGCGGAAGCGCTGAAACGGGCGGCCGGATTAAAGCCCGTGCCCATGACCAGCCGCGAGACGTCGGATCTGATGATGTTGGCGATGGGGGCCTATACGCCGTTGGACGGCTTCATGGGGCACGACGACTGGCGAGGGGCCTGCATGGATATGAAGGTGGGCGGTGGCACGTTCTGGCCAATTCCCATCACATTATCCTGCGAACGGGCCCGGGCCGACGCCATCGCACCGGGCGAGGAGGTGGCTCTGGTCGATGACGCAACGGGCCAGACCATGGCGGTCATGGCGGTGGCGGAAGATTACGCCATCGACCGCGAGCTGGAATGCGCTCAGGTCTTTGGAACCACGGACACGGCTCACCCCGGCGTTGCCAAGGTGATGGCCCAGGACGAGGTCAACCTGGCCGGACCGGTGCAGGTGCTGAGCGAGGGCGTCTACGTGCAGGACTTCAAGGATCTCTATCTGCGCCCGGCCGAGGCCCGCCGCCTGTTTGAGGAACGGGGGTGGTCGAGGGTGGCGGCGTTCCAGACCCGGAACCCCATGCATCGCAGCCACGAGTATCTAGCCAAGGT
The DNA here is from genome assembly GCA_963694715.1 of Alphaproteobacteria bacterium. Lineage (GTDB taxonomy): Bacteria > Pseudomonadota > Alphaproteobacteria > UBA828 > JAPUJA01 > CAVOEB01. The sequence goes on along the minus strand of CAVOEB010000048.1, from coordinate 6,870 downwards.
CGCGATCGAGGTTTGCGACGGGCTGCTGATCCATCAGGTTCTGGGCAAGCTCAAGCCCGGCGATATCCCGGCGGAGGTTCGGGCCCGGGCGATCGACACCCTGGTAAAAAACTATTTTGTGCCCGACACCGTCATCCAGGCCGGCTATCCCATCGAGATGCGCTATGCGGGGCCGCGCGAAGCCCTGCTGCACGCTGTGTTGCGCCAGAATTTCGGCTGTTCCCACCTCGTCATTGGCCGGGATCATGCCGGCGTGGGAGATTACTACGGACCGCTCGATGCTCACCACATTTTCGATACTCTCGATCCGGGTAGCCTCGAGACCAAACCCTTGAAGATGGACATAACCTTCTATTGTGATATCTGCCACGGCGCGGCTACGAGCCGGACCTGCCCCCACGACGAGGCGCATCGGCTGGCGATCTCGGGAACGCGCTTGCGCGAGATGTTTGCCAACAACGAGCCCATCCCGGCCAACTTCAGCCGCCCCGAAGTCCTCGAGGTGCTTCGAGCCCACTACGACGGTCTGAGCTGAGCGAAATCAGAAAATATTCCGAGGGCGCCGACCCGGCGGACCTTAGGGGGACCGGAATGGAGTTAAATCGCATGGTCATCGCTCAAATCAGCGATACCCACATCCTGGCTAAGTCTTCGGACCAGGCCGAGGGTGCCAGCCGCGCCGAAAACTTGGGACGCTGCATCGCCGATATCAACCAACAGGGCGTGGACGTGGTTGTGCACACGGGAGACAGCGTGCACCACGGCCTGGCGGAAGAATACGCCCACCTGCGCGAGATCCTGGCTGATTTGGATGCGCCGTTGTTCCTGGTTCCCGGCAATCGCGACCGGCATGATGTGCTGCGTGCCGCGCTAGGCCACCTCTCGTTCCTGCCTGAAAACGGTACGTTTCTTCATTACGTGGTCGAAGACCTTCCGATTCGCCTGGTCGCACTCGATTCAGTCGTCGCAGGAGAGCGCAAAGGCGTGTTCTGCGCGCGCCGCCTCGCCTGGCTGGAGGAGACGCTCGCCCGGGAACCCGACAGGCCGACGATCTGCTTGATCCATCACCCGCCATTCGATATAGCCCCGCATTATGTGGGTGGGTACCGCCGCCATCAGGACTCCGAGGATCTGGCGGCGGTGGTAAGTCGCCACCCGCAGGTCGTGCGGCTGCTCTGCGGGCACGTCCATCGTCTGCACCGTGAGCCGTGGGGCGGCACGCTCGCCACCACCATGCCCAGCGTTGCGGTCGATCTGCGTAAGGGGGTCGGTATAGAGACCGATACGGCGCCGCTGTATCTCCTGCATGTCGCGTCGAACGACGACGGCCTGGTCAGCCACACGCGGGTCGTGACTCCTTGATCGCCGTTGCTGGCGCTCAGTCGTCCTCGGGCATCTCGTCGGGCCGGGCCGCAAACGCGCGACACACAAAGGCTGCCAAGATCTTTAGGGGCAAGAGCTTTTGGACGACGGCGAACACCCCCAGTTGGGCGACGTTGGCATCGTGAATGGAGTCGGGGTAGCCCGACATGAGGGATGACCGTGGGGTTGGAATTGAGGCGCATGACGTGTCGGGTCACCTCGATGCCGTCGATCCCGGGCATCTGGATGTTGAGCAATATAATGGCGGGCTGAAGCTGCTTGACCGCTCACTTGCCGCGAGCCTCGGCCTTAGCAATGTGGCCGGGGTGACCAAGCCCCTGATTGGAAATGCCCTGAAGGAAATCCTTCGCGACCGTAGGATCGCCGTGACGGGCGTCGCCGGATTTCCTCTTTTTTCCATTTTCTCCGAGTTTGAATTTTTCCGGCTGCTTGCCGGTGCAGGGTTGTACGCTTTGCCCATGGGCATGGGTTGTGCTTAGCTTGCGCCATGTCTCGACAAACCGCACTCGTCGCCGGCGGACTAGGGGTAATCGGCCGTGCGCTGGTCGAGGAGCTTGCCCAGCGTCCCGAATGGGATGTCGTGGCGCTGTCGCGCCGCGCGCCGGATTTCGACACACCCGTCCGATATTTGTCCGTCGATTTGCTCGATGCCGGGCAATGTGCTGAGCGCCTGAGCGGCCTCGCGGGGGTCACCCATCTGTTTTACTGCGCGCTATCCTCGGGCCCCGGCGCCTGGGATAGGCCGGCTAACCGGCAGATGCTGGTCAATCTGGTCGAAGTGGCTGAGGCCGCCACGTCCGATCTCGCCCATGTCAGTCTGATGCAGGGCAGCAGCTATTACGGCTTTCATAGCCCCGGCGGCGGCACGACCCCGGCGCGTGAAGACGATCCGCGGACCACCTCGGCGAATTTCTACTACACACAGGAGGACTACCTCCGCGAGCGGGCGCAGGACGCGGGTTGGACCTGGTCCGCGCCCCGTCCTGGCGCGGTTGCCGGGTTTGCGGTGGGCAACCCCATGAACCTGACCCTGGTCATCGCGCTCTACGCTGCGATATCGTGCGAACTGGGCCTGCCCTTGCGGTTTCCGGGCAGCATGGATGCCTATGAACGTTTGTTCGAAGTCACCGACGCGGGCCTGCTCGCGCGCGCCACGCTATGGGCCGGCGAAACCCCGGCTTGCGCCGGCGAGGCGTTCAACGTTACCAATGGCGACTGCTTCCGCTGGCGCGACCTGTGGCCCGAGATTGCCGATTGGTTTGCAATGGACCCGGCGCCGCCGCAACCCATCTCGCTGGCCGCAACCATGGCGGACAACGCCGCGCTGTGGCAGGCGATGGCCGAGCGCTACGGCCTACGGCCTTACGCGCTGGACCAGTTGGTGGGGTGGGCCTTCGGCGATGAGGAGTTCAACGTCGATCACGATATGGTTTCGTCGAACGTCAAGCGATTCCAGCTGGGGTTCGCCGAGGTCATGGACAGCGCGGCCATGTTCCGGCGCCAGTTTGATGACCTGCGTCAGGCGCGGATCATCCCCTAGAGGCCGCCGCGATGCTATGCTGGTCTATAATTCGCATTGGTGAGGCTTGGCTGCGATGACGACGGAGGCGGTTGTTCCGGGTGTGGGCGAGTTGGCGGCGCGGATCGAGGATGGCGCCAGCCTCGCGATTCCGCCCGATTACAGCAACGTTCCGCTCGCCGCGACCGCAGCGCTGATTCGGCGTAACGCCCGGGACCTGAACCTCGTTGCGGTTCCGACAAGCGGCTTGCAGACGGACCTTCTGATCGGAGCCGGCTGCGTGGCCTCGCTCGAAGCCGCCGCCGTGAGCCTGGGCGAGTTCGGGCCCGCCCCACGATTTACGGACGCCATCCGCCGCGGCGTGTTGGCCATGAAGGATTCGACTTGCCCGGCAATTCACGCGGCGCTCCAGGCCGGCGAAAAAGGTGTGCCGTTCATGCCGTTGCGCGGCGTGCTCGGCTCGGATCTGATCGGGCGCCGGCCTGACTGGCGCGTAATCGACAACCCGTTCGGGGAGAACGACCCGATCCTCCTGCTTCCCGCCCTGCGCCCCGATGTTGCCCTATTCCACGCGCGGCGGGCAGATCGGGCGGGCAATGTCTGGCTCGGCCAACGGCGGGAACTTGTGATCATGGCCCATGCCGCTCGCCGGACACTGGTGAGCGTCGAGGAGATCGTTGACGACGATTTTTTGGCCGACGAAGTCATCGCGGCGGGAACCCTGCCGGCGTTGTATGTCGAGGCGATCGCGCTGGCGCCCGGGGGAGCACAACCCCTCGGTCTCGAAGGCGTCTACGAGGCGGATCGCGCGAGGTTGGTGGACTACGCGGAGATGGCCCGAAGCGCCGATGGTTTCGCCCGCTGGCTCGATCACTTTTTGGCGACGAAAGCCGCAGTGGCCTGAACGCCATGAGCGCGTGCCGGACCGACGAGCTTTGCGTTGCGGTCCTCGCCCGGTTGATCGGCGATGCTAGCCATGTCGCGGTGGGCAACGCCTCGCCAATTCCCGGCATGGCCGCGCTGCTTGCACAGTCCGGCTCGGGTGGGCGCGTGCGGGTCAGCATGCTCAACAGCCGGCGCCACAACGCCTTTACCGACGGCGGGCGAGAGTTGTTCGATTGCGCGGGCCAGGGGCGGATCGATGTGTTCTTCTTGGGTGGCGGAGAGATCGACGGCGAAGCCAACCTGAATTTGGTTAGCGTCGGCGACCCGGAGCGGCCCGAAGTTCGCTTTCCTGGCTCGTTCGGCTCGGCCTATCTCTATTTCACCGTGCCCCGCGTGATCCTGTTTCGCGAGGAACACAGCCCCCGGGTTCTGGTGCCGAAAGTTAGCTTCGTCAGCGCGCCGGGAACCAGTCCAGATAACGTCTACCGGCCCGGTGGGCCGGCCGCGTTGTTGACCGGTAAGGCTCTGTTTTCATTTAATAAAAATAAGAAGCAGTTTCGTCTTGAAAGTGTTCACCCCGGTGAAACGGTCGACACGGTGCGCCAGGCAACTGGATTCGAGTTCGACACGGCAGACGAGGTTACGAATACCCCGGGCCCCGACCCCGAGACGCTCGATCTGATCCGGGGGCCGGTTGCGCGCGAGATCGGCGAAGCCTATCCGCAGTATGCCGCTCGGTTTGTCAGAATTTAGAACTTAATCCGTTTAGCTAAAGCTAGTCGGCGTTCAGTCGCCACTAGGGCATCTTAATCGCGCTCAATCGCCGCGCAGGCTGGCGCCGCATAAGCGGCGGCCCGCGGTCGCGGACTTGCGAAATGTTCCGAAATTCATCTCGGAAAATTTCGTCTTAGCTTCCCTTGCGAGAGACCAGCGCGTCGGCGGTGACGCAAAGAATTTCGAACATCAGGGTGGCGCCGACGAGCGCGGTGTTGTTACTGGGATCCGCCGGTGGGGCGACCTCGACGACGTCGCCGCCGACCAGGTTGAGGCCGCGCAAGCCGCGGACCATACGCAGCGCCTCGTAGGTCGAGTAGCCGCCAACTTCCGGTGTGCCCGTGCCCGGGGTATAGGTGGGATCGATGCCGTCGACGTCGAAGCTGATATAGGTCGGGCCATCGCCCACCACGCGGCGCGCTTCTTCGATCACCGCGTCGATGCCCATGTCCCAGTACTCGTCCATATCGATGACGCGCATGCCGGAATCGTAGGAAAATTTCCACAGGTCCATGTCGGGTAGGCTGCCGCGAATGCCGATTTGCACCGTTCGCTTGGGATCGAGAACACCAGCCTCGACCGCGCGCAGGAACGGCGCACCGTGATGGAATTTCTCGCCCATGAAATCGTCGCAGGTATCGCAATGGGCGTCGAAATGGACCATGCCAACGGGCTCTTTGTGGCCGATGCCGTTCATGATGGGAAAGGTGATCGAATGGTCGCCGCCGATCGAGATCGGAACGACGCCCTGTTCGTACAGCTCGCGGTAATAGCCCGTGATCATGTCGACGGTCTTGGGCACGCTGTAGGGATGGACCGGGCAGTCGCCGACGTCGCGCACGCGGCACATGTCGAGGGGGGCGAGGCGGTTCGACTGGTTGGTTCGCCGGATCAGGCTCGACATGTTGCGCACCTCGCGCGGCCCGTGCCGGGCGCCCGCACGGTTGGTGACGCCGCCATCGAAGGGAATGCCGACCAGTGCGATGTCGACCTCGGACAGATCGCGGGTCATCGGCGCGCGCAGAAAGGTGGGCACGCCCATATAGGGAAAATCGTAGTTTGAGAAATCCGGCGTCATTCCGCCGTCGGCAGCATCATCCTTGCTCATGAGCGGTACTCTCCCTGGGGCCATGCGGCCCGGTTGGTTTGATGGTCGCGTCGAGGCGATCAGACCACGGGCACGCTGCTTGGTTCAAGCCCGTATCGGGCTTCGAGTTGACGCCGGATCGGCCCTGTCGTTCACTGGGCCGGGGCCGTGTCGTGCCGACAAGGACCGGGAAAGAGGGAAACTATGTCTGAAAGCGATATTTCCGCCGTCGATGATCGCCCGCGCCGAACGGTGGCGGTGCTCGATTCCGAGATGGCTTACGTCGAGGCGGGCGAGGGCACCCCGATCGTGCTGCTTCACGGCAATCCGACCTCGTCTTACCTGTGGCGCAACGTCGTGCCCCATCTCGAAGGGCTGGGTCGGTGCCTGGTACCCGACCTGATTGGCATGGGAAAAAGTGGCAAGAGCGGCAGCGGCGTCTATCGCTTCGCCGATCACGCCCGTTACCTCGACGCCTGGTTCGACGCCGTGAATGTCGCCGGCGACGCGGTCATCGTGGGTCACGACTGGGGCGGCGCGCTCGGCATGGATTGGGCCAACCGGCACCGCGACCGGGTGCGCGGGATCGCCTACATGGAAACCTTCGTCGCACCGGTGACCTGGGACGATTGGCCCGACGAGGCGCGCGGCATATTCCAGGCCATGCGCTCGGACGCGGGCGAAGACCTGGTGCTCGAAAAGAACGTGTTCGTCGAGCGGATCCTCCCCGCGAGCGTGCTGCGCGGCCTGACCGATGAAGAGATGGCGGCCTATCGGCGACCGTTCGCGCAAGCCGGTGAAGAGCGACGGCCGATGCTCACCTGGCCGCGGGAAGTCCCGTTGGAGGGCGAGCCGGCCGATGTGATCGCCCTCATCAAGGGTTATGCCGCGTGGCTGAGTAGCTGCAATATGCCCAAGCTGTTCGTCAACGCCGAGCCCGGCGGAATTTTAGTTGGGCGCCAGCGTGAGCTGTGCCGGGCCTGGCCGAACCAGACCGAAGTGACCGTGGCGGGCAACCACTTCCTGCAGGAGGACAGCCCGCACGCCATTGGTGAAGCTATTGCCGCATTTGTGCGCGGGTCGGGAGGGGCGTCGTAAGCGCGAATGGTTCGAGCGACCTCCGGGCAGCGCGCATCGATCTGGCAGCGGCGTTTCGCTGGGCCGCGCGCTACGAGCTCCACGAGGCAGTGGACAAACTACCTCTCCTTCGTGCCGCCCGGGC
>CAVOEB010000047.1:0-22459 GCA_963694715.1 Alphaproteobacteria bacterium | reverse complement strand
AAATTACTCCACGGTCACACTCTTGGCCAGGTTGCGCGGCTGGTCGATGTCGGTGCCCTTCTGCGCCGCCGTGTGATAGGCGAGCAACTGGACCGGAATAGTGTAAAGCAGGGGCGCGACAAAGGGATCGACCGCCGGGATCTCGATCGAGGTTTCGGCCAAACTGCCGAGGCGCTCGATTCCCGCCGCGTCCGAAATCAGTACCACCCGGCCGCCCCGTGCCGCCACCTCCTGCAAGTTCGACGCGGTCTTGTCGAACAGCGGCCCGGAGGGGGCCAGCACGATCACGGGCATCTGGTCGTCGATCAGCGCGATGGGCCCGTGCTTTAGCTCGCCAGCCGCAAAGCCCTCGGCGTGCATGTAGGATAGCTCCTTAAGCTTGAGCGCGCCTTCGAGCGCCACGGGATAGACATTACCCCGGCCGATATAAAGGATCCCCCGAGCATCCGCGAGGCTCTCCGAGAGTGCCCGGATGCGCTCGCCGTGGTTGAGCACTTCCGCCGCCCGCGAGGGAACCTCGGCCATGGCCTGCGCGAGACGCTCCTCCGTGGCACCGTCAATCGCGCCCCGCTCGCGCCCCGCGGCGATGGCGAAGCAGGCCAGGGTGACGAGCTGGCAGGTGAACGCCTTGGTCGAAGCAACCCCGATCTCCGGGCCCGCATAGGTCGGCAGCAGCAGGTCGCAATCCCGCGCCATCGAGCTCTCGGGCACGTTGACCACCGCGATCACCCTCTGACCCTGCTCCTTGACGAAGCGTAGCGCGGCCAGGGTGTCGGCTGTCTCGCCCGATTGCGAAATCATCAGAGCCGCGCCGCCCTTGGGCAGCGGCGCATCGCGATAGCGGAATTCCGAGGCGACATCGATCTCCACGGGCAGGCGCGCAACCTGCTCGAGCCAATATTTGGCGACCAGGCCGGCGTAGAACGACGTGCCGCACGCCACCAGCGTGAGCCGCGTAAGCCCCGCGACGGAAAAATTCGCCTGGGGCGGCAGCCGGATGGCGTGGCCCGCAGAGTCGTAATAGGCGTTCAGCGTATCGCCCATCACCGCAGGCTGCTCGTAGATCTCCTTGAGCATGAAATGCTCGAAATTTCCCTTGTCTACTTCCTCGTCAACCACATGGGCCTCGCTCACCGGGCGCTCCACCACCGCCCCGCTCGCATCGTGCACGATCGCGCCGGCGCGGCTCAGCTCTGCCCAATCGCCCTCTTCCAGATAGGTGATCTGGCGGGTCAGCGGGGCCAGTGCCACCGCATCCGAGGCCAGGTACATCTCGCCCTCGCCGTGCCCGACCGCCAGCGGCGCGCCGCGCCGGGCGCAGATCAGAAGATCGTTCTCACCCGCGAACAGCACGGCCAGCGCGAACGCCCCTTCAAGCCGCCCGAGCGCCACCTGCACCGCGTCTTGCGGCGAGCTCCCCTCGACCAGCTTCTGGGTGATCAGATAGGGGATCACCTCGGTATCGGTCTGGGTCACGAAGATATGGCCCTGCGCCTCAAGCTCGTCGCGCAAAGCCTGGAAATTCTCGATGATGCCGTTATGCACCACGGCGACCCGCTCGGTCGCGTGGGGGTGGGCGTTGTCCGCGCTCGGCACACCGTGGGTGGCCCAGCGGGTATGGCCGATGCCGACCTCACCGCCGACCGGCGAACCGTCGAGCACGCCGGCGAGATTGACCAGCTTGCCTTGCGCCCGACGCCGCGCGATGCCGCCGTTGAGCAGCGTCGCGATGCCCGCCGAATCGTAGCCGCGATACTCCAGCCGGCGCAGCCCGTCGAGCAGCCGGGGCGCCACCTCGCCGGTCCCTATCACCCCGATGATGCCGCACATATCGCGCTAATACCTTCTTCGTTTAGCTTTACCCAACAAAGCTAAACGGCGTTCAATCGCCACGGAGGCTTTCGCCGTAACAGCGGCGTCCCGCACTTGCGCGCTCGCGAAATTCGGACAATTTCCTCGCATCGGGTTCCGCCCTACTCATTTCGCCCGGCCTTGGCGGCCCGCTCGCGCCGGCGTTTTGCCCCACCTTCGGTCACCGACTGCTCGCCCCGCGCCACGGCAATGGCGTCGGCCTCGACGTCGCGCATGATCGTGCTACCCGCGCCGACCACGGCGCCGTCTCCGACCGCGACGGGGGCGACCAGCGAGGTGTTCGAGCCGATGAACGCGCCCGCCCCGATGTCGGTGTGCGCCTTGCGCAGGCCGTCGTAGTTGCAGGTGATGGTGCCCGCGCCCACATTGGCCTTCTCGCCCACCCGGGCATCGCCGACATAGGCGAGATGGTTGATCTTGGCGCCCGCTTCGACGCTCGCATTCTTGATTTCGACGAAATTACCGACCCGCGCGCCCTCGCCGATCGCGGCCCCCGGGCGCAGCCGGGCAAACGGGCCGATCGTTGCGCCCGCGGCGACCCTGGCTCCCTCCAGGTGGCAAAAGGCGCGGATTTCTACATTATCGCCAATCTCGACACCGGGACCGAATTGGACATTGGGGCCGATGCTGACATCCCGGCCCAGCTTGGTGTCGAAGCTGAACCAGGTGGCGGCAGGGTCCGTAAGGGTCGCGCCCGCGTCGAGCACGCGCGCGCGCAAGCGTTCCTGCACGATCGCTTCAAGCGCCGCCAGGTCGGCGCGAGAATTCACGCCCAGCGCCTCGGTGGCGTCCGCCTCGACCACGGCGCAATCGAGCCCGCGACCGCGTGCCAAGCCGACGATATCGGTCAGGTAATACTCGCCCTTCGCATTGTCGCTGCCGACCTCGGCCAGCAAGTCGAAAATCAATTCTGCCGGGCCGGCGAGAGGGCCGGCGTTGCACAGGGTCTCTTCGTTGAGCTGGTCGGGCGTCGCGTCGCGGAACTCAACGATCGAGATCAGCATGTCGTTGATATCGGTAATCAGGCGGCCGTACTCGCCGACGTCCCGGGGCCGCATGCCTAGCACCATGAGCGACGGCGCCAGCACGGATTTCTGCGCATCGAGCAAGGCGCGCATGGTCCGGGGCTCGGCCAGCGGCGCATCGCCATAGAGCACGAGCAGGTCACCGCTAAAACCGTCCAGCTTCTCCTTGGCCTGGAGCAGCGCGTGGCCCGTGCCCCGGCGCTCGGTCTGAACCACCGTCTCGACCGGTAGCGGAGAGCCCGCCAGCACCTCATCCAGGCCCGGCGCGTCCTCCGCGCGCACGACGACCGTGCGCGCGGGGGCCAGCGCCGCGACGGCTTCGAGCAAATGAAGGATCATCGGCCGGCCGGCGATCGGGTGGAGCACCTTGGGGTGCTCGGATTTCATACGGGTTCCCCTGCCCGCGGCAAGGATGACTACGGCGACTTTGGGCATCGACTTACGCTAGACCACGCTGATTTGTTGAAAGGGGCGCCCACAATAGCGAACCGGCGATGGCTCGGCAAACCTCCGCTTGGCCGCGTCCGCCCGCTCGCCTGACCCGCCGCGCACGATGCTGTACCATTCGCGTCTCCCTCAGCCCCTCCCACGCGAGCCATGCTTATGCCAGCTTCTCCCGATGCGGTGATCCTCGACCTCGACGGCACCATCGTCGATAGCGCGCCCGAGTTCCTTGCCACGGTCAATCGCCTGTTCGACGAGCTTGACCGCCCCGCCGTTAGTCTCGATCAGGTGCGCAATTTCATGGGTTACGGGATCGCCGTTCTCCTCGATCACGCCTTCGAGGCAAGCGGTGGCCTGCCCGATGCGGACGAGTTCGACATCCACGTCACCCGGGCGATTGAGCTCTTCTACGCCCATCACCTCGAGCTTACCCGCCCGTTTCCCGGCGTGGTTGAAACCCTTGACCGATTGCGCAGCTCGGGCGTGCGTTTCGGGCTCTGCACCAACAAGCCCCACCAGGCAGCGGTCGAAACCCTCGAGGGGCTGGGCCTGGACCACTTCTTCACCAGCGTCGTCGGGCGCGGCGAGGCGTCCGCCCAGAAGCCCGACGCGGCCCATATTTACGCCGTGATCGAGCGCCTCGGGGCCGAACCCGGCGGCGTCGTTATGGTCGGCGACACGGAAACCGATATCGAGGCGGCGAAGAACGCGGGCGTGGCCTCGATTGCGGTCAGCTACGGCTATTCCCGCGTGCCCGTCGCCGAGCTGGGCGCCAATCTGGTAATCGACGAATTCACCCAGCTTCCCGGCGCACTGGCCCGGCTCGGCAAGCCCAGTGATTAGCGTCTAAAGCGAACCCCGACTAATCCTGACCGCGCGGATTTCGCGATCCCGCAAGTGCGGGCCGGCGCTTATACGCCAAGAGCCGGAGTGGTGCCTGAACGCCGATTCGCTTTGGGCAGCAAAGCGAAACGGTGAAAGAATCAACCTTGGGCCGAGCTGGTTTTGCAGGCGGCGCTGCGCACGTCGCCCTCGAGATGGGCGTGGCGCAGCGCCTGGAAGCGGCGCGAATTCCAGACTTCGAGAAACGGCGTGGTAATGAGATCGTCCATGTCGAAGCGGCCGTCATGGTCGAAAAAACAGGCCGATAGCCGCCCGCCCCAGGTGATATGGCCGTCGGCGAAGATCGACCAGCAGGGGATCGGATCGCTCATCGCGTCGAGCCGGCCGCGGTTGCCCGCCGTGGGCCGCCAATCGCGCGCCTTCTCCCCGGCGCCGACCAAATCGGCCTGGGAATAGAGCGGCAGCGCGTAGAGCTCGTCCACATAGGGCTCGATCTTGGCGATGGCGTCGGCCATGCGTTCGCCCTGCTCGCCGTCGTAGGGGATGTAGGATGCGTAGAGGCCGCAGTCGTAGCCGCCCTCCTCGCGGACGCGCCAGGCGTCGTTGAGATTTCGGACTATGGCCTCTAAATAGGCTGGCTTGACTCGGGTAATCTCCTTGAACTACTCGGCGTCGGCGTAGCTGTGTCTAAACTTCAGGCTGTCGAGCCCGGTATCCATGTAGGCCTCGACCTTATCGGGTGTCGAAATCGAGCCTTAGGTAGTGAGGAAGGCATAGTCGATGCTTATCTCCTTGGCGTAGACGATGGCCTCGGGCAGCCAGGGGACGAGGCAGGATTCGCCGAGATAGAACACCCCCAGCTCTTCGACCCCGGCCTCAGCCATCTCGTGCACGATACGCGCATAGAAGCTGCGATCGATGTCCTTCTGGTCGCGTAGCCGCGCACTACGGGCGCAAAAGGCGCAGGCGAGGTTACACCGCGCCGTCAACTCGATCTTGACCGAGCGCGGGCAAGGCAGCGCCGACTCGCGCCAAGCGCCGGGGATGTGAGTGATCGTATCAATACGCTCGGTGATGCCCATGGGCTAGTCTCCTCTGGCCCGGGAGAAACGCACCGTGGTCTTCGATACCCAGCCTACGCTTCCAAGCGTTAAGGGGAGGTTGCCCAACGGCCCACCGGCGCTGCGACATGATGTCGCAGGGCGCAATCGGGCAAGCCGCCCGCGCGCTCGGTTGACACGCGCGGCCGGGGCCGATAAAGGGTGAGGCCCTTGGGAGGGGGCGCTTAGCTCAGCGGGAGAGCACCGTCTTCACACGGCGGGGGTCGCTGGTTCGAACCCAGCAGCGCCCACCATTTTTACCCACTATAAAAAAAGCCGCCGGGCCCGATTCCTAATGGGCTATGCGCCCAGGCCCGGGACCATCCGGATGCCCCAGATCTGGCGTTCGCGAATCCAGGGCAAGGGCCGCTCGGGGCCGGGGGAGCCGAATTCCCGCGCCATGCGATGGGCATCGAGAATCGCGTTCATCAACTGGCGCGGTGCATGGCAGTCGCCGATCCGATAGATGCCTCCGATCTCCTTCTCGATCCACTCCCCGGCGCGCGCCTTGAGCTCGCGATAGAGCTCCCCGTTGGGCAGGCGCGAGGTGATAAGGGCGACGGAATCGCACGCCACCTCGACGGTGTAGGTGCCCTCGCAGCGGCCGAACCGGCCGTTGCCGAGATCGGTCAGATCGGGGCTGTGTCGGTAGAGATAGGCCAGCGTGACCTTTCCCGGCTCGACCTTCTCGGGCCAATGGTAGGTCCATTGCCCGATCTTCTTCTAAACGAGGCGGTCCGACGCTGGTTCCTGAAGTTTGGCCGGGCGCAGTCGCCGAGACCCACTGCTCGCCACAATCGAGCCGACGTCGACGCGGTGCGCGTCGCGTCAGCCGGCGAATACTCCCTGCAAGCCGCCCAACGCGGCACCAAAATCCGCCGCCATCAGCTCCTCGACCGCTTCCACGGTCTGGCCGGGCGCCGGGTCGAAGGTCGCCGATATCTCGAAGGTGCAGGTCTTCCCGGGCTCGCCCTCGTCGACCTTGATGGTCGCGAGATAATTGACGATCGGGATGGGCACATCGATGATCTCGACGATGGTATGGTGGTAGACGCGGCCTTCATGGTTGAACTCAAGAAGCCGCTCGACGATCTGACCGCTGTCCTCGATCTAGAGCCGGCGCTGCACGCCGCCTTCCTCGAGCGGGCTGGCGACAACGCTGGGGTCGAACTTCTCCAGATTTCCGAAGGCGCCAACGAGCCCCCAGACCTCGCTCGCGGATGCGTTAACCTCGCCTCTTGCTGCTGCTTTCGCCATGGTCGTTTCCCTTTTTTATTGCCGGCTATCGCTCGCGCTGCTCGCTACTTGAGCCGGGCGCTTACTCGGCCGCGAGCGGAGTTTCCTCCTCGTATTCGTCGATCCGCTTGGTGTAGTAGGGGAATTCCTGGACCCTCGGCGTCCAGCTGCCGTCGGCGATGCAGGCCTGGCAGTGGCGCGCGATATCGTCCATGCGGGCGAACCAGACATCGCCCTTGTTCTTCATCTCCTCGATCCACTCGACCATACGGTCGGCGCGGGCAAGACGCCCGGTCACGAAGGGATGCCACACGGTTACCAGCAACCCGCGATACTTGTACATGGCCTCGAACTCGGAGCGGAAGACGTTGAACGCCTCATCCGGGCTCTTGATCGGCATCATGTAGTTGAAGTCCATGTTGTGGGTAAAGTGGGGCCAGTCATCCATCGCCCAGTGCGAGGGCAGGCCGATCATGTCTCCCGCCTTGGTACGCATGATGTGCGGGATGTCGTCGCCCATCAGGGTGGCGTCATAGATCATGCCTTGCGCGGCGCAAAGCTCGGGTGAATCGCCCGATGCGTTGTAGAGCGGCCCGCGCCAACCGCGCGGCTTCTCGCCGGTCATCTTCTCGATCACCGCGACCTGCTTGTCCATCCAGTATTCCTGGCGCTCGCGCGACATCTGGTTGGGGTTCTCGTGGAGATAGCCGTGCGCCGCGATCTCGTGGCCGTCTTTCAGGATCATGTCGACCAGGTGGGGATAATGCTCCATGCACCAGGCCGGGTAGTAGAAGGTCTGCTTGATGTCGAAATGGCGGTAGATGTCGAGAATGCGTGGAATCGCAATTTCGTCGTATTTGAGCCACGAATTGGTCCCGATCAGGTCCTTCGCACGGTCGGGAAATTCGAGGTGGAGGACGCTGTCCGTATCGATATCGAAGGTGATGGCAACGGCGCAGCGCGCACCGTTGGGCCAGGGCACGGGATCCTTGATGAGCTCGAGCGTCATGGGTCTATCTCCTCTGGTTTTTCCCGGCGCCATCCCCAGACGGTCGGGCGGCGCCTGTCGCTAGTTGTTTGAGCGTAATTTAGCGGCCTTGCCCGCGCCTGTCGATCATGCCGGCGGCGCAGCACGGATTGGCGGGTATTGCGCCGCAAGACCGGCGGCCTCGACCATTTCTTCCGCATCATCGAACATGGCAACGCCGGCCGCCTCGAGGGCGGCGAACCAGGCCGGCTTATCTGGCAACGTGCCCATCATGGCATGAAAGGTCGGCACGCCGAGAGTGGGCGCAAGGGATTCGAGGCGCTCGACCACCGGCCCACCCTCGACCATGAAAGGAACGATGTGGATCATCAGAACCGCGTCATACGCGCCGCCCGCGTGGTCGCGGACGGCTTCGAGGGTACCGCCGAAACGGTCTTCGCGGGCATCGGCCAGCAGGTCGAGAGGATTGCCGACCGTGGCCTCCGCGGGAAGAATTTCGCGCAGGCGCGCGGCCAGCGCCTCAGGCAGCGGCGGCAGGGCCAAATCCTCGTGGCTCAAGCGATCGGCGGCGAGCACACCGGGCCCCCCCGAATTGGAGACGATCAAAATGCGCCGGCCCAGGCCCTCGGGCGCGGCACCGAGCGCCTTGGCGGCGAGCAGCAGGCGGCGCAGGCTGGTGACCTGGATCATGCCCGCCTCCTCGCAGAATATTTTCGCCTGCGCCTCGGCCATAGACTGCCCGCCCGTATGGGCGCGCGCCGCCTGCCCGCCCGCGGGCGTGCGCCCGCCGAGCAGGGCGACGACGGGTTTTTTCGCCGCCACCAGGCGGGCTGCATCGATGAACGCGTAGTAGTCGGGCACGGCTTCGAGATAGAGCATCACCGCCGAACATTCAGGATCGTCGCCCAGCGCCGTGAGGTAATCGACGGCGCCGAGATGAAGCCCGTTACCGACCGAGACAATGGAGCCGAACGGGATAGCCTGGCGGTTAGCCTCGGCAATGACCTGCTCGGCAATCGCACCCGATTGGGAAATCAGCGCCAATCCGCCACCCGGCGGCATATCGCGCAGGAAGGTGGCGGCAAACGGCTGGGCGAGATCGAGATGGATGGTGCCCGCGCAGTTGGGCCCGCCGATGGTGATACCCGCTCGTTTGGCCAGCGCCACGACCTCGGCCTCGCGGCGCACGCCCTCGGGTCCGGCTTCCGCAAAGCCGCCGGGCAGAACAAGCAGACTGCGATGGTTGCTTGCCGCTGCTTCCTCGACCACCGCCGGGATCAGGTCGGGGCGCACCGCGACAATCACTAAATCGACAGGCTCGTCCAGCGCCGCTAGGGAGGCGGCCGCGTCGAGCCCATCGACGGCGCCGCCCTTGGGATTGACCGGCACGATGCGGCCTGTAAAGCCCGCGCGGCGCAGATTACGCACGATCGCGCCGCCCGAGCTGGTGGCGCGCTCGCTGGCGCCGACGATAGCGACGCTGGCGGGGCGGAGAAAGGGATCAAGCGCGCTCATGTCAGACGATGGATATCGAAATTTCGCCGATGCCGTCGATCCCGCCGGCCACGGAATCGCCCGCCACCAGCGGCCCGACGCCCGCCGGCGTGCCGGTGAAGATGAGATCGCCGGGCTTGAGGTGAAACTGGCGCGAGAGGGTGGCGATAACCTCGGGCACCGACCAAATCATCTGGTCGATATTGCCCTCCTGGCGCGTCTCGCCGTTGACCGAGAGCCAGATGGGGCGGCTTTCAGGGTGGCCGACGGCGGTGGCCGGTGCGATCGCCGTCAGCGGCGCGGAATTATCGAACGCCTTGCTGCAATCCCAGGGTCGCCCCATATCGCGCGCCACCTTCTGGAGGTCTCGCCGGGTCAGGTCGATGCCCACGGAATAGCCGTAGATGCAATCGAGCGCCGCCTCCTCCGCCACCTCGAGCGCCGCGCTGCCCAGGGCCACGACCAGCTCGATCTCGTGATGAAAGTTATTGGTAGCGGGGGGGTAGGGAATCTCGGCGCCGTCGGCGACCACCGCGTCGGCCGGCTTGGTGAAGAAGAACGGCGGCTCACGGTCGGGATCCTTGCCCATCTCGCGCACATGCTCGGCATAGTTACGCCCGACGCAAAAGATCCGGCGGACGGGAAACAAATCGCCGTTGCCGTCGACGGCAACGGCGGGCACGGGGGGTACGGGTATGACGTAATTCATGGTTCAATTTTCCTCGTCTCAATATTGGGTCTCGTCATTATGGCGGTCGAGGCGGCCCCACGTCACCTATCGACGTTCACATGCCGCGCAACTTCATACGCGCTCAAGCGCCGCGCAGGCCGACGCCGCGTAAGCGGCAGCCCGCAGTCACGGGCTTATGCGATTTCGGATGAACCTAAATCACGTTAGTTGTTTCCCCGGTCCTCGCGCCACAGGCCGAGCTTGGCCTGGATAGCGCGGTCCGAGAAGCTGAACAGTACGGCATCGTCGTCCGCTTCGTGACGGACACTGTGCCAGGAGGGCACGACGAAGACGTCGTGCGGGCCCCAGGCGAAGACCTCCTCGCCGACCCGGCTCGTGCCGCGTCCTTCAACGACCGTAAACACGCTCGCGTCGGTCGAACGGTAGGACGCGGTGGCGAACCCCTGGGGCAGGAGCTGCATGAAGGTCGCAATGGTCGGCATGGCAAAATCGCCGGTTTCCGGATTGGCGTATTTGAGCTTGAGCCCGTGGCAGGGGTCCCATTCGTCGGCCCGGCGCATGGTCTCCAGCGCCTCGCGGGTGCGCGCGTAGGGGTAGTTGAAGACCGGCGAGGCGAGCGAGCCCGGAGCGTGATCGACGGGCAGCAGCCCCGAGCCGAAGCGGGCCAACGCGTCGCCCTCGGGACGGGTGAGCGCGTGGCGCGCCTCGCCCGGTATTTCGGCGAACGAGGCGTCGAGAAACTTGAGCAGTGGGATGTCGAGACCATCGAGCCAGATCATCGGCCGGTCGCTGTCATTGCCGTGATCGTGCCACGCCCAGGACGGCGTAATGACGAAATCGCCCTCGCACATCATGGTCTTTTCACCGCCCACCGCGGTGTAGGCACCCTCGCCCTCGATCACGAAGCGAAGCGCGGACTGGGTGTGGCGGTGGGCAGGCGCGACCTCGCCCGGCAGGATCAACTGAAGCCCGGCATAGAGCGAGGTGGTGATGCACGATTGGCCCGGCATGCCGGGATTCTCCAGCACCAGGACGCGGCGGATCGCCTCTTCCGCCGTAATCAACTCGCCCGCGCGCATCGCATCGGGGCGGGTTTCCGCCCAAGGCCAGAGGGCGGGCCGGCACGCACTGCCCGGCTCGGGCGTGACCAGATCGGCCAGCACGTCCCAGAGCGGCGCGAGATTGCGCCCGCCGATCTCGGCGGCAAACGCCTCACGCTCGGGCGTGGACAGGGGTCGCGAAGACATCGCTAAGCCTCACCGAGGGCAGGAAGGGTGAGACTGAGGGTGCCCTCAACCAGTTCACGGGCGCGGACCAGGTAATCCGCCAACATTTCTTCATTGGTGCGCTGCTTAATGCCCCACTTGCGGAAAATCTCGTTGTTGCGCGAGCCGGGACGGCCGAAGAATTTCGGTAGCAGCGGGAAATAGCGGTCGATCGCGTCCTGCACCGCCGCACGCCCCTCCTCGGTGGCGCACAGCTCGACGCAGAAATCCTTGCCGAACTCGGCGTGGAAGCGCTCTTCGGGCATGGTCGAGCGGGCGACGTCGCGCAGCGGCGTGAAACTGCAATGGGCGAGGTCTTCGACCTGGAGAATTTCGCCCAGATCGGCCAGCAGCTTGATGACGCAGAACTCGGTCCAGGTCCGCAGCGGGAATTCGAAGATGGAGAGCGGGTCTTTCTCGCCGGGCTCCATGCGTTCGGGCCCGATGCCCATCTGCTCGCCGAGTTCCTTGAAGCGGACGTGATGACCGTATTCCTCCATCGCGACCCGGCAGGTAAGCCACTTGGCGTGAGGCGTCGGCGCCAGTGCTATTGCCGGCTCATCGAACACCCGGGCGCCGTGAAGCTCGTTGATCGCATGGCTGATCACGATCTTTTCCAGCGCGGTGCGGAATTCCTCCGGCAGCGCGGGAAATTCCTCGCAGGTGACGACTTCGGTGCCGGGTTCCATGCTGCCGTCTCCTCGTAATTGTCTCAGACCACCGGCTCGGTATCGAACGCTTCGAGATCGGTGGCAAGGTCCGTGAAGTAGGGTACGAAGGCCTTCGCGGCCTCGGCCAGGCCGGCGACATCCCAGTCGGCGTCGCGCCGGACCAGGGTTTCAACGGGGCGGGCCTGGGAGAAGACAAAAACCTCGCGCCCGCGCACGCCGAACAGTTGGCCGCTGACGTCCTGCGCGGCGCTCGAACATAGCCAGGCGATCACGGTCGCTACGTGGCGGGGATCGAGCTTAAGCGCGCGCGCCTTGTAGCTGGCCTGGGCCTCGTTGGCCGGCTCGATGGTCTCGGTCACCCGGGTGTGCGCGAAGGGTGCGACCGCGTTCGCCGTGATGCCGGCGCGCGCGAGGTCCATCGCCGCGACCCGGGTCAGCCCGACGAGGCCGGCCTTGGCGCTGGCGTAGGCGCTCTGGCCGAGATTGCCGTAGAGGCCTGCGCTCGAGGTGATGTTGACGATGCGGCCCCAGTCGTAGGGCTCGCCGCCGCGCCCAGCCTTGGCCTGCGCACGCATCACCGGGGTTGCCGCGTTGAGCAGGTAAAAAGGCGTGGCCAGGTTGGTCGCGATGACCCTGTCCCAGTCAGCAGGATTGGCCTTGAAGATGAAGCCGTCGCGCAGGATGGCCGCGTTGTTGATCACGATGTCGAGGCCGCCGAACGCGTCTACAGCGAGCGCGACCGCCTGGGCGGCGTCCGCGGGCGAGGCGATGCCCGGAGAAAAGGCCTGCACGCCCTCGCCCAGCTCGGCGGCCGCCTGCTCCGCGATCGCCGGATCCGCCCCCTCGCCGTCTATCGCGGTGCCATTGTCGGCAATGACCAGTCGGACGCCGCGCACAACGAGCTCACGGGCAATAGCGAGACCGATGCCCCGCGCACCGCCGGTGACCAAGGCGACGCGGCCGTCGAGCCGGTCCGGATCCGCTGTCTGATTCATCCCGTTATCTCCAACCGGGCCTTCTCGGCCGCGGTGTAGAAAGCGTCCGCGTGGCAATACTCCTGCGCGAGCCCGCGTTCGTAAAGCCGCGCGAGACAGCTTTCGACCATGACCGGCGGCCCGGCGAGATAAACTCTGGCACCGTCCAGGTTCTCATGCCCCGGCTCCAGGAGATCGGCCAGCGTCCCGGCTGCCCTGTCGGTGGGGCCGCTCGGCTCGGACAAGACGACCCGGTAATCGAGGTTGGGATGGGCCATCGCGAGTTCACGAAAATGGTCTTCAAGATAGACATCACGCTCGTCGCGCACGCCGTGCCACAGCCGGATCGGCGCTGCGAAACCGGATGCCAGCGCATGCTCGACGATGGCCTTGATGGGTGCGAGGCCCGAGCCGCCGGCGAGGGCCAGAGCCGGGCCGTCGTGACGCGCTCGCCAGTAGGCGATGCCGAACGGCCCTTCGACACGGACCGGATCGCCCACCGCTAGACGCTCGCGCACGGCGTTGCTGACCGCGCCGCCGGGCAAGGCGCGGACGTGGAACTCAAGGCCCGCATCGTCCGGCCCGCTGGCCATGGAATAGTCCCTCGCGGGCAGGCCCGCCAAGGTCAACTCAGCGTACTGGCCGGAGGTGAAATCGTATGGCCCGCCCGCCTCGATGGCGAGGCGCATGCGGGTGGTATCGTGGCTGAGCGGATCGATGCTTGCAACCCGGCAGTCGAGCCGGCGGCGAGGATGGGCGACGAGTTCGTCCTCTTCGAGCCAGGCGACCTCGCAATCGGACCAGGGCACGGCGCGACACGCGAGGATCAGGCCGGTAGCCTGTTCCCCGGGACTGAGCGCGTGCTCGGAGAACGGCGCCATCTGGACCTCGCCCACGCTCAGGCGCGACTTGCAGGCGCCACAATTCCCCGATTTGCAGCCGTGGGGATAGACGCGGCCTTCGGCCAGCGCGGTCTCAAGGATGGTCGCCCCCATCTCGACGCGAAGCGGCTCGGCCCACTGCCGCACGGTTACCGTGTAGGTCATGATCGGCTATTGCTGGCTCCCTTGGCTGGCATCTTGGGTCGCCAGCAAGAAAATCGCAACTCAAGGCTTTGTCTTGCGCCGCGTTGCGGTCCACAATCGGGAAAATTTTAGGGAGGGAGAAACAATGACCGACGCGCGCGACACCATCATCCCAGCGAAATCGGGCCGGGCGATTATCGTCAAGAAGGGCGAGACGCTTCGGGTGACGGACGTCGAGGGGCACCAGGTGGCCGACTTCGTCTGCTTCAACGAGCACGATCACTCGGAGTTCCTATCCTCAGGCAAGACCCGCATGAACGTCATGAACTTACGGATCTCGACCGGTGACAAGCTTTACTCGAATATCAACACGCCGATGTTCACCATCACCCGCGACACGGTGGGGGTGCACGACCTGCTCTATCCGCCGTGTAACCGCTGGCTTTACGAACATGTCTTGGGCCAACCCGGCGGCACAGGCTGTTTCGAGAACCTGCGCGATGCGCTGAAACCTTACGGCATTACCGAGGGGCAGGTGCCCGACCCGTTCAACCTGTTCATGAATACCCATGTGGATAGCGAATTCAACATGGTGATCGAGCTGCCCAAATCGGGGCCCGGCGACTGCACCGAACTGACGGCCGAGATGGACTGCCTGGTGGCCGTGACCTCCTGCGCCGAGGAAGTCGTTAGCGACTGCAACGGGCACAACAGCACGCCCATCGGGTTGACGATGGCGGGTTGAGTTTTATTCCGGTTTGCTTTGCCAAGAACAAAGCAAACTAGCGCGCTCACGCGCCGCGCAGGTTGGCGCCACTCAGGCTTCCGCCGCATAAGCCGCGGTCCCCCAAGCAATATTGACAGGCCGCGGCCGGCGCGGGCTTGTGAATTCGGCGGCTTTGAGCCACTAGAATTCGCGTTATATCTCGCTAGCGACCTTCAGGGCGTCAAGCGTCGCCTCCTCGACCGTGCGCGGGCTCGCGCAATCGCCGATCAGCGTCACCTCGCCCGACCAATCCGCAAGCTCGGCCTCCAGGGGTGCGACACGCTCGTGGCCAACCGCTAGGATCAGGGTATCGACCTCCTCGCAGACGATCGCCTTGTCGCTGATGACCTGCTGGAGATAAACCGTATCGTCGTCCATGCCGAAGAGCCGGGCGTAGGGGATGATCTCGACGCCCAGCTCACGCACTGTGGTGGTCCATTGGTCGCGGATGTAGGGCTGGAGCATCTGACCCGAAGTAAAGCCGGTAACGGCGAGGCGCACCCGGCAGCCCTCGCGGGCGAGCTTTTCGGCGATGCCCAGGCCGATCCAGTCGCAGCGCCAGTCGGCGACCAGCACCGAGGCGCCGACATTGACCTCGTTGCGCAGGACCTGCCAGGCATCGACCACATGTTCGGATTCCAGACCCTCGAGCGCCGGGCGGCGCGGCCGCGCCCCGGTGGCGACGATCACCGCATCGGGTGCCTCGCGCTCGATCAACGCCCGATCGACGGGGCTGTTGCGCTCTACCGTGACGCCTGCGAGTTCCATCTCGCGGGTGAAGTTAGTCACCAGCCCGCCGAATTCGGCCCGGTTGGGCAGGCTCTGTGCCAGCAGCACCTGGCCGCCCAGCCGGCCGCCGGCCTCGTAGAGCGTGACCGCATGGCCGCGCTCGGCGGCGACGCAGGCCGCCTTCATGCCCGCCGGGCCGCCGCCCGCAACCAGGATTCTACGTGGCGCAGCGGCGAGCTTGCGCGTGCCGTAAATTAGCTCACGCCCGGTTTCGGGTCGCTGGATGCAAGAAATTGAGTAGCCGGTCATCATATGGCCGATACAGGCCTGGTTGCACGCGATGCAGGCGCGGATGTCGTCGGCCCGGTTCTCCTTCGCCTTGTTCGCAAGCTCGGGATCGCAGATCTGCGCCCGGGTCATACCGCACATGTCGGCTTGGCCCTTGGCGAGGATCTCTTCGGCGATCTGGGGCTGGTTGATGCGCCCCGCGACGAAAACCGGCTTGGTCACCTTTTCCCGGATCGCGGCGGCGTAGGGCGCGACATAGCCCGCCTCGATAAACATGGAGGGCACGATGTGGACGGCACCGCCCAGCGTGCCCGACGAACCGGCGATGACGTTGAAGTAATCGAGCCCGCCGTCGACGTCGAGCGCGACGCAGGCCTCGCCCGCCTCGTCGAGAGTAAGCATCTCGGCATCGGTGCCGTCGCCCGTAATGCGCATGCCCACGACCGTGTCGTCGTCGACCTTAGCGCGGATATCGGCGACCACCTCGCGCAGGAAACGCAGGCGGTTTTCACCCGAGCCGCCGTATTCGTCGCCGCGCAAATTGACCCGTGGGCTGAGGAACTGGGCGGGCAGATAGCCGTGGGAACCGACGATCTCGACGCCGTCGAGCCCGGCTTTGCGCATGCGCGCCGCCGCGTCGCCGTAGCCCGCGACGATCTCGGCGATCAGATCGCTGCTCATGGGTTGGGGCATGATGTGGAAGCGTTCGTTGGGCACGGCTGAGGGCGCGTAGGCATGCGCCGCCGCGCCGTCGACCGAGCTGAAGACTTCACGCCCGGGGTGAAAGAGCTGGCCAAAGATGCAGCAGCCGTGGGCGTGCACCGCCTCAGCCAGTCTTGCGTAACCCTCGATGCAGTCGTCGTTGTAGGCCAGAATCGAGTCGGCGTTGAACACGCCGGTGGGATGGACCGCGCCGATCTCGACGATGATCAGCCCTGCGCCACCCTTGGCCCGGGCCTCGTGGTAGGCGATCAGCGCGTCACCCGGCGCCGTACCCTCGACCAGCAGGGTCTCGTGGCCAGTCGAGAAAATCCGGTTGCGCAAGGTGGCGCCGCGGATGGTGAGTGGGCTGAACAGGGTCGGGAACGGATCGCTCATCAGGCAATGCTTTCCGGAAGCGTGAGGGGATAAACTGGCCCTAGCCAACTCTGAATCGGGGCGCCGTTCAAGAGCGTTGTATGGTCGCCCGGCGTTCACGGGCAATTGATTTGCCCTCGCCTCAAAATTCCGTTTTATGCCGCGACTGTGATGGCCATCATCGCGCGGGCTGGGCTGGAGCCTTAAAAGCATATATTCCGGTTCGCAGCGACCGTTCTCCGGTGCAAGCCGGAGCAGACATGTCAGAAAATTAACGGTGATTCTTAACCGCCCCTGTGCAAAGGCCGCCGTAAACTCATCCTCATTGGCAAGTAGCCGACGAGGGACAGCGCGAGGCCCTTAAAGGGGCGGTCGTGGAACAGGGGTAGGTCAAGGGTTACCGGGTGGATTCTCGACAGCGGGACGATGGATGGATCGGTGCGGGCGTCATCGAGAGTGACGGGGTTATTTATGGCGCCCTTCCCTGGGCGGGCTTGAATTTCCACCCCATGGGCATAGTGTGAGCGTCGGGTCGGTCGGGTTCGATTGCCCGGCCGTTATGATCGCCATAGCAGACCTCATGACCACAGCTCGCCCCGCCGCCGTCGCCGGCGCCTTCTATCCGGGCGATGCGTCAGCGCTCGCGGCCACGGTGCATGCCCTGCTGGGACGCGTGGACGAGAGGGGCCCGGCGCCTAAGGCGCTGATCGCGCCCCATGCGGGCTACGTCTATTCCGGCCCCATCGCCGCTTCGGTTTACGCCCGGCTGCGCGATGCGCACGCGACAATCCGCCGGGTCGTGCTGCTCGGCCCGTCGCACCAGGTGGCGCTTCGCGGCCTTGCGGTCCCGTCGGTAGACGCCTTCGAGACGCCCTTGGGGAAAATTGCGATCGACACCAAGGCGCGCGCGCGGATCGCGGGGCTGGCCCAGGTGAGCATCGACGACGCGCCCCACGCGCGCGAGCACAGCCTCGAGGTGCAGTTGCCATTCCTCCAAGACGTGCTCGACGAATTCGCCCTGTTGCCCCTCTCGGTCGGGCGAGCGACCGCCGGCGAGGTTGCCGAGGTGATCGAGGCGTTGTGGGGCGGTGAGGAGACGTTGATCGTGATCAGCTCCGACCTGTCGCATTACCACGACTACGACACGGCGCGCCGGATGGATGCGGCGACCTCGTCGGCCATCGAGCGGCTGTGCATCCAGGACATCGGCCGCGAGGCGGCCTGCGGCTGGGTGCCCATCTATGGTCTGCTGACGTTGGCCCAGCGCAGGGGCCTGACGGCCAAGACCGTGGACTTACGCAACTCGGGCGATACCGCGGGCCCGCGCGATCGGGTGGTGGGGTACGGCGCCTATGTGTTCGCACCGCCAAGTCGGGGGCAATCCGCCGGAAATGAAGGATGCGATCGGGAACCCGACGGCGAGGACGGAATTGAAGGCCTCCTAGCGCGTTATGGTGACGCGCTGCTCGACCTCGCCAAGCTCTCGCTCGAACACGGGTTAGGCGAAGGCCGCGCCGTGCGTGTCGCAGCCGCCGAAATGCCAGCGGAGCTTGCGGCGGACGGCGCCAGCTTCATCACCTTGGAGCGGGCTGGGGATCTTCGCGGCTGCATCGGCTCGGCGCAGGCCTGGCGGGCGTTGGCGACGGACGTGGCCGAGAACGCCTACCGGGCAGGCTTCGAAGATCCGCGCTTTGCGCCCGTCACGAAGGACGAGCTGGTGGGCCTCGATCTCTCGGTTTCGGTGCTTAGCCCGCCGGCGCGCTTTGACGTGGCCTCCGAGGCCGAGCTGATCGCAAGCCTTAATTCGGGCGTCGACGGCCTGATCCTGCGCGAAGGTGAGCGGAGCGGGCTGTTCCTGCCCCAGGTCTGGGAAAAACTTCCTGCGCCCGAGGACTTCGTTCATCGGCTCAAGCTTAAAGCCGGTTTCGCTCCCGACCATTGGTCGGAGGCGATGGAGGTCTGGCGCTTCGCCAGCGCCTCGATCCAGCGCCCGACGGACGGGCAACCTTAAGACGACGGTCCCGAGCCTCAGGAGTTGTAGCCCAGGCCAAGCCTGATATTGTGGCTCAGTAATTAGCCTTCGGTGACGCCGAGCCCTGGGTCAACGGTGGCGAAGAGCCGATACTCGCCGCGGATCGAAATCTGATCCGTCAGGGGATAGCGCAACCCCGCCATGCCCTGATAAGCGAACACGGTGTCGCTGTCGTCGAAGGCCGTGGTCACCCCGGCAACCGAACCGATATCGACGTCAATTCTGGCGACCCCGAGGTAGGGCATAATCTTGGAGTCCAGATCGAAGTCGTAAAATACATGCGCCATCCCCGAGAGAGTCTTGACATCGCCATCCACGACACCGGTCACAGTCAGGCCAAACGCCGCAACGGTAATATCGTCCAAATCGGCGCTATACTTGCTTGATCCACCGGCCATCGCGCTGCCGGCTACGGCAAGGAAAGAAACAGTCACGATGGGGAACAGCCAGTAATTCCGCATGAGATCCTCCCGGTCATAGACGGCACAACCGAAATTCCTACGCTAGAAGCCGAGCTGGTCCGTCTCATTGACTTAGGCCAGACGGAGAAACGGGGGCCGAACGGGAAAACGGGCGATCTAAATCGCCCCGCCAGGGAGCCTGCGAGAGGTTGCGCGCTCAGTCGTCAGACGGCGCGTCGCGATCTTTCACGATCGAGAGCAGATCGCGCAACAGACCTGCCTTTTCGCCCTCAAGTCCGCCGGGCAGGGTCGCGTGGAAGCGAATGAGCTGATCGCCCCGTCCCTCGCCGGCGGCACGCGGCAGGCCGTATCCCTTGAGACGGTAAAGCTCCTGATCGGGTGAGCCGGGACGGAGCCGGACCTTTCGTGGTCCATCGAGGGTAACAACGGTGATCGTGCCGCCGAACAGGGCATTGTGCATACGGATCTCGACATCGGAACAGACATCGTCGCCCCGAACCTTGAACAGGGGATGACGTGCGAGCCGGACTCGGACATATAGGTCGCCCGCAACACCGCCCGCCTCGCCGTCGTAGCCCTGTCCGCGCAATCGAATCGGCATCTCGCCCGGCCGATCCGGCGGCAGGTACAGATCCACGGTGCGGCTGCCCACGACCCGGCCCACGCCGTGGCATCCCATGCAAGGATTTTCGAACACGACGCCGCGAGCACGGCAGGCGGGACAATCGACGCGCTCGCGAAACGGCGCCTCGAGGTTTGCGCGCCTCCTGGGAAGCGCGCCCTGCCCGTCGCATTGGCCGCAGGTTCCGATCTGACCGTCAAGCGAACCGCGGCCCAAACAGGCCCCGCAGCGACGCAGCACGCGCACGGTCAAGCGGCGCGTCATGCCCCGCAGCGCGTCTTCCAGCGGGATCGCGAGATCAACCTCGTGGTCCGCGCCCGGCACGGGGTCGGGCCACCAGGTCGCGCCGGCGTTAGCGCCGAAGCCGAAAATATCGCCCAGGCCGCTTTCGCCGAACAAATCGCCCAGATTGAAGGCACCAGCCCGGAACTCGGCGCCGTCATAGCCCGCCGCGCCGCCGCGCCGGCCCGAGCCGGACAGCCGTTGATAAGCCCCATTGATTTCGCGAAAGCGGGCGGCGGCCTCCGGCGTGCCATCGCTCACGTCGGGGTGGTACTGGCGCGCGAGGCGCCGGTACGCCGTCTTGATCTCGCGCTCGGTTGCATTCCGCGGCAGGCCGAGCATCTCGTAAGATTCGCGTTTCACCGCCTTGGTTTCCTAAACAGGCCCGCTAGAAGGCGCTAAAGCCGATCTGCAGGCCGATATCGAGCACGTGGCTCTGGATCTCGAACTCAGTGCCCGCGATCTCGGGGTCGGCGGCGCCGAAGTAGCGGTAGCCGCCGCGCGCCCAAACATTGTCGGAAATTCGGTAGGTCAGGCCGAGCGTGCCCTGCCAGGCGGGCACCGTGTCGGTGTCGTCGACGCCCAAGGCCGCGCTGTCTAGCTCGATGCTGGCGGCGCCAATTCCGAGTCCCAGATAGGGCGCCCAGTTCGACCCGATATCGAAGTCGTAATAGCCGTTGAGCAAGCCGTAAACGGTCGTGATGTCGCCGTTCAGCTCGGCGTTCGCGGCCAGCGGGGTGCCGAAGAAGGTGACCGCCGCCGAGACGCTATCGAGGTTGTTGCGACGCATACCCAGCGCGAATTCGGCGCGCAGGCCCGAGCCGAACCGATAACCCGTGCCGATCGCGGCGCCGAGACCGCTCTCGGCGGCGAGCTCCGCACCGCTGCTCAGCTCGGAATCGCCGAGCAGATTGAGATCGGGACCGATGTCAAAGTAGTAGCCCTGTCCCTTATCGCGCGCCGACACCGGCGCCGCCAAGGCGGCAAGAACGAGTGCAGCCGCGCCAAACAGGAGGACGAATCGTGCCATGGGCTCCTGTTTAACGCGAAACGGGCAGCCGCGCATCAGATCATTTCGATCAGCTCGTCGCGTTCTTCCTGGACCACGGTACTAATAATCCGTTGATGCTCCATGCGCTTGATTCGGCCGAAAAGCTCGAAGAAATCCGCGCCCATAGCCTTGGGAATCCAGGCGGATTCATCAAAATGATCGAGCAACTTGGACCAGTCGGTCGTGATCTTGGGAATACTCGCGTCGAGATCGAGATGGCCCTGAGCCGGAGGGCCGGGGTCGATCTCGTTCTTGATGCCGTCGAGACCGGCGGCAACCAGCGCCGCAAGGGCGAGATGCAGGCAGATGTCCCCGCCCGGCACACGCAGCTCGATCCGCGTGCCCCTCGGGGTAACGTTGATCGCACGCACTGCAGCGACGCGGTTATCCATGCCCCAGGCGATGGAGATGGGCGCGAAACTCTCGGGCGCAATCCGCTTGCACGAGTTGGGATAGGGCAAGAAGACCACGGCCAGTTCTTCGAAATGAGCGAGGATGCCGCCGATAAAGTGGCGGCAGACCTGGCTGATCTTGAGCGGATCGTGCTCGTCGGCGAAAGCGTTGGAACCGTCCTCGTTCACGAGCGAAAAATGGAGGTGACAGGAGCTGCCGGCCGCTTCCGTATAGGGCTTAGCCATAAAGGTCACCCGCCGGTCCATGGCAAGCGCGGTCTCTTTTAAAGTGGAGCGAAAGAGGTGCCCGGCGTCGGCGATGTCCATCGCTTCGCCGTATTCGACGGTGATCTCGAACTGGCCGGGACCGAATTCGTAGTTGCAGGCCTCGTAATCGACATGAGCCGAAGCGGCGTCAATCAGCGCCTGCTCTTCCTCTCGAAATCCCCAGCGCTTGAGCATGGCGTAGGCGTTTTCCCCAGTATCGGAGAGCTGGAAATCGGAAGTGAGGAAATAGAATTCGAACTCGGGCGCCGCGTTCGCCGCAAAGCCCAGCTCCTTGAGCTGGTCCAGACCGCTTTTTAACAGGTTGCGCGGGTCTTCGGCGATGGGGCGGCCATCGGCCCAATGCAGGTTGGTCAGGCACAGGGCCGTGTTGGGCTCATGGCGGAGAAGCCGCATCGAATTCAGATCGGGAACCGCGTAGAAGTCGCCAAAGCCGATTTCCTCACCGAACCGGGTGTTGCGCAACCAGCGGGCCTGAAGATCGATGGCGAACAGCAACGCGGCAAAGGGCACGCCCTTGTGACGCAGCTCATCGAAGGTATTCAGAGAGACGCGCTTACCGCGGGGGATTCCGTGCATGTCCATCCACTCGACACGAATTTTTTCGACCCCGTTGCTGCGGAGCCAATCCATGACCTCGCCGTCGCCGCCCGTGAAGCGGCGAATATTGCTGTGGTTCTTTTCCGTCATCGACACTCTCCCTGATTTCGCTTTATGCTCGCCCCAGCTGGTCCCGGCGGCGAAGGCGCCATATACGGATTTTGGCGCTGTTTGTCAAAGGTCCGGCCGTTGAAGGGTTTGGCGGAATTCGATTCTCTCCCTACCGTCAAGCCGCTTTGGCCAGACGCCCCCAAAACTGCGGATCGAGGTCGAACGGATCCCCGG
>CAVOEB010000046.1:0-22737 GCA_963694715.1 Alphaproteobacteria bacterium | reverse complement strand
CCGACGACACGGGGCACTTCGCGTAAATCCAGCCCCTCCTGCATGAAGCTGGTGCCCTGGTTGGGCACGTAAACGGTTCGAAGCCAACCACAATGGCGGCGTAGCGCATGGCTGATACAGGAAACCGCAAAGAGCCGGTCGAGCGCTTCGTCGCGTGCGTCGGCGGGCATAAAATCCGGGTCGTCGCGCCGCCGGCCAGCGGCGTCCGCTGCGCTATCGGTGGGCCAGCCCTGGGCCGCGGCCTGCTCGTCGAGCCAGGCCGCGTCGGCCTCGTAGACGCCAAGCGCGCTCCAGCGCATTCCGAGATCACCCTGCACGGAGCGGGTCACCGGCAAGGGCGGCAAACCCTCAGCCGTGATCCCCGGTGTGTGGGGCGACAAGGTGACAGCGGAATGGACGTCGGTCGTCGCACCGCCGATATCGACCACGAGCACATTGCCCACGCCGGACCCTCCCGGCGGCCCGGCGGCGAGCAGACGGGTCGCCCCGAGCGCCGCCTCGGGGGTCGGCATGATTACGGCCCGGCCGAACTCCTCGGTCCGGCTCAAGCCCTTGCCGCGGATGACCCGCTCGATGAAGGCATCGTGGATGGCCGAACGCGCGGGCTCGATATCGAGGGTGCGAATCTCGGGCAGCACGTTGCCGACAACCTCGGCGGTATGGCCATTCGAGACGAACAGCTCCGCCGCCTCGTCCGCCACGTCGCAATTGCACGCGACGATGACATGAGCGTCGAAGCGCGCCCCGGCAATGGCTCGGGCGTTGTCCAGCACCTGACGGTGCTGGCCGCCGTCGGTACCGCCGGAAAACAGCACGATTTCGGGTCGCTGCGCTTCGAGCGATGCGATCTGCTCAGGGGTCAGCCGCCCGGCCAGAACGAGCTCGACCTTAGCGCCCGCATTGAGTGCCGCCTGCCGCGAGGCGGCGGCGGTGTAGTCGGCAACCAGTCCGACCGATGCGACCCGCAGGCCGCCACCGGCACTCGAGGCCGCAAGCTTTTCGACGATAGCGGTGTCGGGCGGCAGTTGAGTCTCGGCGCGGCTTAGCGCCTCGGCGTAGCCCTCCATGACGTCGGTGCGCACAGTGGTCGGCGCCTGGGCCGACGCCAAGCGGCGACCGGTGCCCGCCTCGACGACGGTCAGTTTCGTAAAGGTGCTGCCGAAATCGGCGAGCGCGACGGCATTGACGCTCACGAGGCCGCCGAGCCCACCCGCCCGGAAATCGACTCGAGCATCTGATCGATCGTCTCGGGCGTCTCGATACCGAGCCGGTAAAGATCGCTGCGCACGTCGACGGGAATGTCCGAGCCCTCGATGTCTTCGTTCAGCACGCCGCCCATGAAGACCGGGGGATCGATCTGCGCGCCCCGCATTTCGTCAAGCAAATTCGTGCCGAACGTGCGAGCCACGCCGTTATGGGTGGTGACCACGATCACATCAGCCTCGGTCTCGATGGCGACTTTCACGATGTCTTCCGGGTCGCGGTTGATACCGCAATCGATCACCCGGCTGCCGACCGCAGCGAACGTGGAGGTGAGTAGGAATTTGGAAAATTCGTGGACGTCGGTCGAGGCGACGAGGATCTTGCAGCCCTTGAGCTTTTCGTCGGGCTTGCGGGCGGCAAGCGCGGCGAGCACAGCAGCACGCTTTTCCAGAGTCTGGCGCACCAGATCGGTCTGCAACACGGGCCGGCGACCACGCGGGAGGCTGTCGTCGGGCTCGCCGGCGCTGAACAACTGTTCGCACATCTCCGGTCCCAGCCGCTTGATGACGACGAGCACCCGTGCGGGATCGGTCACGTCAACGCCCATCTGGCTCATGGTCTCGAGTGCGGAGGCAAAGAACGCCCGCCCGCCAACGACCAGCGCATCGCGCAGGGCCTCGATCTTGCCCCAGTCAACATAGGGTTCAAGCATGGGCACGTAGTCGTCGCACTTGCGGTTGATGGTCTGGACCTGGGCAATTTCCTGCCACGAGGGGATGCGCTCAACCTCGGTCACGGGCACGGAGATGATCGCCGTGCCGAGCCGGTAGCGTTGATCGACCATCTTCATAAAGACTAGGTCGTTGACCAGCACGGCCATGTTGGAATCGACATCCACCGTGTTGCCGATGGTATCGCCGTGAAGGTAGGAGAACGGCACCCGGCTCGGATTGACCGCATCGAGGGCGAGGGTCACCGCGGCCTTGACGATGGGGTTCTGGGTCAAGCCGCCCCACGAACTGGAATAGGCCGCTCCGATCAGGTCTTCGGCAATGTAGCGCTCGAGCATGGCATAGCCGACGTAACTCGCATAGTCGTGGAACATCGCTGGATAGCCGTCGTCGAGATAGGAATTGAAGACGACGCCGTCGTCCTTGCGCGCGGCAAGCGCCGCGCCGGCACGAACCACCGCTGAAACCTGGGTGGTTTCGTCATCGAAGTAGGGCCAGCGCCAGGTGTATTGACTGAGCAGCCCGATCGAGGTGATGCCCGCGCGCAACGCGTCGAGTACGTTGTCGAGCGAGCCCGGCCCGCCGATGGTGTTGTCACCCGCTTCAGCATGGATCGGCACGGTGTGGGTGGTCTCCCACCAGTCCTGCTCGCTCCACAGGCAGGGGCCGGTTTCCTGGGCCGCATCGGCGCGCTTGCCCTTGGGCAGCCCCATGCGCCGCTCGGCAATCAGATTGAAGCGATCGGGCGGCCGGACGCCGCGGCTGAGAGCGTCCTCGTAGATGTTCTCGATCGCCGAGCGGGTTTCGCCCCAGGTCGCCATGCCGATATTCATGCAGGTCGACGAAATGCCTTTTGCCTGCGTGATCGTGCGCCATTCGCGTTCGGAGCGAACGCCTTTCTCCTCGCAATAAAGCGAGCGGCCCATCTCGACGGCCTTGCCCTGGGCAACACCCTCGGCGATCAACTCCTGGCTGGGCGGCAGGTCGCTCGGGATCAGCTCGGCGAGATTAACGGACTGGTCGCTCATAGGGCCTCGATCCGGATTATGTGGGTCCGCCGGTCGCAGCGCGATAATTACGGTCCTTGACGAATTCGAGAAGCTGGTCGATCGACTCCGGCGTCTCGATGCCGATCTGGTGCAGATCGCGGCGGACGTCGATGGGCACGTCGGAACCCTTGATATCCTCGTTGAGCACACCGCCCATGAAGATCGGCGCGGAGACATGCGCCGCCTTCATCTCATCGACCAGCTTGGTGCCGAACGAGCGGGCGACGCCGTTATGGGTGGTGACTACCACGGCATCGGCCTCGGTTTCGACCGCGACCTTGACGATATCCTCGGGGTCACAATTGATACCGCAATCGATCACCCGGCTGCCCACGGCATCGAACGTCGAGGTCAGCAGGAACTTGGAAAATTCGTGCACGTCGGTCGAAGCCACCAAGACCTTGCGCTGCTTGAACCTGTCGTCGGCAGGCCGCTCGGCGAGACGGCGCAAGACCGCGTCGCGTTTCTCCATGGTCTGGCGGACGAGATCGGTCTCCAGCACGGGCTTATGACCGCGCATGAAGCTGTCATCGCGCTCACCGGCGGCGAACAACTGCTCGCACATCTCCGGGCCGAGACGCTTGAGAACAATGAGAACCTGGCAGGGGTCCGCCACGTCGATGCCCATCTCGTTCATGGTGCCGAGCGCCGATTTGTAGAACGCCTTGCCGCCGACGACGAGTGCGTCGCGTATTGCCTCGATCTTTCCCCAGTCCACATAGGCCTCGATCATCGGCAGGTATTCTTCGCATTTTCGATTGATCGTATGAACCTGGGCAATCTCCTCCCAGGTCGGGATGCGCGCGACCTCCGTGACCGGCACGGCGATAAAAGCCGAGCCCACCTTGTAACGCAGGTCGGCCATCTTCGATAACATCATGTCGTTGACCACGCCGGCCATATTGGCGTCGAAGTCCATCTCCTTGCCGATCGTGTCGCCCTGGATGAACATGATCGGCACGTGGTTGGGATTTACCGCATCCAGCGCAAGGGTCACGGCCGCCTTGATGACCGGATTCTGGGTCAAGCCACCCCAAGCCGATGAATAGGCCCCCCCGATCAGTTCTTCAACGACGTAGCGCTCGAGCATGGCCCAGCCGACTAAGCTCGAATAATCGTGGAACACACCCGGATAGCCATCTTCAAGATAGGTCTCGAAGACCGCGCCTCCGGCTTTCTTCGACGCCAGCACGCCGCCAGCCTTGACCACGGCGGTCACCTGGGACGTCTCGTCGTCCCAATAGGGCCATTTCCAGGAATATTGACTGACAACGCCAACGGTCGTTGAGCCGCATTGGAGCGCGTCGAGCACATTGTCGAGCGAGCCGGGTCCGCCGATCATATTGTCGTTTGTCCCGCACTGGATCGGAACCGTATGATTGAGTTCCCACCAATCCTTTTCCGTCCACAGGCAGGGGCCGGTCTCCTGGGGCGCGTCGGCGCGCGTTTCCTTGGGCAGACCCATGCGTCGCTCGGCAAGCAGGTTATAGCTGTCGGGCGGGCGCACGCCGCGCGAGAGCGCATCTTCGTAGATGTTCTCGAGCCCGAGGCGGGTTTCGTCCCAGTTCGACAGGCCGATATTGATGCGGGTGAGAGGAATTCCTTGCTCTCTGGCGACCTCGTGCGCTTCGCGATCCGAGCCGACCCCTTTTTGCTCACAATATAGGGAACGGCCCATTTCTATGGTATTGCCCAGCGCGATCCCCTCAGCAACGACCTCACGCCCGTCGGGCAGGTCGCTGGGGATCAAATCGCGAAGATTGACGGCATTCGACACTATGGGAGCCTCCTTATCTTCTCATGTGGTCCGAGCTGTCGGATCCGTTAAAACACATTATCACTATTCAGCAGTCGGGAACTATTCCGAAATCCAGCAGCTGATCTAGCGCCCGGTGTATTTCGGCGGGCGTTTTTCGAGGAACGAGCGCAAGCCTTCTTCGTAATCCTCCGAGCTCTGGGCCAGCAGGTATTGATCGCGGTCGAGCGCGCTGAGCGCATCGCCAAGCGCGAACGCCGCCGCGTTGACGCCCTGCTTGACCATGCGCACCTGTACCGGCGGCATGGCGGCGATCTGATGGGCCATCTCCAGGGCACGCTCCAGGGCAGAACCATCGGGCGCCACGGCGTCGAAATAGCCCCAATCGAGCCCGGCTTGCGCGCTCAGCCGCTCGGCCATGACGAACAGCCGCTTGGTCCGCGCCGGCCCGACGAGCGCGACCGTGCGGGGTACGGTCTGCCAGCTCATATTCATGCCGCGCTCGATTTCCGGTGCGAAGCTGACAGCCCCCTCGCCCGCCACCCGTAAATCGCAGGACACCGCGAGCGACATGCCGCCGCCGACGCACCAGCCTTCGAGCGCACAGATGGTCATGGGCTCGAGTTTTTCCCAGGCGCGACAGACCCGGGGGCCGGTCTGGAGCAGCTTGCGCTTTTCCGCGAGACCCAGGGTCGCCAGCCCGGTCGCCTCGGGATCCTTGAGATCAAAACCCATGGTGAACACGCTCGGGCAGCCCGTGAGCACGATCGCCGAGGTTTCCGTATCCTCCTCGAACGAGTGTGCAGCCTCGGTCAACTCGCGGAGCACCTCGAACGAGAGGGCGTTCTTGCCGTCCCCCCGATCGAAGCGGACGACGGCGACGCGCCCGTCGCGCTCGATCGACACATGCCTGGCGCTCATCATCCCGGCCTTTCCCGTTCGCCCGCCTCGGTCCGGTAGCGCTCGCGCAACTCGGTCTTGCGGACTTTGCCGCTGGGCGTTCTGGGCAGGGTATCGCACCATTCGATCGAGGTGGGGCATTTGTAGTGAGCTAGCCGTTCCCGGCAAAACTCGATCACCGTCCGCGCGCCCAGCTCCGTGCCCTCGGCCCTGACCAGAACCGCCTTGCCCGTCTCACCCCATTTTTCGTCGGGCACGCCGATCACGGAGGCATCGGCAACGCCGGGGTGCTGCATCAGGACGTTCTCCACTTCGGCGGGATAGACGTTTTCGCCTCCCGAGATGAACATGTCCTTGATCCGGTCGTGGATAAATAGAAAGCCGTCAACGAGGTAGCCTGCATCGCCCGTCTGGAGCCAACCGTCGCGGGTCAGCGTTTCGGTGGTCGCCTCGGGATTCTTCCAGTAGCCCTTCATGACCTGAGCCGAGCGAACCCAGATCTCGCCGACCTCGCCGGCGAGAACATCCTCGCGGTTCTCCGGATCGACGATGCGCAACTCGACGTCGCCCCAGGCAGTGCCCGCCGAAGCGAGCAGGCTCTCGCGTGGGCCGCCGGGATCCTGGTCTTCGGCCCGCAGGGTCGTGACCGCGCCCGTCGCCTCCGTCAGCCCGTAGATTTGTAGAAAATCGCAACCAAAGCGTTCCCGCGCGCCAATCCGCACGGTCTCCGAGATGGGCGATCCGCCGTATGCCACGGCCCGCATCGTGGAAAGATCGGCATCCTCGGCGCCGGGCGTGGCCAGCAGCATCTGGATGACCGCCGGGACGAGAAAGACATTCGTCACCCGATAAGCCTCGATCTTACGCAGAATCTCGGACGCGTCGACCTCGCGAAGGAGAACGTTCGTCGCCCCGTTGACGAGGCCGATCAGGGCCCAGGCGCTGCCCGCCGAGTGGAACAGCGGCAGGGCCACGAGACTGACGCTGTTGTCGTCAAAGCGCCACTCGACGGTGCCGGCAGCGGCGAACGCAATGACGTTTTGACTGGTCAGTTGGACGCCCTTGGGAACACCGGTCGTGCCCGAAGTATAGAGTTGATAGACGCTGGCGCCGGGATCGGGTTCGATCGCCGGATCCTCGGCCGGATAGCGGTCGCGCCAAGACTCGTAGGACTCGAACCTGTTCGCCGTGCCGATAACGATGACCTTGCAGCCGGGATCGAGATTGATCTTGGCGAGAGGTTCCAAAAATTCCTCGCCGACGATGAGGAGCTTCGGCGCCGCGTCACTAAGGATGACCTCGATTTCGGGCGGCGCGAGGCGACAGTTCACGCCAACGGTCGTGGCGTTCAGCTTGCAGGCGCCGAAGAACAGCTCGAAATAGATCGGCGTGTTCTTATCGAGGATCGCGACACACTCTTCGGGACCGACGCCGAGATCAAGCAGGCCTCGCGCGACCCGGTTCGACGCGGCGTCGAGCGCCGCGTACGTCCAAATCCGATCCTCGTAGATCAGGGCGGCCCGGTCAGGCCGCTCGCGGCCGTAAACCCGCACAGAATCCGCAAGCGAGGCGAACCGTTCCAGGGTGAGGGAGCAATTATCGGCCGATGACATGAAGATCTCTGGCTGTGCCGTATCGCCTACGCGGATCCGGCAGTGCCCGCCCGGTAGTTACTGCCCTTAATAGATTCCATCATCTCATCGATCGATTCCGGCGTCGCAATGCCCATGCTGTGCAAGTCCTGGCGCACATCGACGGGCATATCCGAGCCGTCGACATCCTCGTTGAGCACACCGCCCATATAGATCGGCGCGTCGATCTGGGCCGCGCGCATCTCGTCGACCAGCTTGGTTCCAAAGCTCCGGGCGACCCCGTTATGGGTAGTGATCACCACCGCATCGGCCTCGGTTTCGACCGCGACCTTCACGACATCCTCGGGATCGCAGTTGACGCCACAATCGATCACCCGGCTACCCATGGCATCAAAGGTCGAGGTCAGCAGAAATTTAGAGAATTCGTGCACGTCGGTGGAAGCCACCAGGACCTTGCGCTTCTTAAGTTTCTCGTCCGGGGCCCGCTGGGCAAGCTCGCTCAGAACCGCGTCGCGCTTTTCCATGGTCTGGCGAACGAGATCGGTCTGGAGTATCGGCTTATGACCGCGCATGTAGCTTTCGTCACGCTCGCCGGCAGCAAACATGGTCTCCATCATCTCCGGCCCAAGCCGCTTCATGACGACGAGCACCTGGCAGGGATCTTTCGTATCGACGCCCATGGTGCTCATGATCTCGAGCGCGTTGTTGAAAAACGCCGTGCCGCCCACGACCAGTTCATCGCGCATCGCCTCAATCTTGCCCCAGTCAACATAGGGCTCAAGCATCGGGACGTACTGGTCGCATTTCCGGGAAATCGTCTGAACCTGAGCGATCTCCTCCCAGGTCGGAATGCGTTCGGTCTCGGTGACCGGCACGGCGAGCGGCGCGGTGCCGAGCTTGTAGCGCATATCGGTCAATTTCGAGAACGTCAGGTCGTTGACCAGAGCTGCCATGTTGGAATCGTGATCGAGGCTGTAGCCGATGGTGTCGCCGGCGGTATAGGACATCGGGATACGCTCGGGATTGACCTCGTAGAGCGCCAGAACGACCGCCGCTTTAATGATCGGATTTTGGGTCAGTGAGCCGAACGCCGCGCTGGCATAGGCGGCGCCGATCAAGTCCTGAGTGACATAGCACTCGAGCATGGCCCAGCCAACGTAGCTCGCGTAATCGTGAAAGACCCCGGGATAACCGTCTTCGAGATAGGTATCGAGCACCACGCCCTGGTCCCGCTTCGAGGCGAGCAGGCCGACCGCCTTGACGACAGAGGTGATCTGGGTCGTGTCGTCGTCCCAGTAGGGCCAGCGCCAGGTGAACTGGCTGAGCGCCCCGATCGTCGTAATGCCGACGCGCAGCGCGTCAATCGCGTTATCGAGCGAGCCGGGCCCGCCGATCATGTTATCCGCCGCCTCGGGGTAAATCGGTACCGTATTGGCCAGCTCCCACCAATCCTGGTCGGTCCACAGGCTGGGCCCGGTCTCCTGAGGCGCCTCGGCGCGCTTGTCCTTGGGCAAGCCCATGCGCCGTTCGGCAATAAGCTGGATCCGGTCGGGCGGGCGCACGCCCCGGGCAAGGGCGTCCTCGTAAATCTTGACCATGCCTTCCCGGGTTTCCTCCCAGGTGTTCAGCCCGATGCTGAAACTGCTGCAGGGGATGCCCTTCTCGCGCGCGATCTCACGCCATTCGCGCTCCGAGCCGACGCCCTTCTCCTTGCAGTAGAGCGTCTGCCCGACCTCGACCGTGTCGCCGAGAGAGCGCCCCTCGGCGGCGACCTCGCGCCCGTCGGGCATATCGCCCGGGA
This sequence comes from Alphaproteobacteria bacterium, assembly GCA_963694715.1. Classification (GTDB taxonomy): domain Bacteria; phylum Pseudomonadota; class Alphaproteobacteria; order UBA828; family JAPUJA01; genus CAVOEB01. The sequence continues at coordinate 13,705 of CAVOEB010000046.1, read as the reverse complement.
TCAACTCAGCCAAATTGACTGCCTTCACAACCACAGCGAGTGCCTCCTCTAGTTTGGCGATCCGCTCCCGTTTTCTACCTTATCGTTTGATTTAGCCCATCATCGTCCAGCCGCCGTCAACGCACAAATTCTGGCCAGTCATATAGCCGGATCCGTCGGACGCCAGATAGAGCACCGTCTCGGCGATCTCCGTGGGCGCCCCGAGACGCCGGATCGAGAGCGAGTTGAAGGCCGCCACCATGTCGTCGCCCTCCATGTCGATGCCCCAATCGTCGGCCCAGTTGGCCTCGATCATGCCCGGCGAGATCGCGTTGACGCGAATATCGTAGGGCGCCAGATCGCGCGCGACGGTCATGGTCAGGGCCCGGACCGCGCCCTTGGCCGCGCAGTACTGGATCGGGATGCAATTCGAGTTGTTGATGGGGTCGGTGCCGTTGCCGTAGGAGCCCGAGAAGTTGACGATCGCCCCGCCGCCGCGCTTACGCATGTGCGGTGCTGCCGCCTGACACATCAGCATGGTGCCCTTGACGTCAATTTCGAACAGCTTGTCCCAGGCGTCCGGGTCGATCGCTTCGAGACGCCCGATATCCGCGGGGTCGATGCGCCCGGCCGAATTGATGAGCACGTCGATGCCACCGTAGCGTTTGAGCGTATCGGCGATAAAGCCGTCAATGGAAGCCCGGTCGGTGACGTCGAGGGTTGCCATATGCCCGGCTCCGCCGGCGGCCTCGATATCGGCCAGTGCCTTTTCGGCCGCGTCTTTATTGCTTCGGATCCCGAGCGCGACCTTGGCGCCCTCAAGCCCGAACCGGCGAGCGATCTCGCTGCCCAGGCCCCCGTTTGCGCCGGTGACGACCACCACCCGGCCTTCAAAGCGTTTTCCGTCGTTCCAGCGTGACGTCATGATCCCTCCGCGTTCGGATCTAAATTGTTTGAAATTAACACCGCAACATATCGTCAGCCGTGCCCAACCCCGAAGGGCTAGGCACGGTTCCAGACGATCTCGCGGTCTTGTCGTGCGACTTTGAATTAACTACTGGGCGGCTTTAACAGCGTTCCAGGTATCGACGTAGACATCGTTACGCGTCGGCAACTGCCAGAAGTCGAGGCCCTGCGTATACGAGCTGTCGTCGAGGTGATGGAGCACGCGATCCTCCGCGGTCAGGCAATCCGCCACGGCCACGGGATTGGCCGGCGAATAGCCGACCTCGTGGACCATGCCGCATTGAGCGGTGGCCGAGGATTCGAAGTTGACCCAGGCATAGGCGCAATCGAGATTGGCCGCGCCCTTGACGATGCCCCAGACATCCTGCCAGCCATCGGCCTTCTCGGTGGGAATGACCTCGGCGACGGGGATGCCCTGCTCCTGAAGCAGCGCGACCTGATAGCCGCCCCACGTCTCGGAAACCCAGACCTCGCCCTGGGCGTAGAGGTCGACCAGCTCACCGGCCGAAGACCAGTAGTCGCGCACGAGCGGCTTTTGGTCGATGTACTTCTGCTTGACCTGCTCGAGCTGCTCGTCGCTCAGATTATAGACGTCCGTATCCCGCCCGAACAGGATGCGCGCCCCCAGATAGAGGCTCATGGTGACGTCCTGGATCGCGATCTTGCCGGCATATTGCGGATCCCAAAGCACACTCGCCGAGGTCGGCGGTTCGTCGAATTTGTCGGTCCGATACATGATCGGGATCGAGCCCCATGCCATGGGAACGGTGTAGATGGTGCCGTCCTGCTGGACACCGGGGTGGTCGCGCGAGGTTGCGAAGATGTCGTTGAAATTGTCGAGCCGCGCCGGATCGAGGGGCTCGAGAACATCCATCGAGATGAGGATCTGCGCGTAGCTGACCTCGGGAGAAACCACATCGTAGTTGCTCGATTCCACCGCCATCTTGGCAACAATTTCGTCGTTCGAGCCGATATAGGTCTGGGTCACCTTGCAGCCGGTCTCGGCCTCGAACACCGAAACCCAACTATCGTTCGCATAACCTTCCCAGGTCAGCGCGTAGACGTCGCCGCCCGCATGGCTGGGTTGACTGACCAGCATCGCGCCGCCAAAGGCGACAGCAACACCGATTACCGCCGTCGTGGCAACGGTTCTAATTCCATGAAGCATAGTTTCTCTCCTCCAAATATTTAAGGCTCGCGTCCAAACATATCAGGCGCTCAAGCCGCTTCTACAGACGGCTCCGATTACGAGCCCCCTGTTGCGCGCCAGTCACTCGCCCCCCCCCCAGAGCCAACGAACTATCCACCCGACGCTGAACTATCATACACGCGCCAAGCTGGAGGGCTCTAGTCTTTTCGTCCGATAGAGTCTCGATCAGCTGTCGGAAAGCAGAACCTCCCGGAGCTTGCGGATATGGTCGGGGTTGGTGCCGCAGCAACCGCCGATGATCTGCACGCCGGAGGCTGCCCACAGCTCGGCTTGCGCCGCGTATTCGTCGGGCGAGGCGGCCTCGTCGAACACCCAGTCGGGGTAGTGCAGGTGACCAGTCTCGGCGTAGGCGAGCAGCGGCCCCGACCAGTGGGCGCGCACCACCTCGAGAGCCAAGGTGGTGGCTGGCGTGTAGCTGTGCATGATGCCCGCAGCCTCGCCGCCCATTGCCGTAATCGTCGCGACGAGGTCGCCGAACGGCTCGCGGGGATGGACGAAAAATCCATCGCGCCACTCGACGACCGATTGGCCGTCTTCCGAGAGTTCGGCGGAAAATCCGTGCCAAACCGGCAGCCCCGTGGCCAGCGCCGCCTCGGTGACGATGGTGGCGTTGGGGATGTCAAGCATCATCTCCGTGAGGATAAGATCGACCCCCGCCCGCGCGAGGACTTCCCCCTGGCGGCGGAAACCCGCGGCGGCTTCAGGGCCCGTCGGCGTTACGTTCCCGCTATTGCTCGGGCGTTTGGACGATATCGACCCGGCAACCCAGACCGACCGCTCGGCGGCGACGAGATCACGGGCCTCCAAGGCAAGCTCGACCGAGCTACGATTTAGCGCATCGGCTTCCTCTGCACTCATGCCCGCCGCGCGCAATACAGCGTGACCGGCGCCGTAGGTGTTTGCCGTGATCACATCGGCGCCGGTGCGAATGTAATCGGCGTGCATTTCGCGGACGATGTCGGGATGATCGAGGGTTGCACAGCTCGCCCAGGACAGCTCGTCGAGGGCGGCGCCGCGGCTCTGAATTTCGGTACTAACCGCGCCATCGAGAATAACAACCTTGCCCTCGGCCAGTCGCGCGGTCAGTTCATTCATGATCGAGCGCCGCCGTTGTCTGGCTGCGCGGCGGGATGGAGCGTTTCGCGAAGCTTGCGGATATGCTCGGGATTGGTACCGCAGCAGCCGCCTATTATCTGCACGCCGGACTCGATCCACAGTTTGGCTTGTGCCGCGTAATCGTCCGGCGAGATAACCTCCTCGAAGACCCAGTCGGGGCCGTGGAGATGACCGGTTTCGGCGTAGGCGATCAGCGGCCCCGACCACTGGGCCCGGACCACTTCGAGCGCCAGCGTGGTGGCTGGCGTATAGCTGTGCATGATACCCGCGGCCTCGCCGCCCATCGCGGTAATCGTTCCGACCAGCTCGTCGAAGGGCTCGCACGGATAGGCAAAGAAATTTTCCCGCCATTCGACGACCGATTGGCCGTCTTCGGAGAGTTCGGCGGAAAAACCGTGCCAGACCGGCAAGCCCGTGGCGAGCGCCGCCTCGGTGACGATGGTGGCGTTGGGGATGTCGAGCATCATCTCCGTGATGACCAGATCGACACCCGCTTGCGTTACCACTTCGCCCTGACGTCGGTACCCCGAGGCCGCTTCTGGCCCGGTAGGTGCCACCTGCTCGCCGTCCAGCGGCGGCATGGAGGAGAGCGAGCCCGCAATCCAGACCGGTCGGTCCGCGGCGGCAAGATCACGGCCCTCGATGGCCAGCTCGACAGCGCGCCGGTTGATGTGGTCGATCTCGTCGTCGTCCATGCCGGCGGCTTTCAGGACGACGAAGCCGGCGCCGTAGGTGTTCGCCGTGATCACGTCGGCGCCGGCGCGGATATACTCGGCATGCATCTCGCGCACGATGTCGGGATGCTCCAGGGTCGCGCGGCTGGCCCAGGATGTTTTGTCGAGCACGACACCTCGACGTTGAATTTCAGTGCTGATCGCACCGTCCAGAGTGACGAGATCGCCCGCTGCCAGGCGTGCCGAGAGCTCGTTCATGCGATCCCTACGCCGCGCGCGGCAGGCTCGCCGGCAACGCGCCTTTGAGCGCCGTGACGTGGCCGGGCACGGTGCCGCAACAGCCGCCCACGACCTGAACCCCCATCTTAATCCAGGTCAGCGCCATCGCGGCATAGTCGTCGGGCTTGGTGGTGTCGGTGTAATTCCATTTCGGATTTTCAAATTTGCCGGTCTCCGAATAGACGCTCATGGGCCCGGACCAGTGCTCGCGCAGGATACGGAGCGCCGGACCGGTAACCGAGGGCAGACTGTGCATGATGCCGGCAAGCTCGCCGCCCATAGGCACGATGGCTGCGATCAACTCGCCCAGCGGGCGCGCCTCCATCGCGGTAAATTCCTCGCCCCGCCATTCGACGACGGTCTTGCCGTCGGCGGCGAATTCGGCGGAGAAGCCATGCCAGACCGGCAGACCCGTGGCGAGCGCCGCCTCGGTGACGATGGTGGCGTTTTCAAGGTCGATCATCATTTCGGTCACGATCACATCGACGCCCGCCTCGGCCAGTGCCTCGGCGTGTTCGCGATAGCTTGCCCTCGCCGTGTCTCCGCCCAGCGTGCGGCCGGACGCAACCTCAATATGCCATCAGGCACCGCCCCCTAAAGGTCGGAACGCTTGATCTTCGGGTCGACGGTCTGGCCGTTGGCGGCCATGATCGCTGCGATCAGGCGGAGCACGATGCAGACCGAGAGCCGTGAGGTGGTGCCGCCGATGTCGTAGAGCGGGCAATTCTCGGTGATGTCGATGATGCCCACCTTCTTCTTGTTTCCGATCATTCGGACGAGGCGCATGATCTCGCGGGATTCGATGCCACCCGGCTCGGTCATGGTGACACCGGGCGCCGCGGAGGCATCCATGCAGTTCATATTGAAACTCAGATACTGGGTGTGGGTGCCGTCCCAGACCCGGTCGACCGCCTCCTGGAAGCAGACGTCGATGCCCCGCTCAATCATATCGAACATGGGGTAGACGCCGATCTTCCGCTTCTTAGCTAGATCTATGTAATCTTTTGGATTCATGGAGTTACGCACGCCGACCACGGCGACGTTGGCCGCGTTGACGTTCGAGATCTCGGTGATCCGAGCCATGGCGTTGGTCGAGAGTTCCTTCTGGCCCGCCCAGCTTTCAGCCATGTCGAGCTGCGCGCCCATATGGAGGACGCCCATCTTCTTTTTCTTACCGATGTGATCGGCCAACGCGCGGGCCGCCTGGATCGAGACCGAGCGGTCGCCGCCGCAGATGATCGGAGTGACCCCGCCGCGCAGCAGTTCGCGGACACCCTCATAGATTTCCTTCCGCGCGCGCTTGGTGTTGACCTTGACAGGCGCGATATCGCCGCAGTCAATGGCGCAGCCCTCGAGATCGACCTCGAATTCGAACCAGTAGGGAAAATATTCCTGGGAGGCGAGACGAAGCTCGCGGGGCGCCTCTTCGGTGCCCGGCTTGCCGACCACACCCTCGTCGAACGAGACGCCGAGGAAGGCGTATTTGGCGCCGGATTTCTTGATAGCTTTGGCGCTGAGTTCGGTGATCGGGCTGCGCAGGAAGCTGATTTGCGCGAGCCCCCTGTAATTTTCTTCGCCTTCACGGCCCAACGGCGAAAACAGATGAGCGTAGGCTTTAGCAGGATTCATCGGTTGGTCTCCCAATCTCCAAAAACGTGATTCATCGAGCCCGGCGCGCAGCCTTGGGCCTCTTTTTCGCCTGTTCGCGCTGCGTCTTAGCCAGGCTGCCGAGATAGTGATAGGCGAGGCAGCAGGTGAGCTTCTTGCTCATCTCGCTGACGTCGTAAATCGGGCACAGCTCGGAAAATTCCAGGACATCGGGGCCGTAGGTTCCGATCATCCGGGCCATCTGGATCGCCTCACGGGGCTTAATGCCGAAGCATTCCGGCAGGGTCGTGCCCGGAATGCACGAGCCGTCGAGTGAATCCGTATCCCACGAGCAATAGATCGCGTCGGTGCCGTCGGAGGCGAGGTCCATGATCTCGCGGGTGCAATTCAGCACGCCGCGCTCGACCGCCTCCATCATCGGGACCACCTTGATGTTATTGTCGCGGAAGAAATCCCACCAGTCCTTTGGGTTGAGCCCGTTGCGCGAGCCCAGATGCGCGATGTTCTTCGCGCTGCAGTTGGGCAGGTCGAGGGCGCGCGAGGGGCCGGAGCAGTTGGTGTCCGGGTTGCCTCCCCAGTCGGGTGCGGAGTCAAGATGGCAGTCGATATGCAAATAGCCCATCTTGCGCTTCTTGATGTGCTTCGAGAGTGCCCGGGCGGCGGGGATCGGCACCGAATGATCGCCGCCGCACAGGATCACCCTCGCTCCCGCTTTCAGGCATTCCAAGACGTAGGCCTCGATGTATTTGTGGGTTGCGTCGTTGTTGCCGGGAATGATCGGCACGTCGCCGCAATCGACCAGATTGAAATGAGTCAGGATGTCGGCGTCATACTCGAACATGTAGGGGAAGTACTGGGTCGAGGCATCGCGCATACCGGTCGGGCCCGACGAGGTGCCCGAGCGCACGATATTGCCGTTATCCCACGGCACCCCGAGGAAACACATCTTCGCCCCCATGGCCCGGATCGCGCTCGCCTTGGGCGGGCAATAGGGCGCGCCAGCGAAGGTGACGATGCCGCCCGACTTGAAGGTCCCGTTATGATTCTTCGGCGAATAGATGTGGTCGCGCTTGCCCCTTTGGGCGGCCGGACCGTCATGCTGGTGAGGCACGATGGACCAGGGCTGATTGGGTGCGGCCATGGAGGTACTCCCGTTATTGCGAGCGAGGGATTGTCGGGGCGTGCGCCGGTGCGCCGCGGTGCGGGGCGGGCGGGGTCGGCGAATCGTCGTAGTCGAGTTCGACGGAGACGAGCTGCATCTCGCGCCCGGTTACAACCTCGTGGGTCGCGGTGCCGCAATCGGGACAGCGGAAATTGTAAAGACCAGGCGGCGCCTTGACCTCGTCGCAGGCCGGGCAGCGGACGGTTAGCGGCACTTCCTCAAGTTCGAGGATCGCGCTCTCGCAAATGGTGCCGCGAATGGCGGTGGTGTAGCAGGTGTAGAGCGAACGCATGATGCCCGCGAGCACGCCGAGCCGGACATGGATTCGGGTAACGCGGCTAGCGCCCTTCTCTTCCGCCTGCTCGCTCACGAGATCAATCAGGCATTTGGCCAGGGTCAGCTCATGCATGGCGGGCCTGTGCGATATCAGACCGGCCGTCGGCGCGCGCCCGAGCCGCTATCCGGGTGGCCAAGATCCACTCGACCCAGGCGTCAAACCCTTCGCCGGTTGTGGCCGAGAGACGGATGATCTCGATCGTGGGATTGACGCGGCGCGCGTACTCCTCGGCCTTGTCCATGTCGAAATCCACGTAGGGCGCGAGATCGACCTTGTTGAGGATCATCAGGTCTGACGCTGCGAACATATCGGGATACTTGATCGGCTTGTCCTCGCCCTCGGCGAGAGAGAGGATAGCGACCTTGCACGCCTCACCCAGATCGAACGCCGCCGGACAGACGAGATTGCCGACGTTCTCGATGAAGAGGACGGTGCCGGCCTCGCACTCTAGAGCGTCATAGGCCTTGCCCACCGCGTCGGCGTCGAGATGACAGCCGCGCCCGGTATTGATCTGCACCACCTTTGCGCCGGTTTCGCGAATCCGCTCGGCGTCGTTCGCCGTTTCTTGGTCGCCCTCAATGACGGCGACTAAAACATGGCCACGCAAGGCCTCGATGGTGCGGGTCAACAGGGTCGTCTTGCCCGCCCCGGGACTGGAGACGAAATTGAGCGCCAGCACGGCCTCCGCCGCAAACCGCATCCGGTTCACGCCGGCATCGAGGTCGTTGTTCGCGAGGATGCTCTTTTCGACCTCAACCAGTTCCCGGCGACCGTGGCCGGAGTGAGCCTGATCATGGCCTTGATGAGGCTCGCTGTGATAGCGATGGGGACCGTGAAAATGGCCGTGATGCTCGTCGTCAGCCGCTTTACCATCGATCCGCACCTCACCCTCGCCGCATCCGCAGACGCCGCACATCAGACGTATCTCCCGTGTTTGTCGATGGCTCTCATCTCCCCCGCCCGCCTTTGGATCATTATTTTTTTGCCCTTTGATGGTACCCGTTGGAGGACAACAATTCCAACCCTGTTCACTCGAAACCGGCCAGAAATATTGAGAAATCTCATTAACCGGGTTATGGGTCGAGGATTGCACGATAATTCGGCGTCCGGGCGAGGAACGATCAGCCATGAGCACCCAGGCCACCCTGGCACAGGCCGACGTCGTCGTGATCGGCGCGGGCATCATGGGGGCGGCCATCGCCTACCAGCTCAACCGGCAATCGGACCAAAGGGTCGTGGTGATCGATGAACGCCCGCCGGTCGGCGGCATGTCCGGCCGGACCTTCGGTCAGATCCGGCTGCATTATTCGAACGCCCTGATGCTGCGACTGGCGATGCGCGGCTACGAGGTGCTCGCCAACTGGTCCCGCGAGGTGGGTTACGGCGACCCCGGCTACGTACCCATGGGCTACTTGCTGATCGTGGTCGAGGCCCAACTCGAGGCGCTCAACCGCAATATCGAGCTGGCCCAAAGCCTCGGGATCAACACCCGTTTCGTTGGGCCCGACGAGATCAAGGCGATCGAGCCTGCGATCAAAACTGAGACGTTGGCGGGCGGGGCCTTTGATCCGGCGGGCGGTTATATCGACGTCACGCGGATGGTCCTGAGCTGGCTCACTGCCGCCCAAGAAAACGGCGTCCGCCTGATGTCGGGCTTGCGCGCGGAGGCGATCGAGACCGCGAACGGCAAAGTTACGGGGGTTGCGACCGCCCAAGGCCTGATCGAGTCGCCGCTGGTGATCAGCGCGACGGGACCGTGGGGGCGCGAGCTGCTCTCACCGCTCGGGGTCGATGTGCCGCTCGAGGCACGCCGCCTCGACATGATGTATATGCGCCAGCCCCCCAACCGGGCGCAGATCGGCTGCTGCATTACCGACGGCAATTCCAACGTCGTCATCCGGCCCGACATGGGGCGCGACCTGCTGGCGGTGGCCTATCCGCCCGAAATGCCCCTGATGGACGATCCCAACGGCCCCCACAGCGCGCAGGACGAAGCCGATCACCTCAAGCGCATTCAAAATTCGTTCGCCGAGCGATTGCCCGATTTCTGCGACGCCGAACCGGTCCGCGCGGTCAGCGGCACCTACGACACCACGCCGGACTGGCATCCGGTGCTAGGCTGGGCGCCGGGGATCGAGGGGCTCTACCTGGCGGTCGGCTTCTCGGGGCACGGGCTGAAGCTCTCGCCCGCGATCGGCGAGGTTGCGGCCGCCATGGTGCTGGGCAAAGAGCCTGCTTTCGACGTCCGCCCCTTACGCGCCGAGCGCTTCACCGAGGGCGAGCCTATGTTTCTCGCCTACGGCCCCGGCGCCCGGGCCTAGGCCCCGGGGCGGCTAGCCGGTTTCCGTCGCACTCGGGATATCGGCGATCCGGCCATCCTTGATCGGCATGGTCTGAACGCGCGGATCGTAGTTGCCCTCGTCGATCTGGGTTCGCATGTGAATCGCGATCTGCTCGAGGGTCGCGAACCAGACGTCGCCCCGCTCCATCATCTCCTGGACCATTATTTCGACGCTCGCAAGCCGGGAGACACGGCCCGAGACGAAGGGGTGCCAAACGCTCTGCCAGAAACCGCCGCCATAGGTCCACGATGCGTCGAACTCGGACATGAAAATTTCCCTGGCGCGCGCCGGCGCCATGATCGGCATCATGTAGTCGAGGTCCGGGCTGTGGACGTAATGGGGCCAATCGTCGAGCGCCCACATGATCGGCATCTCGATCAGCTGGTTGCCCTTCTTGTCCTGGACCACGTAGGGCACGTCGTCGCCCTTGAGCGTGCTGTCATAGAGAAAGTCCAGTCCGGTCAGAATCTCGGTGGTGTATTTCGAAAACGAGCCCATCGGGCCGCGATAGCCCCGCGGGCCCTGGCCGGTGAGCTTTTTCAGGCTCTCGTAGGTCCGGTTCAGCCAGTATTCCTGGCGATCTTTCGTAAAGGTGTTGGCCAGCTCGTGCATCCAGCCGTGATGGGCAATTTCGTGACCACCCTCGACCATCCGCTCGACGGCCTGGGGGTGTTCTTCCGCCGACCAGCCGGGGACGAAGAAGGTGAGCGGAATGTCGTAGGCCTCGAACATGCGGCAGATGCGCGGCACTGCGACTTCGGGACCGTAGCGCAGGTCGGTCATGGACATCAGCCGGGTATCGGCGTCGTCCGGGTGGGCCAGGTGGAGGATGCTATCGGCATCCATGTCCCAGGTGAAGCTGACCGCGCAGCGCGCCCCGTTGGGCCACGGCACCGGATTTTCGATCATCGTAAACTTGCCTTGTGTCATCGCGTGTCCTCCCTGTTTTGTTATTTTTCCGACGAGATGAGATCGGCGAAGGCATCCGGGGCGATGTTTCCGCCCGACGCCACGACGCCGACGCATTCTCCCGCCAAATCGAGTGACCCGTCAAATGCCGCGGCCAGCGCGATCGCGCCGCTCGGCTCAAGCACAATCTTAAGGCTTCGGAAGGCCTCGCACACCGCCTCAATCGCGAGCACGTCAGTGATTGTGACGCCGGCTTTTACCCGGGGGCCCGCAATGGCGAACGGAACCTCGCCCGGCATCGCCGCCTGCAGCGCGTCGCAGATGGTCGGGCCTCCCTCGCCGATGCGGCGTCGCTCACCCGCCGCGAGAGAGCGTCCCATGGCGTCGAAACCGACCGGCTCGACGGCGATTACGTCGGTCAACGGACTCTCAGACGCGAGCGCCAGCGCACAGCCCGCAATCAGGCCGCCACCGCCAACCGGGACGAGCAATGCGTCCAACTTTACGCCCTGGCGCGTGGCTTGTTCGAGTATCTCGAGGGCAACCGTGCCCTGGCCCGCCACGATCACGGGATCGTCGAAGGGATGAAGCGCCGTCGCGCCCCGCTCGCGAACAAGATTGACGGCCAGTTCGCTCGCCGCCTCCTCGCGGTTGCGTTCGCCGTGGTCGGACAGCACGACCTCAGCCCCGGCATCGCGAATGGCCTCGATTTTCATGGGCGGCGCATCGATCGGGGTAACGATCGTGACCGGGATGCCCTGCATCGATCCTGCCGTCGCGAGCGCGCGGCCGAAATTTCCTGAGGAATAGGCCACCACCCCGGCGGCGCGTTCACGCGCATCGAGGCAACTGAGCCGGTAATAGGCGCCGCGAAACTTGAACGAGCCCGTGTGCTGCAGCGCCTCGGCCTTGACCAAAAGCCGGCAGCCCGCCCGTTCGTTTAGCGCAGCCGCCTCGAGCAGCGGCGTTTCACAGACCACGGGACGCAGGACGTCAGCTGCACCTCGGATGTCGTCGATGGTGGGCAGATCTGTGGTCATATCGCTTCCCTTGGGCGGGCCTCAGCGCCCGGCGCGACCGGAAAATCACGGTAGCCCAGCGCTCGAGGAATGCCTACCCCGTCGCGCCGCGTCATCGGCCTGGCCGGGTGCGCGCTGGATCGCAGTTGACATGGTGTGCCCAGAATTTCGTATTTTGGACATTACGTCGACTCTACGGATATTTATGTTTGCCGGGCCGGACGGAACGCTGGGAAATAGACGATGGACCTCAGAATCGCAATCGACACGGGCGGTGCTTTTACGGACGTGATCGCGATCGAAAAGGATTCGGGCCCGCAATACGCGGTCAAGATACCGAGCACACCGGCGGATCCCAGCATCGGTCTGCTCGACGCATCCATAAGGCAGTGGCCGCGGCCGGCGGCACGGGCAAGGATGTGGGCCAGTTTCTGCACGGCTCGACTACGGCGACCAACGCCGTGCTCGAGAACAAGTGCGACGGCCTCGGTCTATTGGTGACCCGGGGCTTCCGCCAAATCATCGAAATCGCCCGTCAGTCCGTGCCTGACGGCTACGGCAATTCGTTTTTCTGGGTCAATTCGCCCCGGCTGGTACCGCTGCATCTCGTGCGCGGGACACCCGGGCGCATGGCCTTCGAGGGCGAGGAAATCGCCCCGCTTGACGAAGATGCTGTTACCGCCGCTGCCGACGAGTTGGTCGAGCTCGGGGCCAAAGATATCTCCGCTACCTGTTATCCAGAAACAACGACCATTCGGATGGAGGCAGCACCGCCAAAATTGGGAACGAACAGGCGCGGTTAGCTGGCAAATATTCTGTAGATTCGGTCGATGGATTCTGGGCCGTAAGCGACGGAACCCACGGGCACCGCGTCGTCGATCGCCTCGATCAGCTTTGCCGTCCAGATCGGGCCAAAGGCGCCACACAGCTCGATGAGCTGGACGCCGTCGGCGACGAGACGCCGCGCCGCCTCCATGCACTGCTTGGGATCGGCAATCCCGATGGTCGTCATCTTGAAGCTGGAGGTCTGCATAATCTGGACGTCGACTTCAGGATCGAAGCCGTCGCCGCGCACGATAAAACCGAAATTCGTCAACGCCATGATGATCTCCTGTTTGTTACGACCGGTCCGCCAGCCCGAGCAGCCGGCAAACGCCGTCGATGCAATCCTGAACGAACGATTCCACCGCCTCTTGGCCTTGCGCCTCGGTGACGCCCTCCAGCGGCTCGAATTCCGCGGAATAGGTGTAGACGCAGCTCGTGCCCGGGACGTCGTCCTTAATGTGGAGCGTGCCTTTATAACCGACCCCGTAGGCCATGCCCTCGACGTTAATGACCTCTTCGATGACGTAGTGGAAGACCCGCCCCGCGTCGTCGTAATGGAGCAGGCGCTCGAGCAGGTAGCCGGTGCTGCCCTTGGGCGTGAGCTTGCGCACCTCGCCCCCGCCCCCTTTAAACAGCTCGCTCGCCGCCGTCATGCTGCTGATTTCCGGCAGGCCGTTGAAGCGCCCGGCGATACGCCAGACCTCGTCGGCGGGCCAGGCGATGTCACGCGATGTCGACGCCTTCATGGAAAATTCTCCAACGGGTGTTACTACACCGGGATGATAACGAACTACCTTAACGTACTAAACCTAGATCGGCGCGGCGGTAGCGAAATCGCCCCGATCATATGCCGCCTTACCATCGCCATAGTTTGCCCACGCAGGCGAGGCGGTGCCAACCAGAAGCGCTGCGGCTAGAGCGAGGGGTGTGAGGAGGGCGCGCATGCCACAAGTATAGCCGGACCGACATAAAACGGATATATGCGTCCCGATCGGTTGGCCTAGATACTTCGTTTATGATACATTATCAAACAGTTACATGGTCACTGAAGAACTATCCACAGTCCGCGCCAGACACCTCCGCGAGCGCCGCTCACGGGGTGTCCCCATGGTCTAGATTGGCGAAGGCGCGTCGCGCTTTCGGCGAGATCCATCTCCAACGGCCCGTTGGCGCAAGTCCTGAATATCCGCCGAACGATCGCGGCCTCGTTCACCGTTACGAGATGGGTCCCAAAATACGCGAGCTGCTTGAACAGCCCCCCTTAACCGAGTCCGTCGGA
>CAVOEB010000045.1:0-22985 GCA_963694715.1 Alphaproteobacteria bacterium | reverse complement strand
CGTGAAATGACCGCGTTCCGAATACATGATGTTGAAATCGAGCTCTGCCGAGAGGTTCTGGTAGAGCCGCATCGATTCATCGTAGAATCGCACGCCCTCCGGGGTCAGGTAATTCGAGCGTATGATTGCGGTATTGCGTCCCGTGTTGCCGCCGCCGACATAGCCTTTTTCGAGCACCGCGACGTTGGTGATCCCGTGATACTTTGCAAGGTAATAGGCACAGGCGAGGCCATGGCCGCCGCCACCGATGATGACGATGTCGTAATTTGGCTTGAGCTCGGGCGTGCGCGCGAAATGGCGCTCGGCCGGGTGGGTCTTTGACAGGCCGTATTTAAGTAGCCGCAAAGGCATGAATTATCAGTCTCCGTACTGACAGCGCCGGCGCAAACCGGATCGCGACGGATGGTCCCTAGCAGTCGAGCGTACTATCCCGCTCCCACTGCGTGAGATGAGCGGCAAACAGGTTCCACTCCTCGTGCTTCAGCTTAACGTAGCTGTTGATGAAGGAGTCCCCGAAGCCCTCGCGCAGAACCTTGTTCTTCTCGGTCAGGCGGATGGCATCAAGCAGATTGAGCGGCAGTTTCCTTGCGCCCCTAACCTTATGGCCTTCGGTATACATATTGATGTCGAGGCGCTTTCCCGGATCGCGCTTGTTCTTGATGCCGTCGATACCGGCAACCAGGATGCCAGCTTGCAACAGGTACGGGTTCGCGGCGCCGTCCATGAGGCGCAACTCGAACCGGCCAGGGCCAGGAATCCGCACCATATGGGTGCGGTTGTTGCCGCCGAAAGTCACTGTGTTTGGCGACCAGGTCGCACCCGAAATTGTACGCGGCGCGTTAATCCGCTTGTAGCTGTTGATTGTCGGATTCCAGATCGAGCAGAGCGATACGGCCGAATGAACCGCGCCGCCGAGGAACTGATAGGCCAGATTCGACAGACCGAGTTCACCCTTGGGGTCATCGAACAGGTTCTTCTTTCCCGTCTTGTCCCACAGAGAGACATGGGCGTGACAGCCGTTGCCCGTCAAGTGGGAGAAGGGCTTGGGCATGAAGGTCGCGCGCAAACCGTGCTTTTCGGCGATTTCCTTGACCATGAACTTGAAGAAGACGTGCTGATCGGCGGTCACGAGACAATCGTTGAAATCCCAGTTCATCTCGAACTGGCCGTTCGCGTCCTCGTGATCGTTCTGGTAGGGCTTCCAGCCCAGCTCGAGCATGCAATCGCAGATTTCCGAGATCACATCGTAGCGCCGCATCAACGCCGTTTGGTCGTAGCAGGGCTTGGCCTGCGTATCCCGAGAATCCGCGATGTCACTGCCGTCGTCGTTGATCAGGAAATACTCAGCCTCGACGCCTGTTTTCATGCGGTAGCCCATCTTGGCCAGCTTCTGGACCTGGGTCTTGAGCATGACCCGCGGCGTGTCCGCCATCGGCTTGCCGGCCATGTGAGAATCACCAGCGAGCCAGGCGACCTCGGGCTTCCAGGGCAACTGGATCAGACTGTCGGGATCGGGAATGACCAGCATGTCCGGATCCGCGGGCGTGCTGTCGAGCCAAGTGGCGAAGGCGGCGAATCCCGCGCCGTTCTTCTGCATTCCTCCGATCGCCGCCGCCGGCACCAGCTTGGCGCGCAGCACACCGAACAGGTCGGTGAAGCTAATCAGAAAATATTTGATCTTCTTTTCCTTGGCGATCTTCGCCAGATCAACAGCCATCGGAATCTCCCTGAAATATTCGCCGCCTGACAGCCAGTCCTGCAGCGGGTTCACGCCAATAATATCGGTTTTGCCGAACTGTCAAGGTGAGTTGCCTCCCGCGTTCCGGCGCGACCTATCAGGACGTCGATCAATTCGACGTCAGCCAATAAAAATTTGCAAGAAAATTAATGAAATTGCATGAGATGAAAAATATAGATTTTGCACCTTCACACCTTTTGCATGCAAAATATTACTTTAACTACCTGAAATAAAAACAATATTTTTTAATATTCACGATTCTCTGTCGCTTGGATAGGTTATTACCGAAATGAATCGGATTGGAAGCTCGACCAGACGCTCGGGCCCGTGCGGGGCCTCGCCGTCGAAGAACAGGGAGTCGCCCAGCCCCATCTCGTAGACCGCACCGTTATGCAGATAATTCATCCGCCCGCCTATGATGTGGATGAACTCATGCCCGGTATGCTGAAACGACGGGAAGGTTGTCGCCTGTTCCTCGATCACGATCAGGTACGGCTCGACGGCGATCTTGCGCCCGATGGAGTGGCCCAGAAGGTGATATTGATGGCCATTCCGCGTCCCCCGGCGCTCGATCCGAAGGCCCTGCCCCGCCTTGACGAAGGTTGCGTCTTTTTGATCCTCGTATTTCCGGAAGAAGGCGCTCATCGACACGTTGAGCGCGCCGGCCAGAGCCTGCAGGGTCGCAAGCGACGGCGAGGTCAGGCCGTTTTCAATTTTCGACAGCATGCCCGACGACAGGCTGGCGACCTTGGCCAGTTCGATCACGGTCATATCGAGTTGCTTGCGCAGGCGCCGCACCTCGTGCCCGATCGCCTTCTCGAGGGTTGCGTGCTTTCCTTCCTTCAGGCCGTGAGGATCCTGAAATTCTATGTCGTTTGAACTTGCCTCTGTAGGCATCGCCCGGTCCACGGTTATGCTGTCACTTTGTTCATAATCGGAGAAATCTTACCAACAAAGTTCTGCTGTCCGCAAATGCGGAATATCAGAGCGCGACGGGCTGGCCGATCGCCTGACCGTGATCGAAGGTACTCTCGCCAAGGCGTTCAGCGTGATGGGCGGCTACATCACCGGGTCCGAAGCGTTGGTCGACGTCATACGCAGCTTCGCGCCAGGCTTCATCTTTAACCACCACGCTGCCCCCGGCAGTCGCTGCCGGCGCGCTTGCCAGCGTCCACCACCTCAAGACCAGCAGCACCGAACGCGAGCGCCACCAGGAGCGCACCGCCACCTGCAAGCGTCGGCTGATCGAGGCCGGCCTTCCCGCCGTGCCGTCTGAGACGCATATCGTGCCCGTTCTCGTGGGCGTCGCGACGCTGTGCAAACAGGCCAGAGATTTGCTGCTCGACGACCACGAAATTTATATCCAACCGATCAACTACCCCACCGCTCCCCGCGGCACCAAGTGGCTGCGCCTGACGCCCAGACCGCTCCATACGGACGAGATGATGGACCATCTGGTCGAGGTGCTGCGCGACGCCTGGGCCCGGCTGGAATCGAATCTCGCCGCGTAGGCAACGGTCCGCGTCGCCGCTTCACGCGATCTGCGCGTTTGCCGCCTTTTCTACCGCGCCGGCTCCTGACGTCGTGTCGATCTCAGTCCAGTCGATCGCGCCGAGTTCGTATTCAAGTTGGGATTCGAGCACCGGCACGGTGGCGTCCGATGCATCACCCCGGCGCGCCTCGATCCGCTCCGCCAGCGTATCGCGCGGCGCGCTCAGCAAAAATCCCGTGAACGGCACACCGGCTGCCGCGGCCACCCGGGCGATCTCAGCTCGCTCCTCGGGTCCCGCATAGACCGCGTCTGCCACCGCACTATAGCCGTTTGCGAGCACCACCTATGCCCGTCGGACGATCATCTCGTAAACCCCGCGTCGAGATTTCGGGGCTATAGCCGTCGGGGCCTAGCCGCATCCCGGGCGCGACGTCCATAAGCTCCTTGCGGATCATGTCGCTGCGCAACACCACCGCACCTGGCATGCGGCCGAGATGCGGCACCAAGCGATAAGCGAAGGTCGATTTTCCGCTGCCCGACAGGCCGCCCACCGCGACCAGACGAGCGGACTCGGGCTCGGTCAGGGCTCGGGCCGCGGCAAGATAGCCGCGCGCCGCCTTGATCCGCTCGAGGTGCGCGGTCTCGCTCTCCGCGGCGCTTGCGGCAAAGCCCAGGACCATCGCGCGCACCCCTGCCCGGCAACCGAAAAAGATCGGCATCGTTGCCATGCCGTCGACGTCGCCGGTCTGACCCAGATAGTGATTGAGCAGAACGTTCGAGAGATCCCGCACACCGTGGTGCCACAAATCCATGACCGGAAAGACCGGGTCGTAGAGTAGATCGACACAGGCAATGTCATCGTTGGATTCGATGGCGTCGAACAACGTAGGCCGTCCATCGACAAGTCAGATATTGGCGAGATGAAGATCGCCGTGAGAATGACGCACGAACCCTGCGTCACGCCGAGCATCGAGGGTTGGACCGCAGATTGCCAGCTCGCCTCGTAGCTGCTCGATCAGCATCTCGGCCACATCACCACCCAGCCCAGCCTCGGGCAGCCCGCTGGCTAGTTGATCGAGCAGTCGGGTCATGCCCGCCGCGCCGCCCCGCTCGCGATGCAGCTCGGCGATGACGTGCAATCCAGAGATTTCTGCCGCCAGTCCCTCGATCTGCGCCGTGTCCAGCGCACCACGGCGCACCATGAGATTGAACAGGCTGTCCTGGTCGAAGCGGCCCATCTCGACCAGCCAGTCGAGAACCGGACCATCGCCATCAAGCCCAAGCGTGCAATCCGCCTCCCGGGTCACCGCTCGCAAACCCCGATAGAGTGCGGGCGCGCTTCGCCGGTTGATCCAGAGTTCCGCCTCAGACGCAGCGCGTCACTTCTCCAGCATCGAAAAATCCGAAAAATCAAAGCGCACCACGCGCCTGAGTTTGTAGGCTCCATCGCCGGCCAGAAACACGACCGAGATATGGGTATCGATCCGCTCGACCTGATCAGCCGCCACCCCGAACAGCCGCCCTGTCTCGAGCTCCCGGATGACCTCGCCCTGCACGCTGGCCTCTACGCCCAGCGATCGGCCTAATGCGCCGGATAGGTCGGGTGAGATTCCATCAAGCCTTCCGGATCCGAGTGGATGATCACCTCGGCGCTGGGAAAGGCCTCGAGGATGGTGCCCTCGACCTCGTCCGACACGTCATGCGCCTCTGTCAGGGACATTTCTCCATCCATTTCCACATGCAACTGGATGAACGCCTGCAGGCCCGAGCGGCGGGTCTTGAGCTCGTGCATGCTGGTCACCTTGGGATGGGCCTTGACGATGGCCTTGATCCTCTCGCGTTCCTCGTCAGGCAATTCACTATCCATCAGATGTCGCAGCGCCTCGCGCACGATCTTCCAGGCGCTGTAGAGTACGAAGAGTGCGATGCCGATGGCAAAAATCGGATCGGCGTAGAGCCAGTCGAGATACGTGACGAGCAACAACGAGACGATGACGCTGCCGTTGACCAGCACGTCCGTCACGTAATGCAGTGAATCGGCCCGGATCGCCGGCGAGCCCGTACGCGCCACCACGTAGCGCTGATAGGCGACCAGCACCACCGTCGCGATGATGGCAAAGACCATCACGCCGATGCCGACCTCGGTACGTTCCAGTGTTGCTGGATGCATAATTCGGTGCACCGCCTGGATCACGATGAACACGCCGGATCCCATGATGAAGGCGGCCTGGCCAAGAGACGCCAGCGGCTCCGCCTTGCCATGGCCGAAGCGGTGTTCTCGGTCTGCCGGGGTCAACGCGTGGCGCACCGCGACCAGGTTGATCAGCGACGCCGCGATGTCCATGAGGCTGTCCATCATCGACGAGAGCAGGCTCACCGAATCGGTCAGCACCCAGGCGACCAGCTTGGTACCGATCAGAATCGCCGCCAGCGTCACGGACGCATAGGTCGCTGTCCGCATCAGGCGGGCGGCGCGATCGGGCTCGATATGTCGCGTCATGACGAGTGTTAGTCCGGCGGATCAGTTACGGATAGAGGTGTTCGATCGTCCAGCCGTCCCCGCTACGCAAATAGACGATGCGTTCGTGCAGCCGCGAAGGCTTCTCGCGCCAGAACTCGATCCGCTCGGGCACCAGGCGAAAGCCCAACCAGTGAACCGGCCGCGGCACCTTGCCGACATTGAATTTCAGCGCGAACTTGGCGATCCGCTTCTCCAGCTCAAAGTGGCCGGAGAGCGGACGCGACTGGTCCGACGCCCAGGCGCCTATCTGGCTACCTCGGTCGCGGCTCGCAAAATAGGCGTCCGCCTCGTCGTCGCTGACCGGCACGACCGGTCCCTCGGCACGAACCTGTCGCGACAGGGGCATCCAGTGAAAGCAGAGCGCCGCAAATGGATTGGCGGCAAGCTCGCGCCCCTTGCGGCTCTCCAGGTTGGTGTAAAAATCGAACCCCGCTTCCGTCACCGTCTTGCACAGAACCATGCGCAGCGACGGCCTGCCGTCCGGTGTTGCCGTCGCCAGCGCAACTGCCGTGGGCAGGCGCATCTCGGTGTTGTTCGCGTCTTCCTGCCACTCGGTGAACCGAGCGATGGGATCGAGGTCGGCCTTCTGGGTCATAAACCAGCACTTTCTCTGCGTTGCGGCCGGCGCAGGGGCCTTTAAACCGCCGAATTTTGTTCCTATCTAACAATCGATGCAACGAGCAAAGCCGCTCGAATTGCGACACGATGACAGGATCACGGACGGTCCGCGACCGGGTCGCGCACCGTCATTCTGAAGTTAAGGACAATTTGACCATGAAGTTTAGCAAGATTGCCGTCGCGGGTCTAATTGCAATGGGCCTGACCGCAAGCGCGTGCAGCGAAGACGCCGGCATCAAAGAGACCCTCGGCACGCTGGGCGGCGCTATCCTCGGCGGGCTCGCCGGAGCCCAGGTCGGCGATGGCAGCGGCCAGCTTGCCGCCACCGCCGCGGGCGCCCTGATCGGCGCCGTGCTCGGCTCTGAAATCGGCAAGTCGCTCGATAAGGCCGATCAGCTCTACGCCGAACGCACCGCGCAGGACGCACTGGAAAACACCCCGTCCAATCAGACCTCCCAGTGGTCAAACCCCGATTCGGGCAATTCAGGCACGGTGACTCCCACCGAGACCTATGAGGCCACCGACGGCCAGTATTGCCGTGAATACCAGACTACCGTGACCGTTGGTGGCGAAACCCAGGACGCCTACGGCACGGCCTGCCGCCAACCCGACGGCAGCTGGCAGATCCAGAGCTAGCTGCGACCGCAACCGATCCCGCGTCGCCGAGCGCAACGAACGCGCGCCCGGGCCCCGCCATTTGCCCCCTTAAGGCTTTGGTGTAGGATTGCGCGCGAACGCTGCCTCAACCGTCCCCGAGCCTTTTGCCATGCAGGAAACCGCCGACACGACCACGATCCCCGCCGCCCAACCACTCATGGCCGGCAAGCGGGGTCTGATCATGGGCGTAGCGAACGACCGCTCCATCGGCTGGGGCATCGCGCGCATGATGGCGGCCCACGGCGCCGAGCTCGGTTTCACCTATCAGGGCGACGCGCTCGCGAAACGGGTGATCCCTCTTGCGGAGTCCGTAGGCTCTCAATTGATGATGGATTGCGACGTCACCGACATGGCGAGCGTCGACAGCGTGATAGACAAGATCGGCAAGCAGTGGGGCGGCCTGGATTTTCTCGTCCACGCGATTGCCTTTTCCAACAAGGACGAGCTCAAGGGCCGTTACGTCGACACCAGCCTCGAGAATTTCAGCCTCACCATGCAGATCTGCTGCTATTCCTTCACTGCGATCGCCCAGCGGGCGGCGCCGTTAATGACGAACGGCGGCAGCCTCATGACCCTCTCCTACATGGGCGCGGAACGCTGGATGCCCCATTACAACGTCATGGGCGTGGCCAAGGCGGCGCTCGAATCGAGCGTGCGCTACTTGGCCGCCGATCTCGGCCAAGATCGCATACGGGTCAACGCCATCTCGGCGGGTCCGGTCAAGACCCTAGCCGCCTCGGGCATCGGCGACTTCCGCTACATTCTTAAGTGGAACGAGCTCAACTCGCCGATGCGCCGCACGGTCACCACCGACGAGATCGGCGGTGCCGCGCTCTATCTGGCGAGCGATCTGTCGAGCGGCGTCACCGGCGAGGTGCATCATGTCGATTGCGGCTACCACATCGTGGGCATGAAGCATCCGGATGCCCCGGACATCTCGATCGTCTAGGCGCGTCCCATGTCGGACAACAGTTTCGGAACGCTGTTTCGGGTCACGACCTGGGGCGAGAGCCACGGACCGGCAATTGGCTGTGTCGTCGACGGCACGCCGCCCGGCCTCGCGCTGGACGAAGCCTGGATCCAGCAATTCCTCGATGCCCGGCGCCCCGGCCGCTCGCGCTTCACCACCCAACGCAAGGAGCCCGACCGGGTGCGCATTCTTTCCGGTGTCTTCGAGGGCCGCACGACCGGCACGCCCATCGGTCTGATGATCGAGAATCAGGACGTGCGCTCGAAGGATTACGCCGCGATCAAAAACAAATTCCGCCCGGGTCACGCCGATTTCACCTATTACGCCAAGTACGGCCTACGCGATTACCGGGGCGGCGGACGATCGAGCGCGCGCGAGACCGCGATGCGGGTCGCCGCCGGCGCCATCGCCCGCAAGATCCTGGGTCAAAAAATCAAGATCCGCGGCGCCGTCGTGCAGATGGGCGATCACACCATCGCGCGCAGCCGCTGGAGCTGGGCGGAGACCGCGCGCAATCCCTTCTGGTGCCCCGACGCCAAGGCCGCGGGGCAATGGGAAGCCTCGCTCTACGCCGCGCGCAAAGGCGGCAGCTCCATGGGCGCGGTCATCGAGGTGGTCGCCTCGGGCGTGCCCGTGGGCCTCGGAGCACCGGTCTACGGCAAACTTGATGCCGAACTGGCCGCCGCCTTCATGAGCATCAACGCCGTCAAAGGTGTTGAGATCGGCGCGGGATTCGGGGCCGCCGCGCTCTCGGGCGAGGAGAACGCCGATGAGATGCGCATGAAAAAGGGCAAGCTCACGTTTCTCTCGAATAATGCCGGCGGCATTCTGGGCGGTATTTCGACTGGCCAGGACGTACTCGCCCGCTTCGCCGTCAAGCCGACCAGCTCGATCCTCGATCCGCGTAAGACGATCACCACCGGCGGGCGCAACACCGAGATCTCGACCAAGGGCCGGCATGATCCCTGTGTCGGCATCCGCGCGGTTCCCGTGGGCGAGGCCATGATGGCCTGCGTGCTGGCCGATCAAATGCTCCGCCACCGGGCTCAGTGCGGCTGAGACGCGCCACGATGGCCCGCAAACGGAGACCCTCCGCCGCCAACGACGTCATGGCGCTACCGTTGCCGGACCAGCGCCGGCTCGATTCCTCGATTAAGGCGGTGTTTGCGAAATGCCTCGAAAAGATCGGCTTCGTGCCCAACGTGCTGCGCGCCTACACTCTGCGCCCCGCCAAATTTGAGCCCTTCCGCCTCTACAACAACGCACTGATGCTGGGTGAATCCGGGCTCTCGAAACTCGAGCGTGAGATGATCGCCATCGTGGTTTCTTGCGTGAACCACTGCCATTACTGCCTGATTGCCCACGGCGCGGCGGTCCGGGCGATGTCCGGCGATCCCGAACTAGGCGAGCATCTGATCACCAACTACCGCACCGCCAACCTAGCGCCCCGCCAGCGCACCATGCTCGATTTCGTCTGGAAGCTCACCGAAACTCCCGACCGGATGGATGAAACCGACCGCGCCAGCTTACGCAAGGCGGGTTTCTCGGACGAAGACATCTTCGATATCGCGGAGGTCGCGGGTTTTTACAACATGACCAACCGCCTCGCTTCCGCGATCGACATACGGCCCAACCCCGATTACCACGCCATCGCACGGACGCCCGCTGCGAACAACAAGTAGCGGACTGATCCGCTTCAGCTCGCCCGGCGCGCCGCAATGAGGAACTCCACGTTGCCCTGCGCCCCGGTGATCGGGCTTTCCGTCAGACCGATCACCTCCCAACCCAGATCAACGGCAAGCCAGGCACGAACCGCCTCGCAGGCCCCGGCGCGTGCGTCCGCATCGCGCACGATGCCGCCCTTGCCGACCCGCTCGGGCCCAACCTCGAACTGCGGCTTGATCAGCGCCACCAGCGCCCCGCCGGGGCGGACCAGCGCGAGCGCCGCCGGCAGCACCGTGCGCAGGCCGATGAAGCTCGCGTCGCAGACCACCAAGTCGACCGGCTCGGGAACCAGCTCGTCGTTAAGATACCGGGCGTTGGTCCGCTCTAGCACGACCACCCGCGCATCGTCGCGCAAGCGCTGTGCAAGTTGGCCGTAGCCCACGTCGACGGCGTAAACCCGCGCCGTACCCTGGGCCAACAATACATCCGTAAAGCCGCCGGTCGACGCGCCGACATCGAGCGCGATGGCGCCCTTGGCCGCAATGTGGAATTCATCGAGCGCGTGGTCGAGCTTGAGCCCGCCGCGCGAGACCCAGGGATGCTCCGCACCGCGAACCTCGAGTGCTGCGTCTTCAGAAACTGCCTGTCCTGCCTTACCCAGCCGCATCTCGCCGCTGAACACGAGCCCGGCCATGACAAGCGCCTGCGCCTTGGTCCGGCTCTCCACGAGGCCTCGCGCAACCAGAAGCTGGTCGAGACGAAACTTTTTGGGTTTGACGCCGCTCAGCTCTTGCGTTCGACGACGTAGCGCGCCGCCTCTTGGAGCAACCCGGCCTTCTCGCCGAAATGGTCGAGATGGGCGACTGCCTGCTCGATCAGCATGCCCGCCTGGGTGCGTGCGCGTTCGGCGCCGAGCAGCGAGACGAAGGTCGCCTTC
The DNA here is from genome assembly GCA_963694715.1 of Alphaproteobacteria bacterium. GTDB lineage: Bacteria > Pseudomonadota > Alphaproteobacteria > UBA828 > JAPUJA01 > CAVOEB01. The sequence goes on along the minus strand of CAVOEB010000045.1, from coordinate 12,387 downwards.
CCCGCCGCCGCGTCCTTGCCTACCGCCTTGCCCATATCCGCCTCGCTGCCCTCGTGGTCGAGCAGGTCGTCGGCAATCTGGAAGGCGAGGCCCAAATCGTGGGCATAGCCGCGCAGCGCGTGATGGCATTCCTCCGTCGCGTGCCCAAGGATCGCGCCCATCTCGCACGAAACCGCGATCAGCGCGCCAGTCTTGAGCTGCTGCAGCCGGGTAATGGCGCCGATGTCGTAATCCTCGTTCGGCGCCGAAAGGTCGATCAGCTGGCCGCCGACCATGCCATGCCCGCCCGCCGCGACCGCCAGCGCGTGGACCAGCTGGCAGCGGATACGCGGATCGTGGTGGGTCTTTTCGTCCGCGAGGATTTCGAAAGCGAGGGTCTGCAATCCGTCACCCACGAGAATCGCCGTTGCCTCATCGTACTTCTTGTGGCAGGTCGCCATACCCCGGCGAAGATCGTCGTCGTCCATGGCAGGCAGATCGTCATGGACCAGCGAATAGGTGTGGATCAACTCCACCGCCACGCCCGAACGCTGGGAATAGGTACGCGGCACGTCGAACAGATCGGCGCTGGCTACGGCGAGGAACGGGCGCAGGCGCTTGCCCCCGGCCAGGGCCGAATAGCGCATCGCTTCGAAGACCTGCGCTTGCGCGCCTTCGACCGGCGGCAGCAGCTCGTCGAGGGCCTCGTTGATGTCGTCGACCACCTCGCCCAGCGCCTGCTTCAGATTGATCGCGGCCATGGCCTAATCCTCGTCCGAGGGTTCGGCGCTCACCCCGCCTTGCGCGTCGAGCGTGATCTTTTCCACCTTGAGCTTTGCCTCTGTCAGCTTGGCCTCGCAATGGCTCTTGAGCGCGATGCCGCGCTCGTAGGCCGAGATCGCGGCGTCGAGCTCGCCTTGCCCCTGTTCGAGCGTCTCAACAATGGTTTCGAGCTCGGCCAGCGCCTGCTCAAAGCTCATCGTCTTGATCTCTGCGGCGGCTGTATCTTCTGCCATCGGTCCCCCTCGTTTCGCCCAGTCCGAAGTGTATCAAGCGGCGTGTGCTGGGCAAGCCCGGCGACGGGTTCAACCCGTCATCAGGCCCCGGACATGGGCGTAGGTGCTGGCGGCCAGCGCTTCGAGGCTATAGCCTCCCTCGAGCACCGAAACCACACGCTCCGCGCAACAGGTCTTGGCAATGGCCAGCAGCTCGCCCGTGACCCAGAGATAATCGTCCTCGACCAACCGGACCTGGGCGAGGGGGTCATCCTCGTGGGCGTCAAACCCGGCCGAGATGAACAGAAAATCAGGCGAAAATTCGGCCAGGGCGGGCAGGATTCGGCCCGCCATCGCCATGCGAAAATCCGCCGAATCCGCGTCCGCCGGAAACGGCACGTTCACGATATTGCCGATCCCGGTTGCGCTTTCCGCCCCCGTACCAGGATAGAAGGGGTACTGGTGCGTCGAGGCGTAGAACAGTTCACCGTCGCTCTCGAAAGCGGCCTGGGTGCCGTTGCCGTGATGGACGTCGAAATCGACCACGGCGATGCGCGTAAAGCCGTGCACCGCCCGGGCATGCAGCGCGCCCACCGCCACGTTGTTGATCAGACAGAAACCCATGGCCCGGCCTGGCTCGGCGTGATGGCCGGGCGGGCGCACGGCGCAGAACGCGTTTCGCGCCTCGCCCGTCGCCACGGCATCCACGGCGGCGCAAACCGCGCCGGCCGCGCGCAGCGCCGCCTCGCCGGATTTTGGTGAGACCACCGTGTCAGGGTCTAGAGCGTCCAACCCGCTCGCCGGAATCGCCGCCAGCAACCGATCGAGATAGTCCCCTTCGTGCACGCGCCCTATCTGTTCCGCCGTGGCCTCAGGCGCCTCGCGCCTCTCAAGATCGGCGAACTCGGGCTTGTCCAAAGCTGCATGGACCGCGCGCAGGCGGTTGGGCGATTCCGGATGGCCCGTGCCGGTGTCGTGTTCGACACAGACGGGGTGGCTGATGATTAAGGTGCCGGGTTGGCTCATGGCGACGGTCTCGATTCGAATACGGCATCCAACCATAGCATGGCCGTCCCGCCGGAGCGCCGGCCCGATTGCCTCTGGACAGCGCCGCGGCCGACCCCAAAGATAGTTTTATGAGCCTGACCATCGTCGCCCTGTATCTCGTTGCAGCGGGCTTGGCTGCCTGTTGCCGCCCCCGCCTCAGCGGAAATCTCTGGCAGGCACCCTCGATACCGTTGCCAACCAACCTCTGCCCGACAGTTTGCTCGTGGCTCTCGCGCCGTGCGACGAATTCTCAGCTACCCTAGAGCTCCGCTTCACCCTGGAAGGAGAACTCGAGCGTCTCGCGATCCAGACCGACCACGAAGCCGCCTTGCGTCTTGCCTATTTCGCCGCGCTCGTGCCGCTCGACGAGCTTGCCGGTTACCTGCCCGACATCGCCGTGGCCGGCACCATCGGAAGCGAGGGCTCGTCCGACACCGGGGTCGGCACCGGCGTCCCGGTGTTGGGCGGAGGCGGGCAGATTTCCCGCTTCCGCTTCGAGATTACCGCCGCCGTCGAGGACCGGAGCGACCGCGCGTTATGGTCGGGCCGCCCCGCCGGGGCGGCCGAGTTCTACACTTTCCGATCAGTCGTCCGCACCGTCGCGCCGTTGCTTCTCGAACGGCTGGGAACGACCGACGCGCGGGTCCCCTTCTCCGCCCGCGCCTATTAATTAATTTTTGAAAATCTCAATGGCTTAACACCTCTTGAACGGGGGGGGGGCAACCCCGTATGGGCAATGTCAGGGGCCACGACCTGGACCCGACACTCTGTAAGATGCGGCACGGCTTTCGAGCGTGCCGCGTGGTTCCATTTCGCTCATGAAGGAGGATGTGACTCATACGCAACTACGAGCTTTCCCCTCTCTTTCGTTCGTCCGTCGGCTTCGACCAGCTCAACCGGATTTTCGATAGCGCGTTTAACGTCGATGAGAACGCGGTGTCCTATCCGCCCTACAACATCGTGCGCCTCGACGAAGACCTCTACGAGATTGCCATGGCGGTTGCCGGGTTCGTCGAGTCCGATCTCGACATCACCGTGACCGAGAAACGCCTGGTCATCTCGGGCAAACATGCCGGCGAAGAAATCCGCGACGACGCCACCTACCTGCATCGCGGCATAGCGGCCCGGGCGTTTGAACGCCGGTTCCAGCTCGCCGACCACGTCAAGGTGGTCAACGCGGTGCTCAACAACGGCCTACTTACCGTCGAGGTGCCCGAATCGAAGAAGCCCTATCAGATCTCGATTCGAAATGAATCCGCGCCCGCACCCGCGGTGATCGAGGTCGAAGCAGCCTAGAGCCGAGCATTCAACACCAAGACACGCCGGCCGCCGTGCCGGGGACCGGCGTTATTTATGGGGCTTCGAATGGGATAAGCCGATGCGCCCCGGTCACATTAATGACATGATCCCCCGCTATAGGGCGGAGAGTGATCCCGCTTACTCGAACCATATTAGCGACCAATGGAGATAAGGATGATTAGCCTCGCTGGCCTTGCCGCCCTCTGCCTTTCCCTGTTCATCACCGCGGTGTCGGCGAACGCCACCTCGGTGTTGCCCCTCCAGATCGACGGCGACGAACTGCCCAGCCTCGCTCCCATGGTCGAATTGACCGCCCCCGGCGTCGTTAACATCTCCACCACCGGTACCGTCGAGGTCCCTGAAAGTCCGCTGTTCAACGACCCCTTCTTCCGCAAATTTTTCGGCCTTCCCGAAGGCCCGCAGCAGCGCGAGGCCCACAGTGTCGGCTCCGGCGTCATCATCGACGCCGGCGAAGGCTACGTAATTACCAACAATCATGTCGTCGCCAAGGCCGACGAGATCATCGTCACACTAAAGGATAAGCGTCAGTTTAAAGCCGAACTTGTAGGCACCGATCCCGAAACCGACATCGCCGTGCTGCGCATCGACCCGGAGAACCTCACGGCCTTGCCGCTGGGCAACTCGGGCCGTCTCAAGGTCGGTGACTTCGTGATCGCCATCGGCAATCCCTTCGGGCTCGGCCACACGGTGACCTCGGGCATCGTCAGCGCGTTGGGCCGTAGCGGCTTGGGCATCGAAGGCTACGAAGACTTCATCCAGACCGACGCATCGATCAATCCCGGCAACTCGGGCGGTGCGCTTATCAACCTTCGGGGCGAGTTGATCGGCATCAACACGGCGATCCTCGGCCCCGGCGGGGGCAATATTGGTATCGGATTCGCCATCCCGGTCGACATGGCCGAACAGATTATGGCCCAGCTGATCACCTACGGTGAAGTGCAGCGTGGCCAGATCGGCGTCAATATTCAGGATCTCGACCACGACCTCGCGGAAGCCTTTGGCGTCAACATCGCGCAGGGTGCAGTGGTTACCCAGGTGGTACCCGGCTCGCCCGCTGTAACTGCCGGCCTTCTGCCCGGTGACGTCATCGTCGGCGTCGACGGCACTTCGATCCGCAATGCGGCCGATTTGCGCAACAAAATCGGCCTGCGCCGGGTGGGCGACCGGGTCGACCTGACCCTGATCCGCGAGGGTGTGGAACTTACGCTCACAGCCGAGGTTGGCTCGCCGGGCGGCCCGCTGGCGAGTGCGCCGACCGACGATGCGGCGCCGCGCTTGGCTGGAGCTGCATTCTCCGAGATTCCGCCCGAGTCACCGATGTTCGGCAAGGTAAAGGGCGTGCTAGTTACCGAAGTTGCTCCTGAAAGCGTTTCTTGGCGGGCCGGCTTACGCGCGGGTGATATCATACTGTCGGTCAATCGCCAGCCGGTGACGACACCGGCCGAGTTGTTCGATGTTGCGCTTTCGGGCGAGGATTCTCTGCTGCTGAACGTGCGTCGGGGTAGCGGGGCCTTGTTCATCCTGATTCGTTGATCGCCAAAGACAACGGCATCAGTCAGCCGGCGCCGGGATAGCGCCGGGAGGGGGCTTCGATCGCGCCGTCGACTGTCTCGATCGCCTCTTTGCACAGCGCAAGCGCCTCGGCCGTCGGGCTGTTGCGGCAGGCCTCTTCCGCCGCGCTGTGCGCCGTGAGCGCACCGAAACTGCCCAGCACGCTCTTGAGGTCGTGAGCCTTCTCTCTTACCACCTTGAGGTTCGACTGTCCGGCGGCGTCGACCGGTCGGGCGAGCCGGGTCCGCGAATTCTTGACGCTGTCGCGCACCAGCGTGGCCATGCCTTTGGGGCCCAGTAGAATCTCGAGCTCTTCAATGATCACTTCGTCGAATTGCGGCGCGGTTGGCGCCGGCGCAGGCTCTGGATTCGCCGGCCCGACGTCTGCCCGGGCGTCGTCCGCCCACTTCCTGACCAAGACAATCATATCCTCCTGCCTCAGCAGTTTTGCGAGATAATCGTCCATCCCCGCTGACAGATAACCTTCGCGATCCCCCGCCATGGCGTTCGCCGTGACCGCGATAATCGGGACCGCGGACTGGTTCGCGTGCAGCAGACGGATACGCTGGCTCGCTTCCACCCCGCCCATTTCAGGCATCTGGATATCCATCAGGATAGCGTCGTAGGGCAGACGTGCCGCCATACCCACGGCCTCGATTCCATTCGCCGCTACATCCACGCGTTAGCCGGCCTTTTCGAGAGTCGCGATCGCAACTCTCTGATTCACCAGATTATCCTCGGCGACCAGGACCAGGTAGCGCGGCCCCTCCGAGCCGGGCTCCGGCGGATCCGACAACTCTGGCGGGCGCGCGGGCGCAGCAAAACAGGGAATTTCGCAATAACTGCAGAGTCGTTCGGTCAAGCGGTCCGTGCGGATCACTAACGCCAGAGCGAAGAGCCCGCCCCCCTCGGCATACGCTCTGGTGGCATCCAGTCCAGCCATCACGTCCCCGGCAATGGTGACCTTCGCACCCCAGCGTTCGATCTGCTCCTTGAGTAAGCCGCGCGTCAATTCTCGCTCGTCGACCACAAGTATGCGGAGGCCTGAATTCCGTGGGCAGCGCCAGGGTACGCCGTCCGTTTTGCCCTCCGCCTGTCCAAATTGCGCGGTAAACGAAAACTGGCTGCCCCTGCCGAGTTCGCTCTCGACACCGATTTCACCGCCCATCAGCTCGACCAGTTCGCGGCAAATCGCTAGACCAAGCCCCGAGCCGCCAAACTGCCGCGTGATTGAGGAATCCGCTTGAGTAAATTTCTCAAAAAAATCCGCCTAAACCTCCGGTGCGATGCCGATTCCCGAATCGCTGACCTCGAAACGCAGGTCGCTGCCATCCGGCTGGTGGCGATGCAGCTCCACGTCCAGCCCGATCCTGCCGCGCTCGGTGAATTTCAACGCGTTGCTCAACAGGTTGAGCAGGATCTGGCGTAGCCGCCCGGCGTCGCCGCTCAGCCGGTGCGGTACGTCGTCAGCGATGAAGAGCTCAAATTCGATATCTTTGGCAACCAGCCGTGGGCTGAGCAGTTGGATCGCGCTGTCTATCAGTGGCCGGGGGTCGAACTCCGTTACCTCAAGCTCGATCTTGCCAACCTCCAGCTTCGAGAGGTCAAGAATGTCGTTGATAATCTCAAGCAAGGCGTCCGCACATTCCTGGGCCGTTTCGGCGTATTCGCGTTGACCGGGCCGCAGGTCCGAGTCCGACAGCATCCCGGCCATACCTATGACACCATTCATCGGCGTCCGGATTTCGTGGCTCATCATGGCGAGCAATTCAGACTTCGTGCGGTTTGCCGCCTCGGCGTCATCGCACACCTGGGACAAATGTTCGGCCAGATCGCGCAATTCGGCGCCCTGTACTTCGAGTCGCCCCTGGGACTCCTGCAAATCCAGCACCTGAAGCTACAGCCGCTCGCGGCTTGTGCGCAGCTCGGCCTCGATCTGTTTCTTGTCGGTGATTTCGATGACCGCGCCATCAAGCCATTCCGGCTTGCCGTCCTCGCCATGGGTCGTTCTGCCACGTGAGATGACCCAGCGGATCGATCCATCCCTGTGGTTCAGGCGGTATTCAATCTTAAGCGGCTTGCCGTCAAGCGCGGCGCACTTGATTTCGGCGTAAACCTTGTCCCGGTCCTCTGGATGGATGCAGTCCTCGCACCCGACACCGCCCTCGCCCGAATTCTCTTCTGCGCTAAACCCCGTCAAATTGATCACCGCGTCGCTGAGAAACACTATCTCCGGCGGGTCAGCATAATTTGACCGATAGATTGCACCCGGTACGTTCGAGACTAGGCTGCAAAATTTTTCCTCCTTCTCGCGCATCTCCTGGTGCAGGGCCTCGAGAGCGCTATCGGCGCCGCCGTCTTCGGTCATATCGACATAAATGCAGCCAACCCCCATCGGTACACCGGCGATTCCTGAAATTGAAAAACGGATCGCAAGCCGTCGCTCCTCACCGTCGGGTCCGAGTTTGGAGTAAATTTTCTCATGGCGTATTCCCGTATCGAGAACCTTGCGAAACTGGGCTATCGCCCGGCCCTCTTGCTCTTTAGGTAAGAAATCGTGACAAGTCCGGCCGACGATTTCCGATTTCGGTCGACCGTAGACCTCTTCATAACGCCGGCTGACAAAGAGGTAGCGACCCTGATGGTCCTTTAGATCGGCGAAGTAAGGGTAATGATCAAAAAAGCTTCAAGCTGGGCCTGACTCTGGCGCGCGGCGTTCCGCGCCCTCGTCAGTTCGCTGGCAAGATCACGGTCAACGAGCCGCTTCGGTCGTGATTTTTCGGAGCTATCTTTCGTTTGATTTTTCACGCCGGCTTCACCCCCGTCTAAAACCCCGCACGTAATCCCCCAAACACGAAGGCATATCGGGCTTTTTCGTCCTTATAATAATCATTATGGTGTATACCATATAGTTTATTAACGATAAGAAATACTCGCCATAGGGGAATTCGTTGAATACGGAGGCACGATCGGAGGGCCCCGTGGATCACGCCCCGTGCGTCCTTCAACCCTTTGCGCGCTCTTGACGCTTGCTCTAGGATTGTCCGTCTCTAACATTGTGCGCGCCGCGCAAGGAGCACTTCGATGAGCTTCACGACGATCCAGGTCGAGACGGCCGATGGCGTCGCGACAATCACCCTCGATCGTCCCGACAAGCTCAACAGCTTCAACGAGACGATGCACGCCGAGCTGCGCAACGCGCTCACCGCCATCGAGGGCGACGCCGGCGTTCGCGCCGTCCTGTTGACCGGTGCCGGCCGGGGATTTTGCGCCGGTCAGGATTTAGCCGATGTCCTGCCAGACGAGGATAACCTCGCAGACAGCGACGGGGCCGAGTTGGGCGACATCCTCGAGCGCAACTACAACCCGTTGGTTCGCCGTCTGCGCGCGCTCAACCGGCCGATTATCGCCGCGGTCAACGGTGTGGCGGCCGGTGCGGGCGCCAATATCGCCCTCGCCTGCGACATCGTGATTGCAGCCCGGTCGGCCAAATTCATCCAGGCCTTCTGCAAGATTGGCCTGGTGCCCGATAGCGGGGGCACCCACACCCTGCCCCGGCTCGTCGGCCCCGCGCGCGCCGCCGGCCTTGCAATGCTGGGCGAGGCCATCGACGCCGATACCGCCGCACAATGGGGCCTGATCTGGAAATCCGTCGACGACGACGCGCTGATGACCGAGGCAGGCGGTCTGGCCCACCATTTGGCGACGCAACCCACCCGGGCGCTCGGCCTGATCAAGCGCGCGCTCAACGAGTCGGCAAGCAACGATCTCGACGCCCAGCTCGACCTCGAATACGAACTCCAGCGCATTGCCGCTTCTACGGACGATTACGCCGAGGGGGTCGCGGCATTCCTGGCCAAGCGCCCACCCGTCTTTCGCGGGCGCTAGTCCGGCGCTTTCATATCCAAGTCCGATGCGTTAGATCCCCAGAAATTGGCCGAAGCGGCCGGCCGCGAGTCCTACCGTCATGACGTCGCGGTCCAGGCCCTGGATATGACCCTGAGCACCATAGGGCCGGGGACGGCCGAATTTGCCATGACCGTGCGCGGTGACATAAAATCGCTGATCGGTGTTACCGCGACCGTACGCATTGCTCCACCGGGCAGTGTCGAGCGCTCACAAGGCAAGGCGCAGCGGGTCGTCGACCAACGTCGCCCGCTCTGATCATCGAGAGGAAAACTGTCATGGCATCACCCAATGCTCAACCGGGACCGCCGGTCAGCGACGAAACCGTTGCGCCCGGTCGGCCCTGGAGCGGCGTGATCCAACGCGGACAAACCTTGCGCATCACCGATCTCGAGGGCCATCAAGGCGTCGATTTCCTGTGCTACAATGCCCACGACTACGATGAGCGTTACCATGCCCCCAACACACTGAAGGCGTCCCATAGCCTGCGCCTGACCACCGGCCACACGCTCTATTCCGATCGCGCCCGGCCGATGTTCACGGTGATCGCTGATAGTTCCGGCTGGCACGATAGCATCGCCGGCTGCTGCAGCGCGCCCAGCAACAAGATGCTCTATGGCGTCGACGACTGCCCCGGTTGCCGTGAAAATTTCCTCGAGGCGTTGGAGCCTTACGGCCTCGGCTGGCGCGATATTGTGCCTAATATAAATTTCTTCTGCCGCGTGCCGGTCGGCGCCGACGGCTGCCTGACGGAACAAATATTCGAGCCCGACGCCTCCGTCGCAGGCGATCACGTCGAGCTTCGCGCCGATGCCGACGCCCTCGCGGTGATCTCGAATTGCCCCCAGGTCAACAACCCCTGCACGGGGGGCACGCCAACGCCGATTCAAGTGGGCGTCTACGGCCCCTCAGACGAGCTATAATTGTGGGACGACAGGCCAAGCAGTACAGAAGTGATCGATCATGGCTGGTAAGCAGGACATCGCGGCAAACGACCTCGTAAGCGCATTGCGCCCGGCGACCCCTTCGGCCGCACCCGATCCGGAAGCCATGCTGTACGACTGCAAGGAACCGCCGCCGTTTCCCGACAACAACGTGTTTCCCATCGAGTGGCGCACCGAGACGCCCAAGCTCTGGGACCTCTACAACAAGTCTCGCTACCCCGGCTGGGCAGCCCAATTGCTTGCCGCGGGACAGCCTGCGGCCCGAGAATTTTACCCTCGACCAGCGCTACGCGCTCTCCTACTGGTTTGCTCTGCTCTCCGTGTTCGACAGCTCGGGCCCCGCGGTCTTTTCTCGCGCGATGATCCACGCCGAAGACCCGTTACGCAAATGCTTCTTCTCGATCACCCGCGACGAGGTCAATCACGAAGAGGTCTGCCAGCTAGCAATCCAGACTCTGACCCCGGGCGGACCGCTGGACTACGAGCCCGAAACCCCGCTCGGCCGCCTCGCACACAACAACATCAAATGGTATTTCCACAACGGCTGCCGCTGGGGGGCTTCAAGAAAGGTGTCCAGAGGCTCCCCCTGCCCATCCTGTTTTCCGCGTTCCTGATGGGTGAAGTCGCCTCCTCGACCCTGCTTCATACCATGTACCAGCGCACGGCAATTCCCGTCTTCAAGGAGGCTTTCCGCCGCGTCGGCCAGGATGAAGCGCGCCATATGGGCATCTGCATGACAGTGGTGCGCGAGATCCTGCCGCGCATCACGGACGAGCAGCGAGCCCAGATCACCAAACAGGTGCGCGCCGGCTATGTATTTCTCTCGGGCATCCTCTACGAGGCACCCGACGATTTTTGGGAGCTCCCCGAAACCTTCCGCCCAGCCCACCGGCTGCTCGAAGAGACGGCGCGCGAAGCGGGCCTCGGCATTCTGACCCTCGACAAACGCCGCGAGAACTGGCGCGACGCCGTGCTCAAGCTCAAGGGCATACTCGATCCCCACGGCATCGAATTCCCCGCGATTCCTGAAATCGGTGTCGACGGCAAGACCGTCGCCTTCGATCCGGACGACATCATTCCCATGTTCTGATTTCCGCAACCCGTCTGCCGGGCGGCCCGCTGCCCCGTAACTCCTGGCCCCGTGAGGCAAGTCACCCATGCCGCCACGCGATTTCCGAACCCTCTTGCACTCTCGCGGCGAATCTTCGCTGGGGCTGATGCCGATTCTGCTACTGCTCTCTGCGGCGCTGCTCTGGGCCGCCATCTATGCTCTCTACAAGCTGGCGACCGAATCCGGGATACCCTTTATTCCCTTCGTCTTCTGGCAGGTGCTGGGTGCCAGCGTCATCCTGCTCGCCATCTCGGCCGCCCGATGCCGCCTGCCGCCCCTCGATTTCCCACATTTGCGCGCCTATGCCATCGCGGGGATCTTGGGCGCCGGCCTGCCCGCCTGCTTCTACGCCTTCGTCGCGACCAAGCTGCCCGCCGGCGTGATCAGCCTGACGGTCCTGCTCGAGCCCATGCTGACCTTCCTTCTTGCGGCCCTGTTCGCGATCGAACCCTTGCGCCCGCTCCGTGCGCTGGGCCTGCTTTTCGGCCTCGGCGGCGTTTTGCTGATCGTGCTGCCCGACTCCAGCCTTCCGGAGCGTGGCATGGTCGGATGGGTGCTGCTGGTGCTCGCTGCACCGGTGATCTACGCCTTTCACAATGTCCTTATCGAGCGTTATTGGCCCCGGGGCTGCAACTCTCTCACCCTGTGTGCTGGCGGCTTGTTCGTCGGCGCGCTAGCGCTGCTTCCTGCGATGGCCGTCACCGACAGCTGGTGGGCGTTCCCGTCCGGCATAGGGGTCGGCGAATGGGCCTTGATCGGCGTGACCCTGATCGTTGCCTTCAGCAGCCTGCTCTTCTTTGAGGTCATCCGCCGCGCCGGGGCCGTCTTCGCGTCCACGGGCACCTATATCGAAGCCCTCGCCGCCATCGGCTGGGGAATTTTGCTTTTCGACGAACGCCATTCGGCATGGATTTGGGCGGCCGTCGCGGCCTTGATGCTCGGCCTCTATTTCGTGAATCGGTCGGGTCGAAACCGCGTGCCGCCCAGTGCCTGACCCGGCGCTAACGGGACCACTGCCTCTCGGCTGACACTTACGGTAATCTTTGGGTTGCCGATCTGGCGTTCGTTTTCTTAAGGCTGAGGCCTTAAGGGACGCGCCGATTTCAGACGTCTCAGGCTCGACCGCACAGCCCGGTCGGCACGAGGGAATGTTTTGCAGATCAGGATTGGTGATTCGTTCGCAATTCGTTGTCCGGCTGCCGACGAAGTTCGGCCCCTGCCGGTTCAGTGGCGTGGTCATGCGGGGAACGTCAATATTGACGGGGAAAAGATCTCCACGCTGTCAGAAGCAGAGGGACAGGCGCCGTGAACCACAAGCTCTATGTGGGCAACCTGCCCTACGCCTGTACATCGGACGAACTTCGCGAAGTGTTCGAACCGCATGGTCCGGTTCAGTCGACGACGGTGCTTATCGATCGCGAATCCGGGCATTCCCGCGGTTTCAGCTTCGTCGAGTATGAGTCCAAAAACTCTGCAAAGACGGCCATTGAAGCGCTCAATGGCACAAGCCTCGGCGGACGCAACATCGTCGTCA
>CAVOEB010000044.1:0-23476 GCA_963694715.1 Alphaproteobacteria bacterium | reverse complement strand
CGAGGCGGCCGCCGATACCCTCGGGCTTGCGCTCGAACGGCGTGAAGAGGGCTCGCTGGTGCCGAGAAGTGCATCTGTGCTGCTCGACCGGCACTACGTTTTGGCCGCAGCCGGGTTGCTCGCCACGAGCGACGCGGTTGCCGCGTATACCCTGCTCGTGAACGAGCTTGGGCTCGGCGCCTAGCGGGTGCGGGGGAAAGATTCGCAGACGATCGGCCCGCCCTGGACGAAAATTGTAACCTCGGTAAGGTGGATCGGTTCCCTGGGGGATGTCGTTAAAGGTCGCGTTGTCCTCGACCCAGTTGGTCGAATAGGCGCAACGGCGCTGGTTCGTCGTGTTGCTCGGAACGGTATGGAAGGTCCAGGCGTTGAACACCAGACAATCGCTGGGCGCTATCGGGCAGGTGATGATCTCGAAATTATCGGATTCGTCGAGGTCGGGTGGAATCGGCCTCTCCATCATGGGGTTCTCGTAGGCGTCCTCGGGATTGAAATGAATGGCGCGATGCACCGTATCGCCCCGGTGCGAGCCTCGGGCGAAACGCAGCGCCGTTTCCAACGGCACCGTATCGAGCGCGGTCCAGCAGTTGATGATCTTGCGGCCCTGCAAGGGATAGTAGCCGGTGTTGTGGTGCCAGCAGGTCGACGCCGTGTCGCAGTGATCCTCTTTCAGCAGGACAAAATCGTAGTAGAAATTCATCTCCGAAGTATCGAGAAATGGCATGAATGTCGTCGCCTAGTGCGGCCTCGAAACGGGCCCGGTGGCGTTGCCACAGGGCTTTGCAATCGGCCAGCCAGGCGCCGCCGGCGGGGCAATGAGTTCGACAAACCAGGCGTCGAGCGCGGAGGCGCCGTCGCCCGGCCCCGCGTCGGCACCGCGCACCGCGTCATAGGCGGCCTCGAGCAACTCGCCGGGTTCGATCCAACAGGTCATCGTCGTCATGAAACCTGCCTCGCCCTCACGTCCTAAGAATTCGGTTCTCGCACAGCATAAATTGACTGGACAATCTTTTAAAATGGCCGCCGAACAAATTTGAACGTCATAGGCGGAAGTGGAGGCCGGGATGCTCGATGACGAGAAATTCATGGGCGAAGCCATCGCCGAGGCCGAACGGGGCCGGGCGGCGGGCGAATTGCCCTACGGCTCGGTACTCGTTGATGAGGTGGGCCAAATCATCGGTCGCAGCTTCGATACGGTGGCCGGCGATGGTGATCCCACCTGTCATGCGGAATTCAAGGTCGCGCGCCAGACCTATCTCGCCCGGGGCGCGAGCCTCGCGGGCTACACCATGTATTCCAACGTCGAGCCCTGCGCCATGTGCTTTGGTTCGGCCTGGTATACGGGCGTAAGCCGTGTCGTCTACGGGCTATCCATGTTCGAACTCATCCAGGTCCAGCCCGAATCAATGGAAGAGGTGTTAGGCCCCTGCCGGGAGCTCAACGCCACGCTTGCACGCCAGGTCGAGATCGTATCGGGCGTGCTCCACGACGAATGCCTTGCCCTGTGGTGTCGGGCAGGCGCCGTCTAGCATATGGTGGAGTCCCGGCGGCTTGTCAGACGGTCCGCGATAGGCTATCGCACCAGCCTGCGCCGCAAAGCGGCCAGGGAAGGTGAGGGGAGAGATGCTGGACGAGGCACTGATCAAGGCGCGTAGTGACGAAAGCGCCCACTTGCTCGACGAGATGTCGGGCCAGGGCGTGCGCTTCGCCCAGATGGAGATCCCCGACATCAACGGCACGATGCGGGGCAAGATCGTCTGGCTCAAAAAGGCGCTCGCGGCCTACGGCACGGGGTTGTCTACCGCCGTCATGGTGTTCCGCAGCGCCGACGAGCTGAGCGAGACCGCCTTTACCAGCGTCGAAGCCGGCCTGCCCAAGATGCTGGCGCTGCCAGATTATGCGACGCTCGTCCGCCAACCTTGGAAGGGTGATACCGCCGCGATTATCTGCGATCTGGTGATGGAAGACGGTTCGCCCTGTCCGATGCACGGGCGCCAGATGCTCAAATCCGCCGTCGCCCGCCTCGACGCGCTGGGGCTCGAAGCCCGGGCTACGATCGAGTTCGAGGTCTATATCTACCAGGCCGACGACGATCTGGTCCGGTCCAAGCAGTTTCGCAGGCTCAAGACCTTTGGCCGCGACTGGGACTGCTACAGCATCGCCCGCGATCCCTCCTTTGAGCCCCTCGCCAAGGAGTTCCTCGATCGCATGGCGGGCGTCGGTGTCGAGATCGAGGCGTTTCATACCGAGCTCGGCCACGGCATGTATGAATTCATGCTCGCCCCCAAGCCGGTTCTCGAGGCCGCCGACGACGCGGCCCGGGCCAAGCTCTACTTCAAGCAGCTCTGTATCGAGCACGGCCTGGTCGCCTCCTTCATGCCGGTGATCCATATAGGCACGGGCGATTCGGCTACCGGCTCGCACCACAATCTCAGCCTTTGGCGCGACGGGGCGAATGCCCTGTGGGATGCCGAAGCCGGAGCGTTAAGCCGGTTGGGGCGTCATTTTGCCGGCGGTATCCTCGATACCATGCCCGATTTTCACGTCCTCTTCCGGCCCTGGGTCAATTCCTACCGGCGCATGGACCGCTGGCTGTTCACGCCCGAGAACGCGTCCTGGGCGCTCGACAACCATTCCGCGGCGCTGCGTATCGTTCACGGCGCCTATCCCGCCAAGCTCACCCGCATGGAACACCGGGTCTCGGGCGGCGACGTCAACTTCCACATCACCATGGCAGCTATTCTGCTGGGCGGCTTGCAGGGGCTGGAAAACGAGACCGACCCCGGCCCCTACCCCGAACCAGACAAGATCGACGATCCCCGCTTCGAACCGCTCGCCCGAAACCTCGCCGACGCTGCCGCGGTCTTCAAGGCGTCGGACCGGGCGCGGGCAACCTTTGGAGATGCCTTCGTCGATCATTTCGCGCAGCTCAAGGAAGACGAGTGGCGGGACTTCACCGAATGGGCGGCGACAAACGACGTCGACCTTACCGTCCACGCGGTGACCGACTGGGAATTCGAGCACTACTTCGTCTGGGCGTGAGCGCGGAAAAATTTGCGAGGGGTCGTGACCAGCAGCAGCCCCACCGACAGGCAGGCCAGCGCGCCCCAGATCCATCCCGAATGGACCTCGCCGAAGATGATCATGCCCCAGGCGATACCGGCCAGGACGTCGAGATATGCGACCGACGAAAGAAACACCGCCCCGGCACGGCGGATGATCTCGAACACAAGGACCATATCGACCACGATCATCAGCGTGACTATGATCAGGGCCCAGTCGCCCCAGCTCATGGGTCCGGAGAAGAACCACCAGCCACCCGTGGCGGCGAGAAACGGAAAAATGACCAGCGCCGCGGCCAACAGGAAGCCGGCCGAGAGCGTCAAACTGTCGGTCACGGGTGGGCGGTAACGCTGGATCCAGACGTTCTGGAGTGCGAATAGGATCGATGGACTGAAGCCAACCAGAACCCAGCCCACCATATCGGGCGCGGGCAGGCTGGTCTCGGGCAGGACGACGAGCAGGACACCGCCAAAGCCGACGATCATGCCGACAATCTTGAGCAGAGAATAGGGCTCGAGCTTCATCAGCCCGGCGAAGCCGTAGGTCAGCATCGGCGCAATCCCGGCGCCGAGCGCGACCACGCCGACCGGAATTTTCGGCGCGACGAAGGCAAGCAGCAAGAACGGCGCGCCCAGGCCGAACGCCCCGGGCAACAGGTAATAGCGAAGATGGGCCCTATCGAGTGGAAACGGGCGGCGCCGGACCACGACAACCGCAAGCAAGATCAGTCCGCCGCCTAGCATCTGCCAGAAGATGTAGGAGAGGACCGGGATGCCCTCGGACATGGCGACGCGGTTGAGCGCGAGCATCAGCCCCCAGGAGGCCCCGATGAGGAACAGCAGGGCGAACAGGATTGCCAAGCCGCCTAGGGTCAACGGCGCACGGGTTACGGAATTTGAAGGGTTGCTCACGAGGTGCCGGGCAGAGGCGAGGGGCGGGCCCCCGGCTCAGAATCGCTTGCGGTAGAGATTGCGCCGCTCGTAGACCTCGGCGGCCTCCTCGATCAGCACCGCGCTCTCCGGGGCGTCGAACTCCCGCCGATAGCGTTCGGCCAGGGCGAGCAGCTCGGCCTTGTCGCGGGCCCGACCCGGGCGTAGCAGCTCGTAGGTCTCGAAAATCGTCTCCTGCGGGACGTTCGCAAGCTCCGCGCCGCGCCGCAGGTTCTCGCCCAGCTGGGGCCGCTCTGCGACCTCGGCGACCTCGGCCTGGAGGCGAAGCGCCTCGGGCGTGATCGCGAAGTCACTTGCTTCGAGACCCCTATCGCGCGCCGCCTTAAGCGTCAGTGCATCAAGCGTCTTTCCCGTGCGCGTGCGCAGCCGCGCCGCCTGTTTCTCGGCGACAGGGTAGAGCGCGTCGAGCGCTTTCCTATCGACGGTCAAGAAACGTCACCCTGAGCTCTTCCGGCTCGCGAGCCGGGTCGAGCAACGCCGTTTCGATGGCGTAGATCAGCGAGGTCTGGACGTGGTAGCGCGAGCCCAGCGCCTCGCCCTGATAGGGGATCGAGACCGGCTCGGGATCCTCGCCCCTGGCGTAGGCCGCCGCGTTGCGGCCCATCTGCCGGTAATGGCTCAGATCGGTGATCGGCGCCTGGCAGAACAGCTCCAGGTTCATGTGTGGGTAGAAATCCGACTTGTGAATCACCGCCGTGCCCTTGGCCTGAATACCAATTCCGATGCCGGAGCCCGACAGCCGCGCCGCGCTCAGGCCCAGGAACGAGGTGTCCGCCGTGTGGTGTATGCGCACCAGCCGAGACGTGCCGCCGCCTTCTTCGATGCCGCCGATCAGCGCATCGAGCACGTCGGAGAGCAGCGCCTCGCCGGTGGTCCGGTGCAACTCGCCACCGAACGCGGGCGAGAGCCCGATCACCACTTCGCCGGGCGCCTCTCCGGCTTGCGCGGTGCCGGTCGGCTCCAAGCGGTAGCGACGACGCTCATCCGCCGCGTCGCGCGCCGCCCAGGCGAGTATCTCGTCTTTTGAAAGCACGTCGCGGATTGCCGCGATTTCCGCGCGGCGTTCGGGCGAGATTTGGTGGCCCGTGCCCGGCCCGGCATAATCGTTGGGATCGTTCACCGCGCTTAGGACGCGGCCATTGCGCAAGATAGCGGCGGTCTGCAGGTGGTCGCCCGAGACCCGTTGCTTCATCAGGTCGAGGATGTTCTGGGCGACGTCGGAAAACCCCCGCTTCTCAAGGGCGATGACGACGTCAAGGATGGTGACTTCCTGCGCCTGCAAGGCGCTCGCGATGCGGCGCACTTCGGCGAAGGAAAACGTGTCCGTGTCCTTCGAGCCGTGAGCGGTCAGCACGCTGGATTTCTGCTCGGGCCGCAGGCTTGCCACCCCCAGTTCGTCGAACACCGCTTCCAGAGCGTCGATCGCGCGGGCGCGCAAGGCCATCAGCTCGTCTTCGGGCACGTGGCGAACGCCGCCCTCCATCTCGAAGTCGCGCTGGATCAGCATGTAGTCTTCCATCTCCTCGGCATTGAACAGCGAGGCGCCGAACGAGTTGTCGTATTTCGGGATCGAACCCTGGCCCGAGCAGATGAAATCCGTGCCCGCCATCATGTAGGGCATGATCTTGGCGCCGACCCTGATCTCGGATTCGCTGATCCGGGTGTCGTTGCCCGAGGCGCATTCGAGGTCGAGCAGCGCAGCCATTACGTTTTCCGCCAGGATCTCACGCAGGCCCCCCGGCACCGAGGCGGTGACCGGTGCGCCATCGATGCCGCCGTTCTGGGTGCCCTGCACGCCGATGCCGCGCTGGACACACAGGCAGCGCGCTTCGAGATAGAGGATCGACTTCGCCTCGTGAAAGCCCATCAAAAGCTCCGAGCCCGCGCCTGAGGTGCAGCGCGCCTTGATCCCGCGCGAGGCGTAGCTCGCTATCAGGAAAGCTTTGGACCAGGGCGTATCGTCGCCGTCGATGAACGAGCCCTCCGAGCCGTAAACCGAGACCGTCTCGGCGTACGACGTCAGACCGGCCATGCCGAGGCGCAGTTCCTCGGCCTCCTCGGACGAGCACTGGAAGAGCGTGCCGCCGCGCCCTACGGCGGCGCCGATGGTGCAGGCCAGCGCGTTTGACCATGAATTTTCCGCGACCCGCATGGTGGTCTCGATCTCGTCGAAGCCGATCGCTGAGGCAGTGGCGGCGTCGGCGGCGAGCTGTACCGGGTCGTCCTTGGCGTTGGTCACATGGGCCTGGTTAGCCGGCGTTTTGCGCGCGCGCAGCTTGGCCTGGGCAAAGGTCAGCTCCAGGGTCGAGAGCCGCCACAGTACTTCGGCGAGCTTCGCGGGCGTCATGCCCCGGGCTAGCCGCACCACGTCGGCGCGGGGCACGTGGATATCGACCAGCATGCGCGCGAATTCACCCGAATCGAGCGCCATCGCCTCGTCGGCGACCTCGGCATCGATGGTGTGCGCGGCGATGAAGGCGTCGATCATGTCGAAATCACCCGCCGCCACGCCGTCCATCTCGACGACCGTGTCGTTCTCGATACAAATCGAGGGCGCAGGATCGTTCGGGCTTTGCGCCGCGCAAAAGCCGTCGGCCGGGCTCTCCGGCGCGAACTTGTCGAGCCGAAGGGGGCGCTCGTCCCACGCGTCGTAGCGCCGCCAGCGGTTTAGCGCGCCGTCGTCGGCCATGGCCGTATCCTCCCAGTTGCGCGCAAGGATACCCGCGCGGGCCCCCATTCGCCAAGCGGCCGTGCGTGTCTTCGTGTTCTCGACTTCCTCCGAAGGGCTGGAGGATATTCGCGCAAGTACTGCCACGAGTACGGAGCGTTCGAAGACGACATGCGAAAAACATCCGAGACCGATTGGGCAATTGTCCGTCAACTCGCCCTGTTTTCCGGGCTCGACGATGCGACCTTGCGTCAGCTTCTCGCCCATGCGGTGTTCTAGGCCGTGCCAGATGGCACTGTCGTCTTCCATCAAGACGATCCGGTCAAGGTGTTTTTATGCCGTGGGGCGGGGCTGGGTAACGCTGACGCGCGAATCCGCCGACGGCAACCCGACCGTGATTGGCGTGTTCACCACCGGCGGGTCTTTTGCCGAAGCCGCGATTCTTTCCTCGTAGCGCTACCCCGTTACCGCTCAAGCGGTCGAGGATGCGGACCTGCTGGCGATCCCTGCCAGCGAGTTCCTCAACCATTTGCGCAATGACGCCAACATCGCACTCAGCATGCTGGCTTCCACGTCGCGTCACATGCGCCATCTCGTCAGTCAGATTGAGCAGCAGCGTGCCAAGTCCGCACCCCAGCGGCGGGGCGATTTCCTGCTTCGCATGCATCCTGCGCCGGACCGCCCCTCGCTGATCCGCCTGCCCTACGACAAATCGATCCTCGTGGGCCGGTTGGGTATGAAGCCCGAGATCCTCTCACGGGCGCTTGGGCGACTCCGTGAGGTTGGCGTCGAGACCCAGGGCAAGGATCTTCTCGTCACCGATTTTGACGCACTCAAGAAATTTTCGGGTCCCGAGCTCGGAGACTAGGCCGTCTCCATCGTGGACGGTCCGCTATCGATGAACGGCGTGGCGCTAGAGGTGATAACACTCCAGAAAGCGTGTGATATGGTTGCTGTGATCACCCTATCCGAGGGCATCAGCCACTGACCGACACGATGCGCCCCAGCGAAGACCAATCGCCCTGGTGGGCGGAGGAATCCCTCCTGCTTGTGGGCCATGGTGCGTCCGCCGATGCCGGTGCCAGCGCAGCTGTGCTCGAACATGCCGGAACGCTACGTCGCCTTGGCCTGTTCACCTGCGTCGAGACGGGATTCCTCAAGGGCGAACCCACCGTCGAAGACGCGCTCAAAGAGCTGCCCGAAGGCCGCATCGTGATCGTGCCGTTTCTCATGGCCGGCGGCCAATTTGCCAACAATGTCATTCCTGAGCGTCTGGGGCTGACCGGCCACATCACGGTGCAGGGCGCGCGCGAGCTTTATTACGGCGGATCCGTGGGGCTCAATCTTGGCATGGATGCCCTCGTGCTCCGCGCCATCCACTGCGCTGATCCCACCGGCGGGCGGGCTCTCGGCAATACGGCGGTCCTCATTATCGCCCACGGCTCCTCGATGGATCCGACCTCGGGGGCGGCGGCTCACGCGCTGGCCGATCGGCTGCACGAACAGAATTATTTCCGCGAGGTCCATGCCGGCTTTCTCGAGGGCCCCCCGAGCCTGGCCGATTGGCTCGCCCGGAGCATCGATCCGCCCGTTACCGTGATCGGGATGTTTGCGGGCGACGGACCTCATGCCGAAGACGACGTGCGCCGGGCCTTGAACGACCATGAGCGGGGCCGGCTTTACGCCTACACCGGCGCTATCGGCGCCGAGCCCGGCATGGTCGCGCTGATCCTCGACGAAGCGCGCCGAGCGGGCATGAGCCTCGTGGGCAAGGATTAGAATCGGCTTCATCCGCCGATCAGGAGACGTCGTCATGGCAACCAAGAGCACGAAACCCAGCTGGCCCGTCTCTGCCGTCGATTACGGCAGATCGCTCAAGCGCTTTGGGGCCAACCTGCTGGTCTGCGACGTCGAGGCGAGCAAGAATTTCGCCGAACAGGTTCTAAACGCCAGCGTCGTCTACTGGAACGAAGATTTCGCCGTTTTCCGTGCGGGCGAGATCCATTGGATGCTCCACGCCGATCACATCTACGCCGACAACCCGCTCCTGGGTTTCGTCGAAAGCGTTGAAGGCCGGGGCCAGGGCGTCGAGCTGCATCTCTACGAACTTGATCTGGACGAGGCCGAGGTGGCCGCGCGCGCAGGCGGGCATGTCGCTCTGGCGGGCAGCCTCGACAAACCCCACGGCGTGCGCGAATGTTACCTGCTCGATCCCGAAGACTATTGCTGGGTCGCAAGCCGGCCATTAGACGAATAGGCGCGAAATTCAATGAACTGGACTCACTCCGATTTCGCAAGCCCGCTACGGCCGTGGACGCGGCTAGAAATTACACCGGGGCGGGCCGCCGCTTATGCGGCGCCAACCTGCACGGCGCTTGAGCGCAGTCAAGCCTCCGTGGCAATTGAACGCCGTATCGCTCTGCCTTGCAGAGCGATACGGAAGAAGGGCTAGACGCGTGGCGGTATCGCCCCAGGTGGCCGCCTCTCTTGCGACCGATCTCTATGGCCTCGACGCTACCGCCACGCCGCTAGCGGGCGAAGTCGACCAGATTTTCCGGCTCGATACGGCGGACGGCAAACGCTTCGTAATCAAGATCGCCGATCCCATCATGGATACTGCGGTCGCCGAGCTCTATATCGAGGGGCTCGACCACATCGCAAAGGCCGATCCCGGCCTGCCCGTCGAGACGGTGATCCCGACAACCGGGGGCGCGCGTCTCGTACGCCACCAGTTTGCCGGCGGTGAATGGCGCGCGGTCCGGCTGTTCAGCTTCCTCGACGGCGTGCCTCTGCATACCGTCGAGCGCACGCCGGCCCAATGCCGTGCGCTGGGAACACTGCTCGCGAAAACCGATCTGGCCCTGCAGGGCTTCTCCCACCCCGCTGCAACCCGCGAACTGCTGTGGGATATCCAGCAGGCTTACGCCCTTCGCGATCGCACCGGTTATATCGAAGACCCGGTCTGCCGTGCGCTGGCCGAGACCCATCTCGACCGTTTCGAGGCGGTCATCCGCCCGGCGCAAGGAGGGCTTCGCTGCCAGGTTGTTCACAACGACTTCAACGCCAACAACATCCTGGTCGATGCCGCCGATCACGACCGCATTGTCGGGCTACTCGATTTCGGCGATATGATTGAGGCGCCGCTCATCAACGATCTTGCCATTGCGGCTTCCTACCAGCTCCTCGATACTGAGACGCCGCTGGCGTTGGCGAGCGAGCTTATCGCGGCCTTTCATGCTGTTCTCCCGCTCGAGCGGGCGGAACTCGATTGGCTCGCCGACCTCGTTGCCATGCGCTATGTCATGATGGCCGTCGGATGCACTTGGCGTGCGCACCTTCGCCCCGAAAACCGGGAGTATCTCATGCGGAACGTCGAAATAAGCTGGGCAAGGCTGGATCGCATCGACGCCCTACCCGAAGGCGCCGCGGCAAAGGCGTTCCGCACTGCCTGCGGCATGGAGTAACCGACAATGGCCGTTCTCAACCAGTACTACACCGGCGATTCGGACCAGATCGGCGCCGCCGAGAAGGCGCTGATCGAACGCCGCGAGGCGTTACTCGGCCCCGCTTACCGACTGTTTTACGCCGAGCCGATCCATTTCGTCCGGGGCGAGGGGGCGTGGCTCTTCGACGCCGATGGTGTGGCCTATCTCGACGCCTACAACAACGTGCCCTGCGTCGGTCATTGCCACCCCCGAGTGGTCGAGGCTCTTTCCCGTCAGGCGGCACGGCTCAACACCCACACCCGCTATCTCGACGAAACCGTGCTTGCCTACGCCGAGCGCCTGATCGGCACCTTTCCCCCTGAGCTCGCCAACGTGATGTTCACTTGCACGGGCAGCGAGGCCAACGACCTAGCGCTCCGCGTTGCGCGCGCGGTCACGGGCGGCAAAGGGGTCATCGTCACTGCCAACGCCTATCACGGCGTCTCCAGCGCCGTGGCCGAATGTTCGCCCTCGCTGGGCGAGCATATCCTTGGCGATCATGTCCGCACCATCGCCGCACCCGATGCTTACTGCAACCCAAACGAAGACACCGGCGCGATCTTCGCCCGCGCGGTGGATAGCGCGCTGGCCGAGATGAAAGCGTCCGGCATTGCGCCGGCCGCCCTGCTGGTCGATACCATCTTCGCCAGTGACGGAATTTTCGCTGAACCGGCGGGCTTCCTCGGCCCCGCCGTCGACGCCGTGCGCAAGGCGGGCGGCCTGTTCATCGCCGACGAGGTGCAGCCGGGCTTCGGCCGCACAGGCAGCCACATGTGGGGTTTCGAGCGCCACGGCCTAGTTCCCGACCTCGTCACCCTCGGCAAGCCCATGGGCAACGGCCATCCCGTCGCCGGTATGGTGGCGAGGCCCGAACTGCTGGCCGAGTTCGGCAAACGCACCCGTTACTTCAACACATTCAGCGGCAACACCGTCTCCAGCGCTGTCGGCCTCGCCGTGCTCGATGTCATCCGCGACGAAAACATCCGTGAGAACGCTGGAACCACCGGCGCCTACCTAATGGCGGGCCTGCGTAACCTGGCTGCCGCCCATCCCCTGATCGGCGACGTGCGCGGCGCGGGGCTTTATATCGGGGTCGAGCTGGTGCTCGATGCGGCGAGCAAGCAGCCCGCGAGCGACGAGGCCGCCGCGCTGGTCGCCGCCATGAAACAACGCCGCGTCCTGATCAGTCCCGCCGGGCCCAACGCCAATGTACTCAAAATCCGCCCGCCGCTGGTCTTCTCGAAAGACAACGCGGACACCTTCCTGGCGGCGATGGGCGAGGCGCTTGTCGAATTGGAGGGCGGTAGTTAATAGACTTTGCCCGCTGCATCTTCTCGCTTCCGATTTGCCAAAATCACGCGAACGCTAGCCATGTTTCACGGCGACGTACTGGACAAAGGCGTGCCGGGCGAAGGTGATGGCCTAGGCCGTGCCCTTCCGCGCGGCCACGGATTCGGCGAGCAGGCAGAGGATTTCGTACATTATTGTTGCGCCGACCAGCGCCGTATTGCCCGTCGGGTCAAGCGGTGGGGCGACCTCCACTACGTCGCCGCCATAGAGGTCCATCCCGCGTAGGCCGCGGAGCAACGCCTGCGCCTCGCGCGTGGTGATGCCGCCCGCCTCGGGTGTGCCCGTGCCCGGCGTATAGACCGGGTCGAGCCCGTCCACGTCAAAGCTGATATAGGCCGGCCCGTCGCCGATCACGCGGCGCGCTTCCGCGATCACGCCGTCCACGCCCAGCGCCTCGAATTCCTCGATGAAGACCACCCGCATGCCGTGGTCGAGCGAGTAATCCCAGCCTTCCGAGGTATTCTGCGCGCCCCGGATGCCGATCTGGATGGTTCGCTTCGGGTCGATCAGGCCATCTTCGGTGGCGCGGCGGAACGGCGAGCCGTGGTGGTATTTGGAGCCCAGGAAATAATCCCAGGTGTCCGTATGGGCGTCGATATGGACCAGCCCCAGCGGCCGCTCGGCGGCGATTGCCTGGAGTACCGGGAATGTCACAGAATGGTCGCCCCCCGCCGACAGGGGCACCGCGCCCGCCGCGTGGAGCCTGCCGAAAAAATCGGCGATCTCGGCGATCGCGGGTTCGAGGTGGAAAACGTCCGTAAACGGCACGTCGCCCACGTCGGCGATGGTGCAGAGCGCATAGGGATCGACCTTGGTGACGTGGTGGATCGAGCGCATCAGGCTCGACTGATTGCGTATCTCGCGCGGCCCGTGGCGCGCGCCGGTCCGGTTGGTCAGCCCGCCGTCGAACGGGATACCCGCCAGCGCGATTTCGATGCCCGTGGCGTCGCGCACCAGGGGGCAGCGCATGAAGGTCGCAATGTCCGTGTAGCGCGGCGCTAGCTTCGGATCGTAGCCCGGGGGCGTCAGCGGGTGGTCGCTGCCAGTCTCGTTGGTCATGGCTTCTCCTCGATCACTCGGGATCTTTTGGGTGCCTATCATCGGGCGAAGTGGGGCCGCTGGCAACAGGGTGTACGCGGCCGCGCGCGATGCTAGTCTTGCGCCCTATCGAACAACCGCCGTACCCGGGAGGGAGTGCATGCCCGCCACGATCGAAATCGAATCCAAAGACCGCATTTGCTATATCCGGCTCAACCGGCCGAAAAATATGAATTCTCTGTCCTTCGACCTGATGGACGAGCTTTCCGTAGCACTCCACGAGGCCGACGCCGATGATTCCATCCACGTCGTCGTGCTCGGGCATCACGGCAAGCATTTCGGCGCGGGCTACGACCTTAACGAGGACTGGGACGGGCGCTTCGGCGCTGAAACCGCAATCGGCGCGCGGGCCATGCTGCGCGCCTGCCAGGCCTTCGAGTTCGGGCCGTGGGATTGCTCCAAACCGGTGATCGCTGTTGTGCGCGGCTACTGCCTGGCCGGAAGCTGCGAACTGGCCATGATGTGCTGCGTGACCTTCGCTTCCGAGAACGCCATGTTCGGCGAGCCCGAGATCCGCTTTTCCACGGCGCCGCCGGTGGCGGTGATGCCCTGGGTGGTCGGGCTGAAGAAGGCGCGTGAGCTGCTTTATACGGGCGAGCTAATTGACGCTCCCGAGGCGCTTCGTATCGGCATGGTCAACCACGTAGTTCCCGACGATGAGCTCGAGGCGGCGGCGCTCAAATACGCCCGGCGCGCGGCGCAAGTCTCGCTCGAAGGGCTCAAGACGACCAAGGCAGCGATCAACAAGGGGGCTGAAATATCCGGCTTCCGCTCGGCCACCGACTACGGCGTCGAGGTCGGTGCGATCCTTGATGCCACGCCTACCGAGGTCTATGTCAAGTTCAAGGAAATTACCGAGAAAGAGGGGCTCACCGCCGCTATCCGCTGGCGCGAGAGCCAATTCGAGGAGTGATGCAAAATCTGGGACGTTTCTTCGGTCGCGGGTTTCGCGAGCCCGCGCCGGCTGCGGACGCGGCCAGTAAATTTACGCGGCCGGCCAGGAAAACGTGACCGGTGGCGAGAGGCTGCGCGGCGTTTGAGCGCGTAATGGGCTCCCGTCCCTACATCCGGCCCAGATGGCCGAACTGGACGTAATCGGACCAGGCTTGCTTGAGCCGTGAGCCGTCGTCGCGCGCACCGTCGGCGGTGCGGCGGCGCGCGATCAGGCTGAGAACGGGATCGGCGGCGGCTGGCATGGGCGGGAGGCTAGCAGCGCCAGGGTTTGCTAGAGTGGCCCACGGGGAGAGAGCATTGGGCAGAAACTATGAGCGACGATAAACCGGCTCGGGACGACGAGAGCCTGCGCCAGCTCTCGGAGACGACGCTTGGCCATTACGGGCGCTCGGCGGCGTCGTTCTGGGAAGGCACGCGCGATCATGACGTGAGCCAGAACATCGCTGCGTTGCTGGGCGCCATCGAGGGCACGCCGCCGTTCGCGCTGCTCGATCTCGGCTGCGGACCGGGACGCGACCTCGCCCAGTTTGTGGCGCTGGGGCATACCCCCGTGGGGCTCGACGGCTCGGCCGAATTTGTCGCTATGGCGCGCGCCCATTCGGGCTGCGAGGTGCTGCACCAGGACTTCCTTGCCCTCGATCTGCCCGCGGAGCATTTCGATGGGGTGTTCGCCAACGCCTCGCTCTTTCACGTCCCCAGTGCCGCACTGCCCAGGGTGCTGCGGGAATTGGCTGGCGCGCTGAAGCCCGGGGGCGTGATATTTGCCTCGAACCCACGGGGCCGGAACGAGGAGGGCATGAACGCGGGCCGCTACGGTGTCTATCACGACATCGAGAACTGGCGGGCGTTCGTGTCTGGTGCCGGGCTCGTCGAGATCGGCCATTACTACCGGCCGGAAGGGTTGCCGCGCGAGCAGCAGCCCTGGCTGGCAACGCTCTGGCGCAAGGTCTAATGGCGTTTCACGTGGGCATCGACGTCGGCGGGACGTTCACCGACTTGTTTGCGCTCGACGATGTATCGGGCCGGGCGATCGCCGAGAAAGCGGATACCACCGCGGACGCGGTGGGCGGGCTGATGGCCGTGCTGGAAAAGGCCGCGATCCCGCCTGGAGAAATCGCGAGCCTCGTGTTCGGCTCGACGCTTGCGACCAACGCGCTGATCGAGGGCAAGACCGCGCCGGTGGCGTTTCTAGGCACCGCTAGGTTCACCGACAGCCTCGAGGTGCGCCGCCTGTGGCGTGAGCACCTGTTCGGCTGGCGCTGGGAGCGGCCCAAGGCACTGGTGCCCCACGCGCTGCGCCTGCCCATCGGCGGGCGGATCGGGCCGGGCGGCGAGGAATTGGCACCGCTCGACATGGCCAGCATAGACGCGGCGGTCGAGCGGATGCGTTCGCGCGGCGTTGCCTGCGCCGCGGTCTGCCTGTTGTTCGCGTTTCGCAATCCCGATCACGAACGCCGGGTGTGCGAGCGCATCGCCGAAATCGCGCCGGATATCCGGGTCCTGCTCTCCCACGAGATCAATCCGGAGATCGGCGAGTACGAGCGGGCTTCGACGACGGTGATCGCCGCCGCGATGAGCCCCGGTGTCGAGGCCATGCTTGGCGCATTGGAGATGCGGCTTGCCGAGGCCGGTGTGCGCGCACCGGTGCGCGTAATCAAATCGAACGGCGGTATCACCTCTGTCGCTACGGCGCGAAAAAAACCGCTCGAAATGATGCGAAGCGGTCCGGCGGGCGGGGTCGCCTCGGCGCTCAACCTTTCCCGGTCGCTCGCGCGGCCCAACCTGATTGGGGTCGATATCGGCGGCACCACAGCGGATGTCTGCGTTATTACCGGAGGCGAAATCAGCGTTGCCCAGCGTGTCGAACTCGCCTGGGATATCCCGGTGCGCGTAACCCTGGCTGACGTGCGCTCGGTGGGGGCGGGCGGCGGTTCAATCGCTACGATCGATCCGGCCGGGCGGTTGCAGGTCGGGCCGCACTCGGCGGGGTCGGCGCCGGGGCCGGTGTGCTACGGCCGGGGCGGGACGGTGCCGACGGTGACCGACGCCATGGTGGCGGCGGGACTGGTCGATTCCGGGCGCTTCCTGGGCGGGCGCATGGCGGTGGATGCGGGCGCAGCACGTGCCGCCATTGAAGACGCTATCGCCACGCCTCTCGGTCTGGACGTGGAAGCGGCGTCGGCGGGAATCGTGCGCCTCGCCACGGCGCGCATGGCGCAATTGATCGGTGAGATGACCGTGCAGGCAGGGCTCGACCCGCGTGACTATAGCCTCGTTGGCTTCGGCGGCGGCGGGCCGCTGTTCGCCGCGCTGCTGGCCGACGAGATCGAGGCGGCGGAAGCCATCGTACCGTGCTATCCGGCCGTGTGGTCAGCGTTTGGCGGATTGTTCGCGGATATCGCGCACGACTATGCACACTCGGTGGTTGCCGACGCCGCGTCGCTCGATCTCGATGCACTAGCCGCCGATGCCGTTGCGCTCAGGGAGGAGGCCAGCACCGATCTGGAACGCGACGGGTCCGATCCCGAGGGCGCTTGCTTCGACTACGCTCTCGACATGCGTTACGCGGGCCAATCCCACGAGCTGACTATTCCCCTCACGGGCCCGCCGCCCTACTCGGAAGGCGCCATCGCGGATGCGGGTAAGGCGTTCGAGCGCCAGCACGAGACGGCTTTTGCTCATCGCCGGCCGGGCGATTCCCGCGAGGTGATTGCGCTGCGCCTTGCGGTACGGGTCGCTCGTGGGCTCGTCGCGCCGACGGTGTCCTTACCAGCAACGTTCGATACGGCGGAACAGATTGCGCGCCGGGCAATCTGGTTTCCCGACGGCGGTGGGCCGCTCGAGGCATCGGTGTTTGATCGCGCATTGTTGCCGGCGGGATACGAGGTGAGCGGCCCCGCAGTAGTCGAGGAGGGTCAGTCGACCACGGTGCTGCCCCAAGGCTTTGCACTTCGGGTTGCCGACGGGGGCGAATTGGTTATGACGCGGGACGGATCATGAGCGCGCGGAACCTCGATCCGGTGACCGGAACCGTGGTGGCTAACGCCTTCGGCTCGATCTGCGAGGAAATGGGCCACACCATGCTGCGGACCTCGAATTCGTCGGTGTTCGTCGAGGGGCGCGATTTCTCCTGTGCCATTGTCGATCCCGAGGCGGAACTTGTAGCCTCGGCGAATTTCGATCCCAGCCATCTTTCGGCGATGGCGCTGACCGTGGAGTACCTGATGCTCCATGTCGGCGAAGATGGCTTGCAACCGGGCGACGTCTGGCTGGTCAACGACCCCTACCGGGGCGGCGGGCATCTGCCCGACATCGCGTTGATTCGCCCGTTGTTCGCAGACGGCGACTTGCTCGCGTTCGCCGTCAACCGAGCGCACCATATCGACATTGGCGGCATGGCGGTGGCGGGCTTTTCGGGCACGGCGCGGAGCATCTTCCAGGAGGGCTTACGCATTCCGCCGGTGCGCTGGTATGTCGCGGGCCAAGAGAACCCGGACGTGATCGACATGATCACACTCAACATGCGTTTCCCGCGCGATCAGATCGGCGATTTTCGCGCCCAGTTCGCCAGCACGCACACGGCGGAAACCCGACTGCTCAAGCTGGCGGACAAATACGGCGCGGGCGTGGTGCGGGCCTGCATGGACGAGGTCAAGGACCATTCCGAAGCGTTGATGCGAAACATCATTGCCGAGCTTCCCGACGGTACCTACGAGTTCGACGAGGTGATCGAGGACGATGGGCCGAGCGACACGCCCTACCGGATCCATGTGAGCGTGAGCGTGACGGGAGACGAGGTCGCCATCGACTTCGCTGGGACCAGCCCTCAGGCTGAGGGCCCGATCAACTCGTCCTACGGCAACACCCTCTCCTCGGCGTTCAACGCGGTGCTGCAACTGGCGGGGCCGGAGATCGCTTTCAATAACGGTTGCTTCCGTCCGGTGCACGTCTCGGCTCCGCGCGGCTCGCTGCTTAACCCAGTACCGCCCGCACCCTGCTTCGGCGGCGTGACGGAAGTGACGATCCGGATTATCGACGCGGTGCTCGGCGCGCTGGCGCCCGTGGCCGGGGACCGAATTGGAGCGGCCAGCTACGGTACCTGCATCAATTTTTCCGGCGGCGGACACGATGCGGCGCGGGGTGAGGATTTCGGTTTTTACTTCTTTCTCGAAGGCGGTTGGGGCGCCTGCGCCTGGCGGGACGGCTGGAACTGTACGCCCAACCCGACCTCGAATTTCAACGACTATCCCGTCGAATGGGTGGAGACGACACTGCCGCTGCGTTACGAGGAGCTTCGGTTGAACAGCGACAGCGGCGGCGCCGGCCATACCCGAGGCGGGGTGGGCACGGTGCGCCAGGTGACGCTGCTCGCCGACGACGTAGAGATCAACGGCCTGGGCGAACGGGCCAAGGTGCCGCCCTACGGGATCGACGGCGGCTATCCGGGCGCGGCCAACCAACTGTTGATCCGCCGTGCAGGCGCGGAGGGTTGGCAAACCATCCCGGAGAATTTCGCCGCCGCCAGCCCGACCAAGTTTCATGGCCTGATGGCGCAGCGAGGCGATTCCTTTCGGATTGCAAGCGGCGGAGGCGGCGGCTGCGGCGACCCGCTGTCGAGAACCCTGGAAGACGTGGCGGTGGATGTGGAAGAGGGCCTGGTCGGCATTGAGGCGGCGGCGGAACTTTACGGCGCAGTTCTGGAGCAGAACCCGGACGGACGCGTCGTGATTGACAGATCCGCGAGCGAGGCGAAGCGGGCGGAACTCGCCAACGCACCGCGCGAACCGCTTGAGCGTTACCGGGTACTCATGGCCGAGACGCTTGAGCGGACCGCGTCGGGCGAGCCCGCGCCGGCGGTGGCAGCGGAGTTGCGCCGTATCGAAAGCCTGATCGAGCGGGGCCGGGCAACGCTTGGGCAAGGGGATGGCTCGGCGGGGCGGCTGAATCACCCGCTGCTGAACGAGAAGGCGTTGGTGTCGTGGGATTCCGAAGCCCTGCGCCGTTGGCTCGCGCGCCGTGGCGCGATGGACGAGGGCTAAAGATCCATGGGTGCGAGGCTTAGAACCAAATTGTGGGTGCAGGCGCAGATCCGGTTGTGCGACGTTTCGGGCATCGCCATCGCGATACCGCGCAAGGGCGATCCCGACGCCGGATCGATCATTCTCAAGCTCGACCGGTTGAACGGTGAGATCGATCTTTACAGTCAAACGCGAACCCGGGACGGCGAACCGGCCTGGATGAGAGCCGGGGGAAAGGGGAGGATCAGCGAAGTGGAAGCCGGCGGTTACATCCGCCGCCAGATCGACTTCGACCCGGATCTCTGGGTCGTGGAGATCGAGGATCCGGACGGCCGCTATTCCCTCATCGAGCCGGTGCTGGACGAATGAGCGGGCTCGATGTCGGGCTGGGTGTGGCGTTCGTCACGGGCCTGTTCAGCTTCCTGTCGCCCTGCGTCCTGCCGTTGATCCCGCCTTATCTCTGTTTCCTGGGCGGCGTGACCTTCGATGAGCTGCAAAACGAGACAGCGCTGCAAAGCGCAGCCGGGCGGCGCGTCTTCATCGCGGCGCTCGCCTTCGTGATGGGGTTTGCCACGGTGTTCGTGGCGCTGGGTGTGACGGCGAGTATCGTCGGGCAGGTGCTGATCGATAGTCTGGCGGTCCTCACCCCGATCGCGGGCGGGATCGTGATCCTGCTCGGATTGCATTTTCTGGGCGTGTTCCGGATCGGGTCTCTCAACCGCGACGCCCGCTTCCAGAGCGCGCGCCGGCCTGCGGGCATTGCGGGCGCCTACGCCGTAGGTCTGGCTTTTGCCTTTGGCTGGACGCCTTGCGTCGGCCCGGTTTTGGCAGCAATCCTATTCCTTGCGGCGGGCGATGCGAGCCAGGGACGGGGTGCTGCGCTGCTCGCGGTCTATTCCGCAGGGATCGGGTTGCCGTTTCTTGCGGCCAGCCTCGCAGTGCGGCCGTTTCTCGCGTTTCTCGGGCGTTTCCGGCGGCATCTGCACCGGGTCGAGCAGGCGATGGGTGTGCTGCTGGTGGCGACGGGCGTACTGTTCATTACGGGCACCATCAACGACATCGCGAACTTGTTACTTGAAATTTTTCCCGGCCTGGGGCGAATTGGATAGCCGGAGATTTATCCCCGGCAATGTCCTAGAGTGGCCGGCATGACCATAAAAATTTCAACATTTGGCGGTGCGTTCTTTGTGTGGGTACTTCTCATGGCACCGTTATTCGTAACCATGGCAGCGGAGGCGGACGGCGACGACGACCGGGCGTTTGTTTCGGGCGAGGGGCTATATTCCGAGAGTTTCATGGTGCGTGAGAACGTCGATCTGGGCCGAGCGCTTGACGAGGCGACGGCGGCAGGCAAGCGGGTCGTGGTGTTCTGGGAGCGTAAAAATTGCGGCTATTGCGAGGACACGCACCTGATCAATCTCGCCGTGCCCTCGATCCGGCAATACCTGGTCGAGAACTACGTGGTGGTCCAGATCAATATCTGGGGCGACGAAACGGTCGTGGATTTCGACGGTGAAACCTTGTCGGAGGAGGAGCTGTCGATCAAGTACGGCGCCCGCTCGACCCCGACCTTTACCTTCTATCCCGAGACGATCGGAGGTTTTGAGGGCCGGATCGGGGCACGGGCCGAAGTCATGCGCATGCCGGGATACATCCCGCCTGGCCTGTTCGCCATGATGCTGAGCTATATCCGCGACGAGGCCTATGAGACGATCGAATTCGTCGACTATGTCGATGCCCGGCTGCTCGATCTTCAGATGACCGGCCCCTAGGGGCCACGTTCCGGCTGGTGCGTTTGCGCACGGTCTTCGGGGGGAACCGATGAGCACATCCGCCGACCCTGAGTATATCTATTCGATGACGATCAAGATGTTCGGCGCCCAGGCCGAGCCGGCGTTCAAAACCCCTGAGCAGCAGGATTTTGTCTGGGGACGCCGCTGGGGCTGCAACAACGATGTCGGCTAGCTGCGCCTGGTGCTGATGCATCGTCCCGGCGACGAGATAAACGTGGTCAACCCGAATATGCGGATCGAAGAGATCGGCTCATTCGGCGACCCGGAGCATGGCTGGTACTGGCAGAGCGACACGGTGCCGCCGCTTGCCGAGATGCAGGTGCAGCATGATGCGCTGGTAGAGACGTTGCGCATGAGCGCATGAATGCGGGACTCGGCCATAGCCGTCGATGGCGGCGCCACCGTCTGCCGGCTGGCTCCGAAGATCCGCAGCGGTGAAGAACTGCCCATGACTCGAACGCTTGCTAACCTTGGTATGCCCATCCTTCGAACGATTAGCAGCTGCGGCCTGATGGAAGGTGGCAGTCTTGCCTGAATAAATTCCAGGACGGCGGTGGTCGGGCGCTCGATCCGGGTCTACAAAGAGGGGGCGCGGCAACTGGAAGAGGTGCTCAAGCCTCAGGGCGTCTAGCTGCTCCGAGTAGATCTGAGCGGCTATGGTATTCACATCGACGGCGCCTTCGTCATGATCGACGTGGACACGGCGCTCGTCAGCCCCGACCCTCTGCCTTGCTGGTTTCTGGAAAAACTGAAGGCGCCGGGGGGTCGTACGGTCGAGACGATACCGGACGACGATGACATCATCACAAGCCTGCGCCTGATCCAGAGTCCGCGGGAGCAGGATGCGTTGCACATCGCTGGCAAAATCGGAACCAACGCGCTGAACGCCTTCATGGAGGGGCCTGATCACGGGGTTGCCCGAAGCGGAAGCGGCGGCGAACGCGGTAAAAGAGATCGCTAAGGGCGGCGGTACAATCCACAATTTGCCTTGCAGCCACGGCGACATGATCTACCAGCTCGTGCGCAACCCTACACCTTCGAGGGCCCAAAGCCCGGTGATCTCGTGCGCGGCTGGATTTACGGGCCGATGTTCGAGGGCTATTACGTCGATCCGGTGCGCACCACCGTGTGCGGATTAAAGCCGACCCCGGAGCAAAGGGAATTGGTCGAGACCGGCGCGCGGATCGTCGAGGCGCTCATGGAACAGATCAGGCCCGGGGGTGAAGGTCAGGGAGGTGGCGGCTCCATGGCCGGGAGCTGAGCCGCCAGCACGGCGCGGCCTCGAACCAGATGGCGGAGAAGTGGCCCCATTTCGGTCACGGCATCGGGCTGTTTTTTCGAAAAGCCCTATATCAGGCCCGACATGTGCCCCGACGAGGATATTTTCCAGGAAGGCATGGCTATGAGTGTCGAGGCGTTCTTCGGCCGCGAGTGGCAGGGCGGCGCCGGCTTCGAGCAGAATATTCTGGTCGTCGAGGACCGCGTCGAGCCGTTGACCAAGACGCCGATGATAAGCGGGGCCGAAGGTCCCCGGAAGGAGACGGGTGGCGCTGTCAGTCGCATTATGGGCCACAAACGTGAGCTCGCCGTTGAACGGGCTGGACGCCTGGGCGGCCAAGGTCGATGCCAAGCTCACGGAGACCAAGTCCTAGGGCGCCGATCTTCTGGTCGTGCCCAAGTATGCTTCGGTGCAGTGGCTTTCCTTTGCGCCCGAGGGCATGACCGTGGATCGGGAGATCGCCTGGATGGCGAGCTAGGCCGACGATGCGCTGGCCGCGCTCCGCCCGCTGGTTGCGAAGCACGAGGTTGCGCTGCTCGCCGGGACCATGCCTGTGAACGTCGAGGCCGGTCAGGCCAACCGGTCCCACCTGCTGCTGCCCGAGGGCCAGGAGTTCGTCCAGGACAAGATGTGCATGACGCCGTAGGAACAGGACCCCGAGTGGTGGAACCTCGAGACCGGCGGTACGGTCAATATAGTGAACTGGCGCGGGCTTTAGCTGGCCGTCGCGATCTGCCTCGATATCGAACTGCTGGCGCTGGCTGCCCGTCTCGCGGGCCTCGATCTCGATACCATTCTTGCCCCCTCGATGGCCTCGGCGCTGTCGGGCTATCACCGGGTGTTCGATTACGCCAAGGCGCGCGTGGTGGAGACCCAGGTGATCGTCTGTCCGGTAGGCACCATCGGGGATACGGGCTATCGCGATCTGGTCGAGCACAACGTGTCGGGCGCCGCGGTGTTTTGCCCCTGCGAGGAGACGCTGGGCTCCGTGGGACCCCAGGGCAGCGACGGCGCAGACGGCCCGATGTTGGTGGTGGGCGACCTGCCCGTCGAGGCCGTGGCGGTCATGCGCAAGGGCGACGCCTATGTCTGCCCTGGCGCTTGGAGCAGGGAGAATCTGAAAATCAACGATCCCGCGAGGGACGAAACGCGACTCAACCGCGCAGCGGTTCGACGTCCTCGGCGAGCTCGGGGATGCGGTGGGCGCTGCTCTTGATGGGCATGGTATCGACACGCGGCGTATAGTTCCCTGCGGCAATCAGGCCCTCGACATGATCGGCCACCGCGATGCAATTGGTCAGCCAGACATCGCCCTTTTCCAGCAGCTCTTCGATGAAGCTCCGGACATAGCGCATTCGCGCCGCACGGCCGATCAGGAAGGGGTGCCAGACGATCTGCCAGAAGCCGCCGATCTCGTATTGGCCCTCGAATTCCGCGCGGTAGACGTCGAAGGCGTGGCGCGGGCTCTGGATAGGCATGACGAAGTCGATGTCGGCAAGATGGCAGAACTGGTTCCAGTCGTCGCATGCCCAGTCCACGGGAAGCTCAAGCAGGTCGCCCGACCGGCTGCGCAGGACATAGGGCAGGTCGTCGCCCATCAGCGAGGATTCGTAGCGAAAACCGAGCTCGGCGAGAATCGCCGTGGTGTGCTGGGAATAATCGTAGAGCGGCGCCCGGTAGCCGACGGGGCGCTTGCCCGTCAGACGTTCGAGCGAGTCGAGCGCGCGAACGGTCCAGTAGGCTTCGCGATCGCGGGTGTTGCGGCTGGGCGATTCGTGCATGTAGCCGTGATGGGCGATCTCGTGGCCGCCCTCGACC
>CAVOEB010000043.1:0-24270 GCA_963694715.1 Alphaproteobacteria bacterium | reverse complement strand
TCGATCACCTGGGGGTGCTCTTCCGCGCACCACGCGGGCACGAAGAAGGAAACCTTCAGCCCGTAGCTCTCGAACAGGTCGCAGATGCGCGGCACGCCGATCTCGGGGCCGTAACGCATGCCCGACATGGTCGAGACGCAGGTGTTGGCGTCGTCGGGGCGGGCAATATGGATCAGCGCGTCGGCATCCATGTCGAAGGAGAAGGAGACGGCGCAGCGCTTGCCATCGGGCCAGGGGATCGGCGGGGCGGGAGCGGTTATGTCAGCGGTCATGTCAGTTGGGGGCCTCGTTGGGGCAGCCGGGCTTACGCTGGCCGGCCAGGTATTCGTCGATCAGCTCGATCATGCGTTCGCGCCCGAAGCTGGGGAAATTCCCGCCATGGACGGCACGCGCCGGGATCGCCCGCAGGCGCTCCATGCTCGCGATCACGTCCTCAGGAACCGAATGATAGAAGGTGTTGAGGATCTCGCCGTCATAAACCGTATCGCCCGAGAACAGGATGGCCGTCTCGGCTTCCCATAGCGTGATCGAGCCCGGCGAATGGCCGGGCGTGTGGAGGACCTCGAAGCGCCGGCAACCCAGATCAGGGTGACGTCGTCGTCGGGCCGCTTGGTTTCGAACCAGTGATCGGCGATGGGCAGAGCCATGGCGCGTTCCCTGTTATTGCTCCCGCGAGGCGCGAACATAGCACCGATGATGGGGTCACCGGAACCACCGTCTAAGAGCATGACCTGACCGGAGAGTCCCCCATTCCATGATACCGTCGAGGTGGCGGTCGTCGACTGCAAAGGGGTTTTGAGCCACGCTCGATTCGATCGTCGGGATATCTTGAGGGAACCGACTAGTCGACGAGCGGCCTCTGGCCGCGGTTGAGCAGGCTGTGGGCGATGATGATGCGCTGGATTTTTCTGGTGCCCTCCCAGATGCGGTCTACTCAGAAGTTCGCGGTAGAAGCGCTCGGCGACGTTCTTGCGCATATAGCCGCGCCCGCCGAAGATCTGCACCGCGCGGTCGGCGATCCGGTTCGCCATCTCGGAGGCATAGAGTTTGGTCATGGAACAGCGCGCGTGGAGCACCTTGACGTCTTCGCCCCGGCCGTGAGCGTCGGCGGTTTCGTAGGTCATCAGCCGGGCCGCCCATAGCTCGGTCAGGCTGTCGGCGAGCATAAACTGGGTCGCCTGGTATTCGGTGATCGGCTTGCCGTTGATAATACGTTCGCGGGCGAACGTGGTGGCCTCGTCGATCAGGCGCGAGGCGGCGCCGCAACAACGCGCCGCGATCATCAGGCGCTCGCGGCGAAACCAGGCGTAGGTGTATTCCATGCCGCCACCTTCGTCGCCGATTCGGTTGGTACTCGGCACGCGCACGTCGTTGAACCGGTAAGCCAGGTGATGGGAGGCGTAGCGGTGGAAAAATGGTGGCGTGCGGACAAGCTCGACCCCCTCGCTGTCCATCTCGATGAAGAACAGGCAATGCGCACCCTCGTTCTCGCCACCCTCGAGCTTCGTCTGGAGGATGAAATAGCCGGCGTGGCTAGCGCTGGTGACGTACCACTTCTCGCCGTTAATCACGTAGGAATTGCCTTCGAGACGCGCCGTCGACTTGATCCCTTCGACGTCGGACCCGGGGTCTTCCTGGTGATCGCATAGCAATCGTGGCGCTCGCCCCGCATGGAGGGCAGGAAGTAGCGTTCGATTTGGTCGTCGGTGCAGATCTCGAACGGCCATTTCCCGGGCTCGTGAAAGCACCAGCAGAGCGCGTTGGTGACGTGGCCGAGCTGTTCCCAGGTCACGGTCTGGATGAGCGTCGACAAATCGCGCCCGCCCACGGATTGGGGCAGGTCCACGCGGTTCAGCCCCATCTCGCCGGCGATCTCCCGATGGCGCCGGCGGGCTTTCTAGGGGGTGACGCCGTCGTTCATCCCGGCTTCGACCCCCCGGGGGATCAACTCGGTCTTGGCAAAGGCCCGGATCTTCGTTTGCCATTCGAGGCAACCGGGGGACAGGGGCTAGCTCATAGATCGGATCTCCTGGCTTGGGCGCGCCGCTATTCCGCGGCTTCGGACGTTCGCTTGTGCAGTGCCTCGTTGCCGGACGGAGCGGGGCCGATTATACGGGGGTTCCCGTGACGACGCGAAGAGGCAAACCGGTACGACGGATACACCCGGCGACGCGGCCTTTCGGCGAACCGATCTCTACGGTTCCAACCCGGTCGATCCGACCTATTCGGGCGCGCTCAGCTTCCTGCGCCGCAAATATAGCCGCGACCTCGAAGGGGTCGACGTCGCGGTGACGGGGATACCCTATGATCTTACGACGACCAACCGGGCGGGCACCCGGTTTGGTCCGGCGGCGATCCGACATGCCTCGGCCCAACTCGCTGGGCAGCGTTCCTATCCGTGGGCCGATGACCCGCTCGATAAACCGACGGTCATCGATTATGGGGACTGCGCCTTCGATTTCGGCGTGCCGCAAGGCGTGCGGGACGAAATTACGGAGCATGCGCGCCAGATCGTCGGGGCGGGGGTGAAGATGATTTCGCTCGGTGGCGATCACTTCATCACCAATCCGCTGCTGCACGCCCATGTCGGGGCTTATGGCCCCCTGTCGCTGGTTCACTTCGACGCCCATTCGGATACCTGGCGCGACGACGGAAAGCGGATCGATCACGGCACGATGTTCTTTCATGCGGCCGAGGAAGGGCTGGTCGATCCGGCGCCTTCCGTCCATGTCGGGATCCGGACCCACAACGACGAAACCCACGGCTTTACGATCCTCGATGCTCCCCTTGTCATCGAGCAGGGCGCGGCCAAGACCGTTGCGGGGATCCGCCGGATCGTGGGCGAGAACCGCGCCTATTTGACCTTCGATATCGATTGTCTCGATCCCAGCTATGCGCCGGGCACCGGCACGCCGGTGGTCGGCGGTCTGTCGAGCGCGCTCGCGTTGCAGATTCTGTATGGGCTGGCGGGCATGAATTTCGTCGGCATGGATATCGCCGAGCTCGCGCCGGCCTACGACGTGGGCGACGTTACGGCACTCGCGGGCGCGACCATCGCGCATAATTTTCTATCTCTGCTGGCGGCGGTGCCGTCCGCGGATTAATCGGACGGCGATTCGACGCGCTCGCTTTCGGCCCCCAAGATCCAGGCGATGCCCGCGATCGCGACGACCAGGAACAGGGCACTACCCACGACGACGGGCAGTCCGTGAGGATCCCATAGGTCCATCGCGCCACCACCGATGGGGGGGCCGGCGAGAGACCCCGCAGAGTAGATCATGACGAACAGAGCGCTTGCCTGGGTGAGCTCCGAGGGCCGGAAGCGCTCGCCCAGCAGGGTTATGGCCAGGCCGTAAACACCCCACACGGTGCCGCCCCAGATAAACAACGCCACATAGAGCTGGGTTGTGTTCATCAGGACAAACGGCAGGACGACCGGTCCGATGAAACCGATGGTGGCACAAAACAGTAACATGATGCGCCGCCCGATACGGTCGGCAAGCCAGCCTATGGGGACCTGCAAGATCGCCGTTCCGGCGGCGAAGACGGTGAGCATGAAGATCGCGTCGTCCTGGGCCAATCCGGCGTGCATGCCGTAGACGGGCAGAAGGGTGAAGATGGCCTCGTCTCCCAAGCCGGAGATGACCGCGACGATCATGATGATGGGCGCGAATTTCAGGACCCAGCGCAAATTTTTGGCGCGCTCGACCTCGATACGGGGGACGACCTTGCGGGCAAACAGCAAGGGTAGGGCCGATGCCAGGGCGAGGGCGGCTCCGATCAGGAACGGGGTGTAGCCGTCGATCCCCACGGCAACGATGATCAAGGGACCAATCGCGATGCCGCCGCCCAACAAGCCTGCGAAGATGCCGATGGTGAGGCCGCGATTCTTCTCCTCGGCGACCGTGTTGACCCAGGTTTCGCTGATCACCCATTGGGCCGCGATGCCCAGCCCTGCGAAAAACCGAATGACGAACCATGCGCCGACATCGGGAAACGTGGGAAGCAGGAGGAGGGCGATGATCTCGATAGCGATGCCGGCAAAGATCGTGCGAAGGGTTCCGAGCCGTCGGAGCACGGCAGGCAAAAAGAAGCTTGCCACGATAATGCCCAAAATCGGCATGGCGCTGTTCAAGCCGATGACTGTTGGTTCGACGCCCCAGACTTCCAGAATGACCGATAGCATCGAGATGAAGACACCGAAAGAGATGCC
Source organism: Alphaproteobacteria bacterium (assembly GCA_963694715.1). Taxonomy (GTDB): domain Bacteria; phylum Pseudomonadota; class Alphaproteobacteria; order UBA828; family JAPUJA01; genus CAVOEB01. The sequence continues at coordinate 20,057 of CAVOEB010000043.1, read as the reverse complement.
CGCGATAAATGCGCAGATCATCATTGCGGTGAGGCTTTTGCGCCGCTGGGACGGCGTCAATTCGGTGGCTGGCGCGGTGGCCTCGGAAGTTGTTTCAGAAGGCATGGGTCACAAAATGTTGATCCGGGGTCCGGGGTCCGGGTGGCGCGGTTGCCGACGGCGGATAGACTGTATTTCGACTTTAGCGCGAAATTTTAAGGAATCGGGAAAATTACACGACGTGGCCCGACAGGAGGCAATCTTGTTCCGTAGTGTGAATCATGGAACAATTCTAACGCTAGATCTTGCGAACCCGGTCGTCGTCGCATGGGGAAATCGGCGCGCCGGGATAACGACACCGACAGAAGATGGCTGCTGGCGCGCGCAGCGGGCCGGCAATACAAGGCGGTTGCATGGCTAACGTGACACAAGCGCAACCGATGCAGGGCGGGATCAGGCTCTGGCTGACGCGGCTGTTCCTGCGCAGCGAGCAGCTGCGGAGCTATTCGCTTCTCTCGCCGACGATGGTTGTCATGCTGCTGTTCCTGGCGTTGCCGCTGGGCATCATGTTCACGCTGAGCTTCTGGACCCAGACCTACGTCACGTACGACAAAAGCTTCACAATTTCGAATTACCTCGCCTTCTTCGAACGGCCGATTTATCCCTATCTTCTTGGCAAGTCTCTGTTCATGTCGCTCACGGTTACTGTGGCGACCGTGCTGCTGGCCTATCCGATGGCCTATTTCCTCGCCTTCCGGGTCACCCAGGGCAAGATGGTCTGGCTCATTCTGATCACCGTGCCGTTCTGGACGAGTTATCTGCTCCGGGTGTTCGCGTGGCCGGCCACGATGAAGCGGTCGCGGTCGCGAGCCAGAACCTGGCCCCGACTTTGGCCGGTGCGCGTCCGACCGCGGATGACGTCTGGCTGCCCTGGCCGGCTGAAGCCGTGGTGCTCCTGCCGCCGGAGTGATTTTGCTACCGGGGTCGGGCGGACTAACTCTATCGTATTATGACGGGACCGGTTTATAGTCGGCCGGCGTCGGCGCCGCCAAGGCGGTGACAAGCGGAAAGCAAAGGTGAAACCGTGAGAACGAATATTTCCTATGATACTCAGGATCTTTGGACCAAGGACAAAGATCACGTCATGCATGCCTGGACGGACCTTCAGCGTGTCCGTGAAAAGGGCTCGCTCGTAATCACCGAGTCCGAAGGGATCTACGTCTACGATTCCGACGGTAACAAGATGATCGACGGCCCCGCCGGAATGTGGTGCGTCAATGTCGGCTACGGCCGCCAGGAAATTGCCGATGCGATTGCCGATCAGGCGATGCGCATGACCTATTTCTCGCCGTTTCACCAGATGACCTCGCCGCCGACCGCCGAATTGGGCGCGAAGCTGGCCGAGCTTGCGCCGGGCGATCTCAACGAGGTGTTCTTCTCGACCGGTGGTTCCGAGGCGGTGGATTCTGCCATTCGCTTCGTCTGGTTCTACCATCGCTTCCGGGGCAAGGAGACCAAGCGACACATTATTTCCCGGGTCGAGGCCTACCACGGCAGCACGCACCTGACCGCCTCGGTGTGCGGAAAGATGCACGACCGCAGCCCGTATTCCGAATACATCACCGATTACATTCACCACTTGCCGACGCCCTATCCTTATCGTCGGCCCGAGGGAATGAGCATTGAAGATTTTTGCGATCAGTGCGTGGCCGATCTGGAAAACAAAATCCTGGAAGTGGGCCCGGACAATGTCGCCTTGTTCATTGCCGAGCCGATCCTAGCGTCGGGCGGCGTGATCGTGCCGCCGCCGGGCTATCACAAGAAGACGCTCGAGGTGTGCCGCAAATACGACGTGATCTATATTTCCGACGAGGTCGTGACGGGCTTTGGCCGTTTGGGCCACTGGTTCGCTTCGGAGCCCGAGTTCGATATCGTGCCCGACATCATCACCTCGGCAAAGGGTCTGACGTCCGGCTATCTCCCGTTGGGCGCGACGATCATCTCCGAGCGGTTGTTCGCAGAGGTGAGCGGCCCCGACGCGGTGGGATCCTTCTTCGCCAATGGATACACCTATTCGGGCCATCCCGTCTGTTGTGCTGCAGCGCTCAAGAACATTGAAATTATTGAGCGGGAGAACCTCCTCGAACATGTCCGCGAGGTCGGGCCGTATTTTATGGAGCAGTTGGAGACCCTTTACGATATCCCGGTGGTCGGCGAAGTTCGCGGCAGCCATCTGATGGCGTGCATCGAATGCGTTGCTAATCAGGAAACCAAGGAACGGCTGTCGGAAGGCGCGAACATCGGTCCGCGGATCGACAAGCATTGCCAGGATCGAGGGCTCATCGTCAGGCCGTTCGAGCATTTTTGCGTGCTTTCTCCGCCGCTGGTGATCACCAAGGAAGAGATCGATACGGTGGTTCGCACCATGCGCGAGGGTATCGAGGCCGCGGTTGCCGACCTGCGCGCCGAGGGGCTCTACGACGGTTAGTCCGGGGCAGGGGCCGGCGCGGCCGACGTCCCGAAACTGCCCGCGGCGTGTGATAGAGAATGGCTGACCAATCCATGGAAACGGTACTCTTTGAAACGCGCGGGCCCGTCGGCGTCCTGACGCTGAATCGTCCCGACGTACTCAACGCCATGAACCCCACCATGATCGCCGATATCAATGCCGTGCTCGACGACGTCGAAGCGGATGATGCGGTTCGGGCGCTTGTCGTCCGCGGTGCGGGGCGGGCGTTCTCCGCCGGCTTCGACCTGAAGGAAAGCGAGGGCGCCAAGGGCTCGGGGCCGGGGCATTGGCGCCCGGTTCTGAAACGCGATTTCGACATGATCATGCGGTTCTGGCATCTCTCATCGCCCACGATCGCGGCCGTGCATGGCTATTGCCTTGCCGGTGCGTGCGAATTGGCGCTCGCCTGCGACATCACCATTGCCGGCGAGGGTGCCCGGTTTGGCGAGCCGGAGCTCAAGTTCGGCAGCGGAATCGTGGCCATGCTGTTGCCCTGGGTTACCGGACCCAAGCAGGCGAAGGAATTGATCCTGACCGGCCAGGACCGGATGCCCGCGTCCCGCGCGCTCGAAATCGGGCTCATTAACAAAGTAGTGGCCGACGAGGAGGTTCTGGAGTCGGCCGTGGCGATGGCCCGGGACATCGCGGTCATGGACCCGCAGGCCGTTCGCCTGACCAAGCAGGCAATCAATCGCAGCTATGACATTATGGGCATGAGAGACGCGCTTGCGATGGCGCTCGACACCGACGTGGAGATCGAGAGCCTCGAGACGCCGGAAGGCAAGAAGTTTGCCGAGATTGCCGCCAAAGATGGTTTGAAAGCGGCCATCGCCTGGTGCGATTCTCGGTTTGGTTCGTCCTGACCGGCCGGCCGCTTTTCCCGGATTTCGTCATGGCGCGCCGTTCTGCTCCCTTGCTGGCGCCAAGCTAGGTGGCTTCCCCAGTGACATCTACGCGATAAACCCCAAGTACGACTAGATCGAAGGCGTTGCCTGTTTCGCCTCGCTGGGGGAGCTGCCTGTGTCGCCCGATCACGCGGCCCTCGCCGTGGCCGATCACCGGATTGAGGAGCAGTTAATTTCGGCAATCGAGGCGGGCGTGAAAGCTGTGACGATTTTCGGCACCTGCTACCTCGAGAACGACGATAGCCCCAAATTGGTCGATCGGCTCAAGGCCCGGGCCCGCGAGGCGGGGCTACCGATCTCTGGCGGCAGCGGCATCGGATTCTACAACAACGTTGCCAAGACCCATATTTGTGTCTCCACGTCGCCGACGCGATTGCCTCGCGGTCGGGTTACCATCATCCTACATTCGGGCTTAGTTTGTAGCGCCTTCTGCGATTCTGGAGCCCGCCTGGACTACAGCCACGTTATTTCTGCGGGCCAGGACCTGACCACTTCGGCGGCCGATTATCTCGACTACATCCTCGAAGAAGGTGAAACGGAAGCGATCGGCCTGTTTCTGGAAATCGTGCGTGACCCCGAGGGTTTTTGCCGGGCGTTGAAAAAGGCCATGGAACGCGACGTGCCGGTGATTGCGCTCAAGGTCGGGCGATCCGAGGCGGCGGCGGCCATGGCCCTGACCCACAGCGGTGCCATGGTCGGCAACATGGCGGCCTACTGGGCCTTGTTCGAGCGCTACGGCGTGATCGCGGTGGAGACCCTCGACGAGATAGCCGCGACGCCCGCGCTGTTCGAGCAGCCGCGCCGCGCAGGCCCGGGCAACGTCGCTTCGATCCATGGTTCGGGCGGCGAGCGGGAGATATTCGCCGATCTGGCGGACGATCTCTGTGTTCCGCCGGCGCGTATCTCCGAAGCGACTACTGCGCGCCTCGCCGCGCGTCTCGATGCCGGCCTCGAGCCCGGCAACCCGCTCGACGCCCGGGGGACCGGGCACGATTACGAAGCGATCTTCCGGGATTGCTTTCAGGCGCTGGTCGACCATCCGGATACCGCGATCGCCCTGTTTAACGTCGATCTGGGCGATGACAGATCTCTGGCCGACAGCTATATCCTTGCCTGTACCGCGGTGGCTGAAAATTTCCAGCAACCCATTGCGATGTCGATAAACCTGAGCAACCTGTTGCATCCGGTGGGGTTCGCCTCACTCAAGACGGCGGGCGTTCCGTTGCTCAAAGGAGCGGGACCCTCGCTGCTAGCGGGGCGCCACATGATGGCGTACTGGGATTTTCGTAATCGCCCTCCGGCGCAACCCCCGTCGGCCGGGACGCTGGAAACAAGGGACAAGTGGCAGGCGCGGCTGGAGGCGGGAGGGACCCTCGACGAGGCGGAGATCCTCGCCTTGTTGGCGGATTACGGACTTGGCGTTCCGGCGCATCGGCTAGTGGAGAGCGAGGACGAACTTCGGGCCGCCGTCGAGACGCTGGGTTATCCGGTGGCGCTCAAGACCGCGGTGAGCGGCGTGCATCATAAATCCGACGTCGGCGGGGTGCATCTGGGGGTTTCCGACGAGGACGCCCTGGTGCAGACCTATCAGGAGATGGCCGCTCGTCTTGGTCCCCGGGCGCTTTGTCACGGTCATGGCGCCTGGCGGCATCGAGATGGCCCTTGGGCTCACCCTCGACGCCCAGTTAGGCCCGCTCGTCATGGTGGCGGGGGCGGTGTTTTCATCGAGCTGCTGCGTGATCGGGGTTACGCCTTGCCGCCCCTCGACAACGAAGGTGCGTACCAGCTTATCGGCCGGCTGACGATCCGCCCGATGCTGGACGGGCTATGCGGCACGCCGCCCTCGAATGTCGGTGCGCTGGTCGATGCCGTGGTGTGCTTTCCCACGCTTGCCGCCGAGCTGGACGACCCGATTGCGGAAGCGGACGTCAACCCATTGATCGTCTCGCCCCAAGGGTGCGTGGCGGTCGATGGGCTCAACATCTCCGTTGCTCCGGGCGAGGCGCGTAACGGCTGGGCCGGGCGACCTAGTCCTGCAGACGGTTGTATTGACCCATCACGTCGCGCAACGCTTCGTGATCCAAGCCCGCGACCTGGTTGTCGTCGCGCCCGACCATGGTCTCGGAGCCCAGGATGGCATTGATGACCGCCTCGTCGACCGCCTCGATCGTGGCGAGGAACACGGGATCGAGAACCTCGCCCGGCACGAACGATAGCTGGCAGAGGCTGGCGTCGGGTTCCTCGAAAAACGTTGCCCGGGGCGCGGGGAAGGACGCGGCGTTGGCGGTTGAGAAGGCGAGGAAGATATCACCGGAATTGTCGCCGGACGGCGTGCCGGCGCGGCCGATTCCGATCGAAATGCGCTTCGCGACTCGCTTGAGCTGGTTTGGGAGAAGAGGCAGATCGGTCGCGATCACGGTTATGATCGAGCCCTGCTCGCGTGACCACAGGGTATCGTTCGTCAGGTGCTTGCCCACGGGAACGCCAAGCACGGTGAACCACGGTCGGACGCCGTGATTGGCCTGGACCAGTGCGCCGATGGTATAGCGTTCGCCGCCGATCTCGACGATCCGCGACGCGGTTCCCGTGCCGCCCTTGAATTCGTAACAGATCATGCCCGTGCCGCCGCCAACGCTGCCCTCGGCGATGGGACCGCCCATCGCGCTCTTGATCGCGTCGAGGGCATGGGCTTCGGTCACATGCTGGCCGTTCATATCATTGAGGTGTGAATCACAAGTCTCCGCGATGACCGGAAGCGCCCAGTCGTACTTGCTGGGCGCGCTTCCTTCTCCCCGTGTCATCCAGCCGACAACCGCATGGTGGACGAGGCCGCAGGAATGGGTGTTGGTGATGCTGACCGGGCCGTCGAAGAACCCGGCCTCTTCAATCCAGTGAGTACCCGTCATTTCGCCGTTGCCGTTGAGCGAGAAGCAGGCCGCCCAGACCGGCGTGGCCGGCCCGTTGAGCCCTCGGGGCAAGATTGCGGTTACGCCGGTGCGAACTGGGCCCGTGCCCACTTTCAGCGCGCCCTCCCCTTCGATCAGGGTGGTGTAGCCGACTTGGACATCACCGACATCGGTAATTGCGTTGTATGGGCCCGTCTCGCCCAGGAAGGGCAGGCCGAGGCCCCGGCCGCGGGGCCGCCCGTTGGGTTGATGAGTTCGTGGATCCGACATAGTTGGGAAAAGCTATCACGAATGGGCGCGGGGTACATGCAGCGGCGCGATCCTTGGATGGAGGCGGGGTCTCGTGCTAGCGTTTCGACCCCGAAGAGAGGTTGTTGGCATGACAAGAACCGACGGATCCCATCCCGAGACCCTTCCGGCCTCGTGGTACACGGACGACGACATCTATCAGCGCGAGGTGAACGACGTCTGGGCGCGAAACTGGACCGTTGTCGCGCGCGAAGACCAGCTCGTCAACGCCGGCAACTTCGTCTGTGACGAGGTTGCGGGCCGACCGGTGTTCGTCGTCCGCGCCAAGAACGGCGAGCTACGCGCGTTCCACAACGTCTGCCGTCACCGGGCGGGACCTGTGCTGCGCGAGGCTGCCGGGCATTGCCAGCGGCTTCACTGCAGCTATCACGGCTGGACTTACGACTTCGACGGCGGGCTCGTCATGGCGCCGGGTTTTTCCAAGGGGCGCGAGTTCGACCCCGACGATTTCCATCTGTTCCGCGTCCGGGTCGAGAGCTGGAACGGCGTCGTCTGGGTCTGCCTCGACGACGAGACGCCGGGCTTGATCGAATGGCTGGGCGACATCGCCGAGATTGCCAAGGGGTTCCCCCCCGCAGCGGACATGGCATTCTTCGATGAGGTCGTTATCGAGGGTGCTGCCAACTGGAAGCTCTACGGCGATAACGGCGTCGAGTTCTATCACGGACCCTTCGTTCATACCGCGCTCAAGGACGCGGTCGAGCCTAACGGTGCCATCGCCGCGCCCCACGAGAACGGAAAGTTTGTCGGTTTCGAGGTGAAATACGCCCAGTGGGGCGAGCATTCCCCGGGGCCGGGCTACTGGATTTTGAAATTCCCGTGCGTGTTGATTCATTTCACGACCTTCGATTTCAACCTCGAGCAGGTCACACCGCTGGGACCGAACCGCGTGCGCCTGCGCCACTGGTTCTGGTTTCCCAAGGAGGATGCCGCCGAGCGTCGGGAGGCCTGCGGGCAGATCGTAGCGGATTGGCGTCTCACCATGGGCGAGGACCTCGATATCTGCGCCGAGGTCCAGCGTAATCTCGAAGCGGGAATGTATGAGACGGGCCGGCTATCGCCGGAGAAGGAGCCCGGCACGATCTTCTATCAGAGCCTGGCCCGGGAGGCGTTAGGCAGTGGTTGATTTGTGAACGACGACTTAACTGCTAACGCCTCCGCCAATGACCTCGACAGTGAAATTAGTGGTTCCGAGGTTATTGGTCTGGGTTTTGGTGATGACCTGAAATCCGGCAGTGGAACTGTCGTCGTCGTAACAGACGGTGTTGGTGCTGTCGACAACGAGATAGGGTGTCGATCCGTTCGTCTCACCGTTCGTGCCGTCAAATGGCGAGGAGATCGTGAAGAAATTCGGGGCTTCTAGCGCCGCCGTGAACGTGAAGGCGCTGCCCAGTGTGATGGTGTTTGTGTCCGAGACGAAGTCCGTGATCAGGTTGTGCTGGTCGGCCCCGATCGTCACCGTGGTGTTGGTCGAAACCGCAACGACGTCCGCGGAGTTTTGGAAACTGAATACGTCGCTGCTGCTCCCGCCAATGAGAATGTCGTTACCGCCGTTGCCCTGGAGGGTATCGCTGCTTGTGCTCCCGATCAGGACATCGTTGCCCGCCGAACCGGTCAGGGTATCGGCGGTGGAGTGAAACATGGTGATGGTCGCGGTGTCTGACCCTCCGTTCCCGTCGGTCGTTGTGTAATCGAACGAGCCGGAGTTGTCTTCGGCAGCGACCGTTACGTCAATATTTGAGCCGTTAATCACGGCTGACAGGCCGGTCTGGCCACTGATAGCTGAGATGCCCAGAATATCGCCGTCGAAATCAATATCGTTCGACGTCAGCACGCTCTTCGCGACCGAGAAGGTCAGGGAATTCGTCCGAGCCGTATCGGCGAGCCCGCCGGGCGCGATATTGATGTCTGCCCGGACCAGGAGGTTCGCGTCTTCGTTCGAGAGGTGGCGATAGGTCGAGCTGAGGCCGAACGGGTTGCTGACCCTTCCGTTGTTGGCCCAGTCGGACGCAGGATCCGTGATGGTCACGGTGCCTGACGAATCGCCGTTGATGGCTAGGGTGGGGCCGGTCAGGCTGCTTGGCACGACGCTGTCGGTGATATTTAGCAGGTCTAGATTGCCGAGCGATAGGCCGTCGCTGCCCGAGCCCGCCACCAGATCGATCTCTTCGAAATTTTGATAGAGCGAATAGAACTCAATTTGAGTGACCGTCGTCACATTCAAGCTGGTGTCGCCGCCGCCCACTTGCAGCGTATCTAAGCCCTGACCGCCGTTGATGCGGGTCACGTCGTTCGCTCCGATCAGCACCTCGTCGTCCAGCCGGCCGTCGAGGGTATCGCTATCGAGCCCACCGACCAGATGGTTGTCGGCCGCGCCGCCGGTGTCTCAGTCTTGTCGCACGGCGGCAAGGCTTCGCGCGTAAGCCTCGCTCGCCATGGCTTCGCGACAGCGGGCAAGGCGCGTGCGGGCATATTCGTAAAAGTCGATTACGGAATCGTCTCCGGCCGCGATTATCAGCGCCGGAAGCGGCCAGAACAGATCATTTAGTGCCTTGTAGAGTACGGCCCGACCGAACTCCGCCTCCGTGGGCTGCCGCTCGAGGTAGGCGGTCAGGAATCGAATCAGGCGTTCGTCGTCGATGCCCGTCTCAATGGCGAATTCGCCCAGATCCCAGAACGGATCGGTGTTGCCGGAAAATTCGTAATCGATGAGGTACATCCGGCCGTCGACGTCGATGAAATTTTCGGCGAGCGTATCGATGTGGCAGGGACGTTGTGGCAAGTTTTGGTTCGCAAGAGCTTCGCGGGTTGGTTCGGCCTCGTGCATCGCATCGTCAAACCCATCGAATTCGGGCAGCGAATTATCGTGCATGATGCTGCGGTAGTCCGCGATCGTGGCGAAGACTTCGCTGCAGCCCGCGAACGGGGTGCCGTTGTCGTGCAGACGGCGAATTGTCCGGGCCGCGCGTAACAACCGGTCGTCGTCGGTGCGAAAGATCTCGCCGTTCATGGTTTCCCCGGGAAGGAACGGGATGACCATGTTGCCTAGGGTTTCGTCGTAGTAAAGGAGTTCGGGGCCGACGCCCGCGTCGGACGCGATCTTCGCATTCACGGCTTCCTCGCGCCGGCTGACGATGTCCGCCGACAGCGTGCCCGCGACGCGTACGACAAATGTACCCTTCGGGCAATCGACCTTGAAATTGCGGTTGATGAGCCCGCCGTGCAACGGCTCGGCGGCAATCCGGGCCTCATCGATGCCGTCGAACAGCGGGATGCGCCGGAGCAGGGCGAATAGCTCGTCCATCAGCTCTTAATCACCGACTATCGTTTCGGGTTGCACCTGGATCACGTCAACCCCCAGATCCGCAAGGCTCGCGCCAAGTGCCGGGTCGATCGCTTCCGTCACCAAGTGCGTCACCTCGCTTGCTTCAATCGCCGTGATGCCGGCCTGGCGGGAGAATTTGGCACTGGTGACGAGGGCAATTCGTCGCTTTGAGTTTCGCAGCATGCGGCGGGCTTCCGTCGCGTCGGTCGGGGTGTCGAAGCTTAATTTCTGATCAAGCCCGAAGGCGTCGGAGGAGATGAATGCGATGCCAGCGTTGATCTGATCGATCATTGCGTCGGTAAACAGACCCGTCGTCACGAGCGAATCTCGTTGTACGAAACCGCCAATGAGACAGACCGTGGTATTTGCGTTTTCGGCAAGAACGCTTGCGATGTTGATGCCCGAGGTCGCAACGAACAGATTCAAATTAGAAATCGCGAGTTCGTGCGCCACCGCCATCGAGGTCGAGCCGCCGTTGAGAAAAACCGTCTCGGCAAAATTGATCGATTTGATCACTGCTTTGGCGATGGCGCGTTTGGCCTCGACGTCCTCCTGCTCGCGGATCTGAAAGGCCTGTTCGGCCGGTCGCTTGGGTTGAACTGCGGCGCTGTAACTGCGCACGATCAACCCTTCGCTTTGCAATGCATCGAGATCGCGCCGGATCGTCGCCGGTGATGCGCCGAGCAGTTCGCATAGTTCGACGACCGACGCCGTGCTTCTGTGCGCGAGTTCACGGCGGAGTTTGTGGCGTCGCGCGGCCGGGTCACTCGTCACCTTTCAATCACGATAAATCAGATATGTTTACTTAGAAGCCAAATTAGTGATTGATAGTATTGGTTTATTGCGGTCGCGGTGGATGGGTAGTAAGGGATAAAGGGAGTAAGGGAAATCTAATTTCGATCCTTAGATTTTCGAGAAGCGCTTCCTGCCCGGACAACGCCACAATAACGAAGTGCCCCGACAGGGGCACAAATTGAAGTCCACGGATATTAAAGGGAGGTTCGGAATGTTTACAAATTTTAGACGCTTGGCGATCGGCACTGCGGTTGGTCTGGCTCTGCTCGGCGGGGGCTTTTCCACCCCGGCCAATGCCGAGGTGCCGGAATCGAAGGAGCCGCTGAAGCTCGCGATGATCAACTATTCGGGCGACAACATTCTCATCTATGTCTACGGCAAACTAATCGAGAAGCTCGGCTACAACGTCGAATACATCGTCGCCGACTACACCGGTCAGTTCACCGGCCTCGCGGAGGGCGACCTCACCGTTGGCAGCATGGGCTGGGACACCACAGGGAAGACCTTGATGGCCGAGGCCTGGGCCAGCGGCGACGTGCTTAACATGGGCAATTTCGGCGTCGCGGTGAACGAGGACTGGTGGTATCCGCTTTACGCCAAGGAAAAGTGCCCGGGACTGCCCGACTGGGAGGCGCTTCTTGAGCCCGAATGCGCCGAATCGTTCGCGACCGCCGATACCGCGCCGAAAGGCCGGTTCCTTTCGGGACCCGTTTCGTGGAGCGGCACGGATGCGGAGAGAATCGAAGCTCTGGGACTCGACTTCGAGGTCATTTACGCCGGGAGCGACGCGTCGCTCATGGGCGACTTCGTGGCCAACATCAAGCGCGAGCAGCCGATCGTGGGCTGGGCGTGGGAGCCTTACTGGATGCCGGCGCTTTACCCAGGTGAGTTCGTCGTGTGGCCCGAATATGACGATGCCTGCTACACGGATCCGAGTTGGGGGTCCAATCCCGATATGACCCACGACTGTGGCCGCCCCAACGGTTCCATGTGGAAACTGGCCTGGGCCGGCGGCGAGGCAATCTGGCCGAAGGCCTATGACGTTTTCAGCAAGTACGTGTTGGACGCCAAGACGGCTGGCGAAATGGTGTACCGGTCCGACATCGACGGCATTCCTACCGAACAGGTTGCCCAGGAATGGATCGATGCCAACGAGGCCATCTGGAGCGAGTGGCTTAAGTAAGCTAACCTGACGCTTCGTCTAATTGCCGCTATCGGGTTAAGCTTGCTGGCTTGACCCGATAGCGGCTTTCTTTTTTTCGAGACCGGTTATGAGCGCTTCCGCGATTGCCCTGCCTTATTGGCCCGAGCGCCTGCGCCCGACCCTTCTCGTCCTGGTTGCCGCCGTGTTGTTCACGGCAATTTTGATGATGATCGATGGCGCTTTGCCCTGGGCGTTCGACTACCCGAAGAGCTGGGTCGTCCCGATCAATGCAAACCTGACGCTATCGCTTAAATGGCTGACCAAGGAAGCGGATCTCGGGATTTTCACCTTCAAGGAACTCACGCGCGGTTTCGGCACCGGGCTTTCCGATTCGATGTATTTTTTGAAGGGAATCTTCGCCGACGGTTTCGAGATCACCTGGAGCGACGAGAGCGTGACGAATCTGCCGTCGCTTTCCTGGCTCTCGGTCATCGGGCTGTTCCTGCTCGCGGGCATTTTTCTGCGCGATTGGCGGCTGACCCTTCTGGTCGGATTGGCGTTTTTCTACATCGCGATTTTCGGGCTTTGGGAAAGCACGATGGTGACGTTCTCGTCGATCATCCTCGCCCTGTTGATTGGCGTCGTTGCGGGCCTGTTGATGGGAGTGCTCGCCTATCGCAGCCGGGTCGCCGAACAGGTCCTGACCCCGATCTTTGATCTTATGCAGACGACGCCGATTTTCTCGTATTTGGTGCCGGCGCTCATGCTATTCGGCTACGGACCCGCCGCCGCAATCCTCGTGACCATGATCTATGCGGTGCCTCCAATGGCGCGGGTTACCGCGCTTGCGCTCAAGCAGGTTAATGGCGAAATCATCGAATTCGGGTTGATGACGGGATGTTCCCGTCGCCAGCTCCTGTGGAAGGTGATGCTGCCCTCGGCGCGGCCGGGCCTGATGATCGGGGTCAACCAGGTAATCATGCTGACGCTCAACATGGTAATTATCGCCTCGATGATCGGCGCTGGCGGGCTCGGCTTCGACGTTTGGCAGGCTTTGAAATCTCTGCGTATCGGCGAGGCTGCGGAGGCCGGGATCGCGATCACGCTGATTGCAATCGTGCTCGATCGTCTGAGCCAGCGTTACGCCGCCCGCCGCCCGGAGCGCCGGGACGAGCGCCAGCCGTTCTGGCAACGTCACAAGTTTCCGCTCATTGCCGCTGCGATCGCTGTCGTCTTCACGCTGCTCGGTCTATGGGTAGCCCCCGTGGCCAGCTATCCGGAGAGCGCGACGGTCTCGACAGCGCTTTTCCTCGACCACGTCATCGACTGGATCAATATCCACGGCTACACCTATATCGGCGCCGTCCGCGATTTCGTATCGATCTATATCCTCAAGCCCGTCAAACTGTTCATGCTGTCGATGCCCTGGCTCGGCGTCGTGGCTATGGTGGGCGCGGCCGGCTGGTATCTCGGCGGTCTCCGGCTTGCCCTCGTCGTCATCGGTTTTACCGGCTTCATCGCTATGGTGGGGATGTGGGAAAAGGCCATGATTTCGGTCTACCTGATCGGCGTCAGCGTTGTCATTGCCTCGCTCATCGGCATCCCGGTCGGCATCTGGGCCGCGGGCAACGAGCGCACCCACAAGATCATTCAGGTCGTCATCGACACCATGCAGACCCTACCGTCGTTCGTCTATCTCATTCCGGTCATCATGCTGTTCTCGATCGGCGACTTCTCGGCCATGGTGGCCGTGGTTCTTTATTCCGTCGTTCCGGCGATCCGCTTTACCGACCACGGCATCCGGCAGGTCCCGCCCGCGCTCGTCGAAGCGGCACGGGCCGCGGGATGCTCGCGCTTCCAGATCCTGCGCAAAGTACAATTGCCGCTGGCTCTGCCCGAAATCATGCTGGGGGTGAACCAAACTCTCATGATGGGTCTGAGCATGTTGATCATTACGGCGCTTGTGGGCACGCGCGACCTCGGCCAGGAGACCCTGATCGCGCTCTCCCGGGTCGATCCCGGGCGGGGCATCACGGCGGGGTTGTGCGTGGCCGCGATCGCGATGACCGCGGACCGGCTGATCAACGCTTGGGCGACCCGGCGCAAGGCTGAACTCGGGATGGGGGTCTAGAGGCGAGCCGAGCCGAGCCGAGCCGTCAGGTGCGGGGGCGTTTGTTTTCCGGGTCGTAAAGGGCGCGGAGATGCGCCTTGGCGGGATAGCGTTTTTGGCGAACCTCAATCTCGAATCTGCCTGAGGAAACCCAATCGTCGTCGATCCCGGCCTCGTCGTGAAGCCGCCCGATACCGATCTGACTGCCAACCGTGTAACCATAACCGCCGCTCGAGATGTAGCCCGCGATCTTGCCGTCGCGGCGAATGGTTTCGGCGCCTATGAGCATGGCTTCGGGGTCATCGGTGGTGAAGGTGAGGAGGCGTCGGCTGAGCGGCTTATCGCGCTGCGCTTCGAGGGCAGAACGGCCCAGGAAGTAGTCCCCTTTTTTAAACGAGACGGCAAATCTGAGCCCAGTTTCGAGCGGGGTGATGTCAGGCGAGAGGTCGCCGGGGAAGATGAAATTGCCTTTCTCGAGGCGAAGAGAATTGATCGCTCGGTAGCCTGCATCCTTGAGCCCGAGCGGCTCGCCTGCCTGCTTTAGCGCGTCGTAAACGGTAACCATATATTCGGTCGGAGTGTGCAACTCCCAGCCGAGCTCGCCCATCATGTTCATCCGGATCGCGTGGCATGGGGCGCCGGCCACGAAGACCTGGCGAACCGAGGTCGGCGGCGCCGCCTCGTTCGAGAGGTCGCCCTCGGTCACGGCCTCGAGTAGCTCTCGCGAGCGCGGACCGATAGCGGCAAGTACGCCGAAGCCCGACGAGACGTCGAGGATGGATGCCTTCGTACCGGGCCGCATGTTGCGCTCGATATGGTTGAGATCGCGCCGGCCCTGGCCGGTGCCCGTGACGACGTAGAACTGATTCTCGGCCAACCGGGAGACGGTCAGGTCGGCCTCGATGCCGCCCCGGGCGTTGAGCAGTTGCGTGTAGGTCACCCGGCCCGGCTCTTTGCCGACGTTGCCGGCGCAAATCCGTTGCATTTCGGCTTCCGCATCGGCGCCAACGACCATGAACTTGGAGAACGTCGACATATCGAATAACGCGACGGCCTCTCGCGCAGCCCGGCATTCGGCGCCGACGGGCTCGAACCAGTTCGGGCCGCTCAGATCGTTATCGTCGACGGGCTCCATGCCGGCCGGGGCAAACCAGTTCGGTCGTTCCCAGCCGTATTTCTGACCGAAGCAGGCTCCATTGGCTCTGAGCCGGTCGAATATGGCGCTGCGTCGCAGGGGCCGGCCTGCCGGGTATTCGTTGAACGGCCAGTGAAAGGTGAAGTGTTCGGCGACCTGCTCGATGGTGCGGATCCGGGTTTGCTCCTCCGAGCCGTAGAACGGGGCGAAGCGCCGGATGTCAAAAATGCCGAGATCGTAGGGCGGCTCGCCGCCAATGATCCACTCGGCGAGCGCCTGGCCCGCACCACCTCCCGCGCCGATACCCGAGGCGTTGAATCCCGCCGCGACGAAGAAATTCCGCTGCTCCGGAATCTCGCCGAGGATGAACATGGTGTCGGGTGTAAACGCCTCGAGCCCGTTGATTAATTGCCGCACGCCGACATCCGCCAGGGAGGGCAGCCGCTTGGTCAGGGCTTCCATCCAGGGACCGAAATGATCCCAGTCCTCGTCATGCAGGTGATAGCCGTCGTCGTAGGGAATCGGGTTGGGCAGATAGGCGATGGGGTTGGTCTCGATGGTGCCGGCCATCCAGCCGCCGACATCCGGGATCAGGTAGACAAGGTTATCGATATCGCGCACGCCAGGCAGATGTTTGCCGGCCAAACCGTCTATCTTTTCCGTGACCATGTAGAAATGGTGACACGGCTGGAGAGGAATTTTGGCGCCGACCATGGCGCCAATTTCGCGGGCCCAGATCCCGGCACAATTGACGACGATCTCGCAGGCGATGGCGCCCTGGTCGGTCTCGACCCCGGTGATCTCGCCGTTCTTGCGGGTAATCCCCGTGACCATCACGTGATCGCAGACCGTCGCGCCGTGCTTCTTGGCGCCCTTGATGAGGGCCTGGACCAGATCGCTCGGGTTCGCCTGACCATCGGTCGGCGAGTAGGCCACGGAATCGATATCGTCGATCACCATGCCGGGAATCATCTCGCCGGCTTCTTCCGGCGAGATCAGGCGGACTTCGAGTCCCATGGCAGCTGCAGACGTCGCCATGCGCTCGAACTCGATCCGGCGTTCCGGCCGCTTGGCCAGGCGCAGGGAGCCGGTTTCATGGAACCCGGTGGCCTGGCCGGTCTCTTCTTCAAGCCGGGCGTAAAGGTCTACGGAATCATTGGAGAGGCGGGTGTAGGTGGGGTGGGAGCGGATCCGGCTGGTCGCGCCGCAGGCATGCCACGTCGTGCCGGAGGAGGGCTCGTTTTTTTCGAGGATCACGACGTCCTTCCAGCCAAGCCGCGCCAAGTGATAGGCGACGCTGCAGCCGGCGATTCCGGCTCCGATAACGACAACACGTGCTTGAGTGGGAAGTTTGGCCATTGGAGTAAATCCTGTGGTACGGACCAGCCTGAGCACCGCTCTTTACTACAAGAGGGCAGCCATTGCAATTGGCCGAATTGTCGCACCGGAGGTCAAGATCGATAAGCCGGCAGGTTACCTAGAGCAGGTCCGCGTAATCGCTGACGAACGATTCAAATGCCGCAGAGAAACTGTCGAGATCCTCGGATGCAAGGGCGAGAGAGAGCGAGATAAAGCCGCGCCGGGCGCAGAAAATGCCGTGCTCGATCATATGAAACTGGAGCAAGGCGCGTGCCGATGGAGAGCCGGTGATATCGCCTGCCTGCTCGATCTTATGCCGTTGTTGGGGATGAAGGCAGAGGATCGACCCCAATCCTGTCGCCTGAACCGCTGCGCCGTGGTGCGTGGCAATGACGTTGAGGCGTTCTCGTAATTGGTCGCCCGATTGATTGACGGCCGCGAGCGTCTCCGGAGTGAGTACGTCGCGCAGGCCCGCGATACCGGCCGCCATCGTCAGGACGTTGTTGTTGAAGGTGCCCGAGTGGCCGAGCGAATCCGGGCGGCGGGGATCGAATTGCGCCATCAGGCGTCCCGAGCCGCCGAATGCGCCGCAGCTCAGTCCGCCTCCGATGTATTTTCCAAAGGTTGTCATGTCCGGGATCACGCCGAGTTTCTCCTGGAGCCCGCCGGGTGCGAGCCGCGACGTCATGACCTCGTCAAAGATCAGGACAATGCCGTGGCTTCGGGTTACCTCCCGCAAACCCTCGAGAAATCCGGGCTGGGCCGGGATCGCGCCGGCGCTTCCTTGCATGGGCTCCACGAGAACGGCGGCGATATCGGATGCTTGCGAGCCGATCAAGGCGCGGGCGCCCTCCAAATCGTTGTAATCGGCGAGGACAATCGAAAACGGAACGTTCACGGGAGATTCCGGCGTTGAGTAGGAGAGTACGCCGCCGTGGTAGCCCGAACGGAAGAAGACGATTTTCGTGCGTCCCGTGGCACCCCGCGCGGCGGCCAGGGCCATAAGGTTGGCTTCCGTGCCCGAATTACAGAAGCGCACCATTTCGCACGATGGAAATCGTCCGCAGACGAGCTCTGCGAGTTCCGCCTCGAGCCGGCTGGGGGCGCCAAAGCCGATCCCATCGCCGAGAGCGGCCTCGATGGCAGCGCGGATCGTTGGGTTGGAATGGCCGTATAGCCCCGCCGTAAACTCCCCCAGAAAATCGAGATAGGAACGGCCGTCGGCGTCGTAGAGAGTGGCGCTTTCGGCCCGCTCGATGAGCAAGGGAAACGGTTCGTAAAACAGCACCGTCCGTGTGTTTCCACCCGGGAGATGGCGGCCTGCCCGCTCAAAGAGCGTCTGACATTCCGGATGGGCCGCAACGTAGCGGACCCTCGCCTCGTCGCAGGCGCTTTCGAGGGTGCGGTTTGTGCGGTTCGGGTCGGCCATACGCTATTCTCCATCGGATTCACCCGTCAGCGAAGCGTGAATTCAAATGCCGCCATCGATGACACATGGCCGCGGGGATTAACCGGCGCTACACTTCGTTGATTCGACTTTACGGTGCAGGGGTACACTCGGCGGAGAGATCATGGGCGAAGAGTTCGATGTTGTCGTGATCGGGGCCGGCGTTGTCGGTTGCGCCGTGGCTCGCGATTTTTCCCGCTTCGACCTCACGACGGCCTTGCTCGAGGCCGCGAGCGATCTCGGCGAGGGAGCGAGTAAGGGAAACACCGCCTGGCTGTGCAGCGGCTGGGACACGGCGGCGGGAACCATCGAGCGGGCCTGTGTCGTGCGGGGCTATGAGCGTTATCGGAAGGAAGCGCCCGAGTTGGGTTTGCCCAACTGGTCCTGCGGTCACATGGTCACGGCCCGAACGCCCGACCAAGCTGAACGTCTCGCGGCCGATGTCGATGCGGCACGAAAAGACGGGTTCGAGACCGTCCGTCTGCTCGATGCCGCCGAGGCCTACGAGCGATTGCCAGCCCTCGGGCCTGGTCTGGAGGCGGCGATCTGGGCGCCGGACGACGGCATCATCGATCCATTTTCGGTGCCTGTGGCCTACGCGCTCGATGCGGTTGCAAACGGCGTGGCCTACCGGGCCGATTGCCCGGTCACGGCGGTCCGCCGGGCCGACGATTTGTGGCATCTGACGGTTCCGAACGGCACCGTCGCGGCCCGGCTGGTCATCAACTGTGCCGGTCTCTATGGGGACGCGCTCGATCGACTGGCCGGGTTCGATGATTTCGTTATTCGGCCACGCCGCGGGCAATACATCCTGTTCGACAAGTCAGCGGCGCCGCTCTGCGACATGATCGTTTCAACTGCCCCCTCTTCGATGGGCCGGGGGATCGGCGTGCAGCCCACGATCTTCGGCAACGTGCTTCTGGGGCCGACGGCGGAAGAGGTCGACGATCCGGAGGATCGGCGCACGACGCCGGAGGGTCTAGCGGCGCTGTTGGCCGGGGCGCAGATTCAGATCCCCGAGCTGCTCGATCATCCCGTCACCACGAGTTGGGCGGGCATGCGCCCGGCGAGCGAGGATCCCGACTACCGTATCATTCCCCGTCCATCCGACCGGTGGATCAGCGTCGGCGGGATACGTTCGACCGGCCTGTCCGGGGCTCTCGGGATCGCCGAGCAGGTCGTCAATAGCGCGATCCCAAGCGTGCTCGATGCGCCATTCACGGAGACGGTCGTTCCGGTCCGAGTGCCGAGCCTTGCCGAGCAGAACGCCCGGCCATGGGCAGACGATCAGAACATCGCCGCCGATCCGGCTCATGGCGAAATTCTGTGCCATTGCGAACGCATAACCCTGGGGGAGGTGATGGCCGTACTCGACTCGCCCCTTCCGCCGGTCGGTCTGAAGGCGCTTAAACGGCGTACGCGGGTCATGATGGGCCGCTGTCAGGGCTTCTTTTGCGGCGCGCGCGTCCGCGGCTTACTTGGTCAGGCGCAGAGCCAGGCGGGCGTGCGGCCATGAGTGACTTTGGCGAAGCCCGTGTCGTGGTCATCGGGGCGGGACCGGCGGGGCTAGCGGCCGCCTCCCGGCTGACCCGTTCAGGGGTCTCACCGGTTCTGGTTATCGACCGGGACGATGCGCCCGGAGGACTGCCCCGGTATTGCCGGCATCTGGGATTTGGCTGGCATTACACCCGTCGATTCGAGAGCGGTCCCAAATTCGTCCGGCGCCTGACGAGTCGGATCGATACCGCGAAGGTCCGCGTTCTCACGAAGACGACCGCGCTATCGATCGAGGAAGGACCGGTTGTCACGGTTACGGGGCCGGAGACCGGCAATGCGACGTTGCGTCCCGAGGCACTGATTCTTGCCACGGGGATTTTCGAGCGATCCCGGGGCGGGCGCCTGATTCCGGGCGACCGACCCGCAGAGGGCGTCTACAGCACGGGCCTGCTGCAGCAAATTGAGACCAGAGGCGGGGAGATTGCAAGCCGGCGGCTGGTCGTGGCGGGCAGCGAGCATGTTTCCTTTTCCGTGTTGTTGACCGCCCTGCGACTGGGTGCTCGCGTAACGGCCCTGATCGAGCCCGGCCCCCGGATCGTATCGTTTCCCGTGGCCGGGATTGCGGCGCGCCTCGTCT
>CAVOEB010000042.1:0-24463 GCA_963694715.1 Alphaproteobacteria bacterium | reverse complement strand
GCCGTCGGGGAATTCGACCTCGTCGACCTGCGGCTTGACCTCGTCCCAAGTCATGTTCTCGAGTCCTTCGATCTGGATCTCGCTATCGAAATGACCGATATTGCAGACAATCGCGCCGTGCTTCATGGCGCGCATATGGTCGACCGTAATGACGTCGAGATTGCCCGTGGCGGTGACGAAGATATCGCCCTCGGCGACAGCCTCGTCCATCGTGGTCACCTCGTAGCCCTCCATCGCCGCCTGCAGCGCGCAGATCGGATCGATTTCGGTGACCTTCACCCGCGCGCCCTGTTCCGCGAGACTCTGGGCGCAGCCCTTGCCGACGTCGCCATAGCCTGCGACAACGCAAACCTTGCCCGCGACCATCACGTCGGTGGCGCGCTTGATGCCGTCGATCAGGCTCTCTCGGCAGCCGTAGAGGTTGTCGAATTTCGACTTGGTAACGGAATCGTTGACGTTGAACGCCGGGACCTTAAGCGTGCCGGCCTTGACCATGTCGTAGAGCCGGTGCACGCCGGTGGTGGTTTCTTCAGAGAGGCCGCGGATCTCGTCGAGCAATTCGGGGTGATTCTCGTGGACGACCCGTGTGAGGTCGCCGCCATCGTCGAGGATCATGTTGGGGATCCAGCCCTCGGGGCCTTTAAGCGTCTGCTCGATGCACCAGACGTATTCCTCTTCCGTTTCGCCTTTCCAGGCGAACACCGGAACGCCAGAGGCGGCGATCGCAGCCGCTGCCTGGTCCTGGGTCGAGAAGATGTTGCACGAGCTCCAGCGCACCGTGGCACCCAATGCGGTCAGGGTTTCGATCAGCACGGCGGTCTGAATCGTCATATGCAGACAACCCACGATGCGTGCATCCTTGAGCGGCTGGCTTTTGCCGTACTCCTCGCGCAGCGTCATCAGGCCGGGCATTTCCTTTTCCGCGAGGGTGGTTTCCTTGCGGCCCCATTCGGCTAGCGACATGTCGGCAACTTTGTAGTCGGTGAATTCAGCCATGGTGTTAATCTCCTGGCGCCGCGCGCCTGTCAGTTGTCCTGTGGGGAATATGGCGCGCCGGGCGGCACGTGCAAACCCGGCGCGCTCTAATAGCAGTGTGGGCGAAATCTCTCAAGGGGCGGGCGGCCTCCTCAGGGCCGCTTGCGTGACGCGATGAAGGACTCGTCGTTGAACCATAGGCCCCCGCGCTTTCGCAGCACCTCGCGAGTGGCCTCGATATAACGGCCGTCGGCGAGCACCGGGTCGAGACGTTCGTCCTCGATCTGGGCGACGTAAACCGCAGCGCTCCATGCCGCCATCGGGGCCGGGGCAGGGTTTGTCCGCGGCTTTTTGGCGTAGCCCTGCGCGGCGCTCAGGTAAGGGCGTTGAAGTCGTCGAGCAAGGCGGCAATGCGGCCCCGGTCGGACTGTTCCATGATGCTTTGGGCGCGCTTGATCGCCTCGGCTAAGTCGAGGCCGAGGATACGCTGTTTGACCCGGGGAATGCCGGTTGCCGACATCGACAGGCTGCGCAGACCCAGTCCCAGCAACAGCGCCGTATAGCGCGGATCGCCCGCGATCTCGCCACACAAATTAAGGGGAATATTGGCCCGTCGTGCGGCCTCCGCGGTGAACTGGATAAGCCGCAGCACGGCCGGATGCAGGGGATCGTAAAGCGAGGCTACCTGCTCGTCGCCGCGGTCGATCGCGAGGGTGTACATGGTCAGATCGTTGGTTCCCAGCGAGAAGAAGTCGCACGTTTTGGCCAGCCCATCGGCGGCCAGCGCGGCCGCCGGGATTTCGATCATGATGCCGACCGGGGGCAGCGGATCGGCGATTGCTACGCCGGCGCGGTTCAGCCGTTGGGCGACCTTCTTGAGGATCTCGCGCACCCGGCGAACCTCGCCCGTGGTCGTGATCATCGGCAGCAGGATGCGGATCGGGCCATGGGCGCTGGCGCGCAGCATGGCGGCAAGCTGGGCTTCGAGCAGCGGACGGACCTTGAGCGAAAGCCGGATGGCGCGCAGGCCCAGCGCCGGATTGATCGCGGGCAGGACATGCTCGCCCAGGGAATAGGCCAGCTTGTCGCCACCGACGTCCAGCGTGCGCATGGTCACCGGTCGCCCGTTCATGCTCTCGACGATCTGGCGCAGCAGGACGTATTGCTCGTCCTCGCTGGGCGGGGCTTCGCGATTCATATACATGAACTCGCTGCGCAACAGCCCGATGCCTTCGGCACCGGCGTCGCGCGCCATGGTAGATTCCACCGGCAGCTCAAGATTGGCCTGGAGCGAGATCGCGACCCCGTCGCGGGTCTGGGCGCTCACCTCGCGCAGGCGGGCGAGCAGGCGCTGCTGGCGGGCGTGCTCGACCATACGGGTGCGGTACTTGGCAACGGTTTCGGGCGTCGGGTCGATCACCACCCGGCCGGCCAAGCCGTCGATCACGACGTTCTCGCCGGAGCGCGCCTGCTGGCTTAGCTCCGGGATTCCTAGCACCGCGGGAATTCCCAGCGAGCGGGCCAGGATCGCGGTGTGGCCTTCGGCTCCGCCGAGCGCTGCGGAAAATCCGCCGACCCGGCGCGGGTCCATCAGCGCGGTGTCCGCCGGGGTGATCTCCTCGGCCAGAATGATGGTGCCTTCGGGGAGGTTAGAGAATGCCTGGTACGGCGCTAGGGTCAGGTTGCGTACGAGCCGCGCGCTGACCTCGCGCACATCGTCCACCTTTCCCGCCAGGTAGGAATCGTCCATCGCTTCGAATGCCGTGGCGATCTCGGCAAGCTCCGCATAAACCGCGGCTTCGGCGTTGGTCCGATCGCTGGCGATACGCTGATCGACGCCGCGCACGAGGCGCGAGTCCGAGAGCATCTGTAGATGGGCTTCGAGCAGATAACCGATCTCCTCCGCGGCGGAACCGGGCAGGCTGGTCGATTTGGCCCGTAGCTTCTTGATCTGCTCGCGCGATTTCGCGACCGCACGGGTGAAGCGCTCCCGCTCGTCGGTCACCTGGTCCGCCGCGATGGCGTATTCGGGAATGTCTACCAGGCCATGCTTGAGTACATGCGCCGGGCCGATCGCGATGCCCGGCGAGACGCCGTGGCCGGAAAACACCCGCTCGTTCGCGCCCGTGGTCGTCTCGATTGCGCCAGTTTTAGCCGCATTGGTATCGACTAGGGCGTTAGTCTTCATAGAAGCGCTCCTCGATCAGCCGGACGAGCGCGTCGAGTGCCGCGTCCGCGTCCGCGCCAGCGGCGTGGAGTGCGATCTCGCTACCCGGTCCGGCAGCCAGCATCATTAGACCCAGGATTGATTTGCCCGACACCGACTGGCCGCTCTTCTCGACGTTGATCTCGCAATCGAATCCCGACGCCGCTTCGACGAACTTGGCCGCAGCCCGGGCATGCAGCCCCAGCCGGTTGCCAATGACCACGCGTCGGGTCTGCGCTGCCGATTCGTCGGCCACCTCGTTTATCCGGCTCACTCGCTTTCGCCTTCAAGCAGCCGGCTTGCGACGTTGATGTATTTTCGGCCCGATTCCTGCGCCGCGGCGACCGCTTCGGTCAGGCTCGCGTTGCCGCGGATGCCGACTAATTTGATCAGCATCGGCAGATTGATGCCGGCGATGACCTCGACGTTGGCTTGCTCCATCACCGAAATCGCCAGGTTCGACGGCGTGCCGCCGAACATGTCGGTCAGCAGGATGACGCCGCCGTCGCCGACATCCTTGACTGCCTTGAGAATATCCGCCCGGCGACACTCCATGTCGTCGTCGACCCCGATACAGATCGTGCGAATGCGTTCCTGGGGTCCGACCACATGCTCCGTGACCGCGACGAACTCTTCGGCGAGCCGTCCGTGGGTGACGAGCACGAGACCGATCATTCCCTAGTCCTCCTGAAGCGGCGCGGTTGAAAGCGATTCGAGATTCCGGTGGCGGACGGTCACGCGCCACTCCGCCTCGCTCAAGTGAGCGGCCGGGCGCTAAGCCGCAAACACCGAACGGTGGCGTCCGCCGGTGCAACCGAGCGCGACGGTGAGGTGCTACTTGCCCTCTCGCTCGTAGGCGGGGAGCAGCTCGGTGAGCATGGCGGCAAGACTATCAAAAAACGGCTTTTACGCCGAGTCGGCCGCGATGAAGCGGGCAACCTTGGGATCGAGGCCGTTGAGCGTGCGTAAATCTTCATCGTAATGAGGGTTGGCCAGGAAGCGGACGTCGAACACCAGGTCCGCGTCGCACGGCAGGCCCAAGGGAAAGGCGAAGAAGGTGACGAAGACCACGAGACCGGTGCTTGAATCGAGCAGATAGTCGCCGCTTAAGATCGGCGATCGCAAGGCGCGAGGTGTCGATTACCCTATCGGCCCGGGCGCGCAGCCAACCGAGTGCTTCGCGCTCAAGCCGGATGCTGTCGATTGCCGGGCGGTCTGCGGCCAGCGGATGACGTCGTCGGGTCTCGGTGAAGCGCCGCTGGATGATCTTGTCGTCGCAATCGAGATAGAGCACCCGCAAATCCAGCTCGGGCCGGCCGGCCAGTGCATCGAACACGGCGTTGAAATGGTCGATGCCGGGGTCCTGGGTTCGGATGTCGATCCCCACCGCGAGCGCCTGACGCTCCCTGCCGCGCGACGCCGCGACGCTTTCCAGCAGCGTAAGCGGCAAATTGTCCACCGCTTCGTAGCCGACGTCCTCAAACGCCTTGAGCGCGGTGGTCTTGCCCGCACCGGAGAGGCCTGAAACGATCACCAGGGGCGCTGCGCGCGCCGCGCTCATGATGCCGCTGCCAGGCGCAGCTTGGCCGGGGCTGAGGGTTCGAAGGGGCAAAGCCGGACGAGCGGCAGGGCGACGCCCTCGAGCGTGCAGTGCAAGTCCTCTTCGGGCATCCGCTCGACCAGGGCGGCGTCGACTAGGTCAGCCACGAGGCCAAGCCGAGCCCGCTTGAGCGCCGGCAGGCGGCGAAGTCCCAGGCCGTGGACCTCGATCAGGCCGAGCAACGCGTCGGGTGCGCGGGCATAAAGCCCGCCGTTACCGGCTTCGAGAGCGACCCGGTCGTCGGCAACCAGCCTCGCGCCGCCGTCGATCAGGCGCAGTGCGAGATCCGACTTTCCCATCCCGGAAGGTCCGCGCAGCAGGATACCGACGCCGTCCAATTCGACGCAACTGGCATGGATCGAGGTGCTCATGGCGGCCCCAAAAGTGGCCCTGTGGACTACGCCTGTCAACGCTTTCGGCGCGACGCGTGAGCCCGCGCGCGCGGGCTCACGCCGCGTGGCTGGCCACAGGTTCGGTGAGCAGGGCATAGAGTGCCTCGGCGCGCGAGGCCCCGCGCAGCTTGGCGCAGATCGTATCGTCGCGGAACAGGCGCGAGATTCGGGCCAATGCCTTGAGGTGGTCGGCGCCCGCCGATTCCGGAGCCAGCAGCAGGAAGACCAAATCGACCGGCTGGTCGTCGATGGCCTCGAAATCGATGGGCTGGGCAAGCCGTGCGAAGACGCCGTAAAGCTGGTCGAGATCCGCCAGCTTGCCGTGGGGAATCGCGACGCCCTTGCCCACGCCGGTGGTGCCCAGCCGTTCGCGCTCGAGCAGCACGTCGAATATCTCGCGTTCGTGAACCCCGCAGCGCGGCGAGGCCGCGGCCGCCAGCTCCTGGAGGGCCTGCTTCTTGCTAGTCGCCTTGAGCGCGGGCACCACGCAGTCGAGGCCGATGAGATCGGAAAGTTCCATCGCGCTCTCCCTTAGCTGCCGTCCGACGACGTCTCGGGGTCGATCCACCCGATGCTGCCGTCGCGGCGCTGACCAACCATGTTGAGCCCGCCATGCGCGCTGTTGCGGAACATCAGCGCCGTCAGATCGGCCAGTTTCATGTGCATGACTGCCTCGCCGACGGTCAGGATTTCGATCGCGGTGGTTGTATCGGCGACGATCACCGGGCTCAGCGTCTCGGGCTCTTCGGTCTCGTCTTCGTGGGTTTCGCTCGCCAGCGTGTACTGCTGGGCGGCGAGCCGTGCCACGGCCTTGTGATCCGTCTTGTGGTGACGGTTATGCAGGCGGCGCTTGTAGCGGCGTAGCTGTTTTTCGACGCGCTCGGCGGCGGCATCAAAGCTGGCGTGGATGTCGTCGTTGAGCGCGTGACTCTGGGGCGTCACTCGGGCCAGGGCATGGACCGAGATCGTCGTCTCGAAGCCGTACCCCTCGCGCGAAAAGACGATCTGCGCTTCGATAGCGTCGTCGAAATATTTTCTGACGCCGCTGGTCAGCCGGTCCTCGGCATAGGTGCGTACCGCGTCACCAACTTGGACCTGCTTGCCCTTGACCAAGACTTGCATGCTGCCCGCTGAATTTGTGGAGTGGTGTCGTCCCGACGCTCGTTAGCGCCCGGTGAACGAAGGGCTGGAAAATAGATCCGGGGGAGGATGAAGTCAAGGCCCGCGGGCCGGCCGGGTTCAGGCGCTGAATGCAGCCTGTTTTTTCAGCTGGCGGCGCGACATAGACGATGGAATCCGAAGCAATTCGCGGTATTCTGCCACGGTGCGCCGGGCGATATCGATGCCCGCGAGGCGCAACAGATCGGCCAGCTGGGCGTCTGAAAGAGGGCGCGCCGGGTCTTCCTGTTCGATCAGGCGTTTAACCCGCTCGCGCACCGCTTCAGCCGAGACCGCGTCGCCGCCCGTCGAACTGCTCAGGCCGGCGCTGAAGAGATAACGCAGCTCGACGATGCCCCGGGGGGTCGCCATGTATTTGTTGTTCACGACCCGGCTGACGGTGTTTTCGTGCATCTCGATCGCGTCGGCGATGTCACGCAGCACCAGCGGGCGCAGCTGCTGGACTCCGTGGACCAGGAAACCCCGCTGCTGGCGCACGATCTCGTGCGAGACCTTGAGCACCGTGCGGGCGCGCTGGTCGAGGGACTTGACGAGCCAGGTCGCCGGGCTCAACCGCTCGGCCAGGTATTCGCGCTCTACATCGGTCCGCACGGCGCGGCTGACCTCGGCGTAATACTCACGGTCTCCCAGGGCGCGCGGCAGGGTTTCGCTGTTCAGTTTGACCCGCCAGCCGCCGTCCGGGGTCGGGCGGACGAACACGTCGGGCACCACGGGTTGGGCGATCCCGGCTTCAAAGGCCTGTGCCGGCTTGGGGTCGAGAGCCGGGATCTCCTTAATCATCTCGGCGAGAGCCTCGGCCTCCACGGCGCAGCAACGGAGCAGCGCGTCGTGGTCGCCGGTGGCCAGCCGGTCCAGGTTGTTGAGCAGCGCGGTCATGGCCGGGTCGAGCCGGTTGTGCTCGGCCAGTTGCAGGTCATGGCGCCCTGGCGAAGCTCGAGCCGAGTGCGAATCGACCTTGTACCGTAAATGGCTAAGGCCCGGTTAAGCGATAGACGCATTGTCGATAGTGGGGGGACGGGGCCCGAAAACGCGAGCCCGTCTGCGCGGAAATCCTAGAGGCTGAAGCGCTCGCCGAGATAAACCCGGCGGACCTCTTCGTGGCTAACGATCTCGTCGGGTGCGCCCTCCATCAGTACCGTGCCCTCGTGCAGGATATAGGCGCGGTCGACGATTTCGAGGGTCTCGCGGACGTTGTGGTCGGTGATCAGCACGCCAATGCCGCGGTCCTTGAGATGGCTGACTAATTCGCGGATATCCGCCACCGCGATGGGGTCGATGCCGGCCAGGGGCTCGTCGAGCAGCATAAAGGCGGGCTTCGACGCCAGCGCCCGAGCGATTTCGACGCGGCGGCGTTCCCCGCCCGAAAGCGCCAGCGCCGGGGTCCGGCGCAGGTGGGTGATCGAGAACTCGGCGAGCAGGTCATCGACCAGCGATTCACGCTTCTCCGCAACCGGTTCCGCAACCTCGACCACGGCTCGGATGTTGTTCTCCACGGTCAGGCCGCGGAAGATCGAGGCCTCCTGGGGCAGGTAGCCGATGCCGAGCCGTGCGCGGCGGTACATAGGCAGTTCGGTGATGTCGTGGCCGTCCAGCGTGACGGAGCCGTAATCCGGGGCGAGCAGCCCGGTCACGCAGTAAAAGCAGGTCGTCTTGCCGGCGCCGTTGGGCCCGAGTAGCCCGACCACTTCGCCGCGCTGGACCGAGAACTGCACGTCGCGCAGCACGGGACGCTTCTTGAAGCGCTTGCCCAAATTATGCGCGGCCAGGCCGGAATTCTCGGCGACCAGGCGCGGCGCCGTGTCTTGCAGGGCCGGGGTTTCGGGGGGCGTTTGACCCATGATCCCGACTAGTTCCCTTCGTCTTTCTGCTCGGGGATGAAGATGCTCTTGACCCGTTCACCGTCCGCGCCCACGGCGCCTTCGACCCGAGAATAGCCGGTGTTCAGATCCATCACCAGATGGTTGCCCTTGACCACGTTCTCGCCGCGGGTCAGCACCACGGCGCCGGTCAGGTCGATGACGCCGGCCTTAACGTCGTAGACTCCGACGTCGCCCTGCGCCGTTTCGCTCGGCGAGGAGACGAAGACGTCGCCGCTCGCATCGATCTGCGAGATCGTCGTACCCTCGTCGTGCGCGTCATTCTCCTGGTAATGGACGACCAGGGTCTGGGCGCGCAGATGCAAATCGCTCTGCACGGCAAGCACGTCGCCGCGGAAAATCGCGAGGCTCTGTTCGCGCTGGACCTCCAGGCTGTCGGCGGTGATCTCGATAGGCAGGGTCGAATCGTGGCCCCCCGCCCCGCTTGACTGGGCCAGCGCGGACCCGGCCACCAGCGCGAGCCCGAAGATCAGCGCAAGGGCTGCGAGCCGCGGGCCGACGCCGGTCACGGATCGAGCCCTTCCTGGCCCAGATAGATCACCAGGCGCACTGGTCCGCCGAAGCGGATAATGGCGCCGCCGTCGAGTAACTCGAAGCCGACCGCGTTGAGCACGCCGAGCGGGCCCTGGCCCTCGACGGGCAGGCTACCGCTGGCACGGCCCTGGGCCAGCTCGACGCGCGCCGCCTCCGTACGCATCTCGAAACCCTCGTCCGAAAAGCTATTGACCCGGCCCTCGAGATCGAGAATTTCGCTGGCCCGAAAATAGTTACCGCGGTCCGCGGTCAGCGCGAGCCAGCCGTTGTCCGAGAGGATGATATCGGCCTTGGGCGTGATCAGCTCGACCAGGTCGGCCTCGGCGCTTTTCTGGATCGCCTGCTCGGCGATGACGGTGTAGCTCTGGTTGCGCGAATCGATCCCGATATAGCGTGCGTTCTCCATTATCAGCGGCCCGGAATCGATTGGGTTCGCAGGCGTGAAGCTTAAGCGGAAGCCGTCTTCCCGCCCCGAGACCAGCGGCCAGATGACGACGATGGCGAGCAGGGCGACCGCGACGATGGGCAGGGCGTAGCGCATCAGGCGGGCGAATAGCGAATAGCCCTCGCCGATATGGGTGATCGCCGCGCGATCGCGCGCGTCGATGGTGATCAGCCGTTCGCGCTTGTCTTCGTGTTCCGCCATGGCGCCCGGGCCGCTCATGCGATGCCCGTGCGCAGGCAATCATGGATATGCAGGATACCCACGGGCCGGCGCGCGTCGTCGACGACGAACAACGCGGTGATGTTTTTTTCATTCATCACGCGGAGCGCTTCCGCGGCGAGCATATGTTCGCCCACGGTCTTGGGATCGGCCGTCATGATCTCGCCGGCGGTGTGCCCGAGCAGGCCGTCGTTCATG
This sequence comes from Alphaproteobacteria bacterium, assembly GCA_963694715.1. Taxonomy (GTDB): domain Bacteria; phylum Pseudomonadota; class Alphaproteobacteria; order UBA828; family JAPUJA01; genus CAVOEB01. The sequence continues at coordinate 14,838 of CAVOEB010000042.1, read as the reverse complement.
TGTCGGCGAAGATCGCCGTCGGTCACGACCCCCAGGAGACAACCGCCCTCGTCGATCACGCCGAGACAGCCGAAATGCTTTCCCGTCATGACGATCAGCGCATCGGTCATGGCTAGATCGGAGGGGACGAGCGGGATCTCGTCGCCCCCATGCATCAGCTCGCCCACCCGGATCAGCATGTGGCCCAGCTTGCCGCCGGGGTGGAGTTGGTGAAAATCGTCGGCCGAAAAGCCCTTGCGCCGGAGTACGCAAATCGCCAGCGCGTCGCCCAGCGCGAGCATCATGGTGGTCGATGTCGTCGGCGCCAGCCCGATCGGCCCGGCTTCGGGGGCGGTGGGCAGGATCAGCGCCACGTCCGCGGCCTCCGTAAGGCTGGTTTTCTCGCGCCCCACGATTGCGACCAGCGGGATCGCGAAGCGCCGGGTGTAGGCGACCAGATCAGTCAGTTCCTGGGTCTCGCCCGAGTTGGACAGCGCAAGAACCGCGTCCTCGGGCGTGATCATGCCGAGATCGCCGTGGCTCGCCTCGCTGGGGTGAACGAATATGGCCGGTGTGCCTGTCGAGGCGAAGGTTGCGGCGATCTTGCGCGCGATCTGGCCGCTTTTGCCCATGCCCGTGACCACCAATCGGCCGGTAATACCCGAGAGAATGTCGGTTGCCTGAGTGAAGCGCGCATCGAGCGCCTCGGCCAGCGCGAGAACGCCGTCGGCTTCACAGCGCAGCACTTCCCGACCGGCGTCGAGATCATCGGTCGAGCGGTCCCGCGAGGGCTCGGAGGGTGTCGCGGCGGCGTCAGGCATCGGGGCCGGCGAAAATCCGTAAGATGGAAGCGCGATCAAGCGCTTGACCAAGTATGTGCACCGTAAAGGTTAAAGGTCAATGACGACCGTTCCCGAAGCGGAAAAAAAGCGGCCGCGCGTCGGTTTGCCCCGTTAGTGCCTGACGCTGTCAGTGCGCGAAGATGTCGGTCTCGGGCCAGCCGCCGAGGTCGAGCGCTGCGCGGGTGGGCAGAAAATCGAAGCAGGCCTGCGCCAGCGCGCTCCGGCCCTCGCGGGCGAGCATCTCGTCGAGCACTGCCTTGATAGCGTGCAGGTGAAGCACGTCGGATGCGGCGTAGCTCATCTGCGCCTCGCTCAGCGTATCTGCGCCCCAGTCGGAAGATTGCTGCTGCTTCGAGATTTCAACCCCGATCAGGTCGCGGCACAGGTCCTTGAGCCCGTGGCGGTCGGTAAAGGTGCGCACCAGCTTGGACGCGATCTTGGTGCAGTAGACCGGGGCGCAGTCAGTCTCCAGATAGCGCCGGATCATGGCCACGTCGAAGCGGGCAAAATGAAACAGCTTGAGCACGGCTTCGTCGCCCAGCAGGACGCGCAAACGGGGCGCGGCGTACGCGTTCTGGGCAAGCTGCACGAGGTGAACCTCGCCGTCGCCGGCCGAAAGCTGCACCAGGCAGAGCCGATCGCGTCCCGGGTTGAGCCCCATGGTCTCGGTATCGACCGCGACCGAGGCGCCAAAATCGATGCCCTCGGGCAGGTCGCCGCGATGTAGGTGGATACTCATGTTTGCTCGCCTCCGTCGGCTCGGGGGGCGATGCGAAAGGGAGGTGGTGCCCAGGAGAAGACTCGAACTTCCACGACCTTGCGGTCACTAGAACCTGAATCTAGCGCGTCTACCAATTCCGCCACCTGGGCCCCGTCCCTCGCGTGGAGTTGCTCCTCGCGTGGAGTTTGAGTAAGCATCGGACGCGGCGATGTCAACCGTTCTCGCGCGCCGTCCTGCTGCGATGGACGCAAGAAAGTCTTGCGGCTGTGCGAGCGGAGGGGTAGAGCTTCCGCGATGAAACAGCGCATTGTTACGGTCTTTGGCGGCTCGGGATTTCTGGGCCGCCACTTGGTCCGCCACCTCGCACCAAGCGGGGTTCAGCTGCGCGTCGCGGTGCGTGACCCCGAGGCCGCCAAGTTCCTCAAACCGCTCGGCGGGGTCGGCCAGATCGTGCTGCTGCACGCCCATGTCCGCGATCCCGCCTCGATTGCGCTCGCGCTCGCGGGCGCCGACGCAGTGGTCAACCTGGTGGGCATCCTGAACGAGCGCCCGCACCTCTCCTTCGAGCAGGTCCATCACGTGGGCGCGGCCAAGATTGCGGCGGCCGCGGCGGCCGCGGGTGTGGCGCGGCTGGTCCATGTCTCGGCGATCGGTGCTGATTCCGCGTCGCCTTCGGCCTACGCGCGGAGCAAGGGCAGGGGCGAGGCGGCGGTGTGCGCGGCCTTTCCTGGCGCGACCATCCTGCGCCCTTCGGTGGTGTTCGGGCCCGAGGACGAATTCTTCAATCGCTTCGGCGCGCTGGCGCGCCTAGCGCCCGTCCTCCCGGTGTTTTTCGACGGTCTGCCCAAGCTCGATCTGATGGCGAATTTTCCCTGGCCGAGCGTCAAGTTCCATGCCGGCGAGAGCCGCATGCAGCCGGTCTTTGCGGGCGATGTCGCCGAGGCGATCGTGCGGGCGCTCGATGCCCCGCACGCCGTGGGCGAGACCTACGAGTTGGGCGGACCGATGGTTTATTCCATGGCCGAGTTGATGGCCTTCGTGCTGGAGCAAGCCGGCCGGCCCCCCTGGCTGCTGCCAATTCACACCTGGATCGCCCACCTGATGGGGTTCGCCTTCGAGCAGGCGGTCCTGCCCTTCGCCTTTATCGGCAAATACCCTGCACCGCTGCTCACCCGCGATCAGGTCAAGCTGCTGAAATCGGACAATGTGGTTGGCAAAAACGCCAAGGGCCTGGGTGATCTGGGCATCGCGCCGCTTGCGGTGGAGGCGGTGGTGCCCGATTATCTCGCGCGCTTCCGCTCCGGCCCGGCGCGCCCGTAAGAGAACGCCGGTGAGCACTAAATATAGAGCCAGGCCAGCAGGCCGATGCCCAGTAACAGACGATAGATTACGAACGGCGTAAAGCTCGAACGCCGGACGAACTGCATCAAGAACCAGATTGCGATCAGCGCGATGGCGAAGGCCAGCGCGGCGGCGATCGCTGCATCGCCGGTCACCTGGGCATCGCCCGTCCGGTGCAGCTCCCAGCCCGCCACAGCGCCGGCGGCTATGATCACCGGGATAGAGAGCAGCATCGAAAAATGCGCCGCCGCGACCCTCTCGAAGCCTGCGATGCGCGCAGCCGTGATTGTGATGCCCGAACGGCTGGTGCCGGGAACGATCGCCAGCATCTGGGAAAACCCGATAAGCAGCACCGAACCCAGGGTCATATGCTCGATTCGGCGCACGGTGATGCCGTAGTGATCAGCCAACCACAGTATCACGCCGAAGCCGATGGTCGTTGCCGCGATCAGGGTCGGGTTGCGTAACGCATCGCCGGCGTAAAGATGGACCAGCGCGCCGGCGAACAGCACTGGGATCGTTCCGATCAGCAAGTAGAACAACAAGCGCCGGCCCGGCCGACGCCCGGAATGACCACGTTTGGGCAAGCGCAAGTTGTCGCTTACGATTGACCACAGGTCGCGCCAGAAATAAAGCATCACCGCGGCCAGCGTGCCGATATGGACGGCAACGTCGATTTTGAGCGTCTGGTCGGGCCAGCCCGCCAGTTCGCTGGTCAGAATCAGGTGGCCGGACGAGCTGACGGGCAGAAATTCGGTAATGCCCTGGACGGCGGCGAGAATAACCAGTTGAAGTAAGCTCAAGTGCCTACCCTGTTTTGATTCTCTCAATAGTACCACGACCCGTTGCGATCCCCAAACAGACCAATCGTCCCGCCCTGGTACTAAAATACAGAAATATTCTCATAACGGGTTGTAGCTATGTCAAATATTAGGGTATCTTTATTTATAAGTAAGTAGAGGTGACCTTTTGCGGCCATCCCTCCCGGATAGGGGTCCGTAAAATTCGCGATAACGTGCCGCGCGGGCCGTGCGCTGGCCACGAGGGGGATCCAACCGGCATGACCAGCAAGATGCTAAAATTCGTCGAACTTGCCCAAGTAATGCCCAAAAAGCGCATTGCCCAGGCGCGCCGTACCGATTTTGGCGAGATCTACGGCCAGTTCGACGAGACTGGCGCATCTGATCAGGCTGGGCGCTGCTCCCAGTGCGGAGTGCCGTTTTGTCAGATCCATTGTCCGCTGTCGAACAATATTCCCGACTGGCTGATGCTCACGGCGGAAGGCCGCCTTGAAGAGGCCTACCGGCTGTCCTCGGCGACCAACAACCTGCCCGAGATCTGCGGCCGCATCTGTCCCCACGATCGGCTCTGCGAGGGCAACTGCGTGATCGAGAAGGGCTTCGAATCGGTCACCATCGGCGCGGTCGAGAAGTACATCACGGAGACCGCGTTCGAACAGGGATGGGTCGCGCCCGCCCGGCCCCGCACCGAGAAAGCCGAAAGCGTCGCCATCGTCGGTGCTGGGCCCGCGGGCTTCGCCGCCGCCGAAGAGCTTCGGCGCCAGGGCTACCAGGTTCATCTCTACGACCGCTACGACCGCGCCGGCGGCCTGCTGATTTATGGCATTCCCAGCTTCAAGCTTGAGAAGTGGCTGGTTGAGCGGCGGGTAAAGCTGCTTGCTGATTCGGGCGTCGTCTTTCACCTCGAGTTCGAGGTTGGGCGCGACGCCACCCTGGCCGAGCTGCGCGAACGCCACGACGCGGTGTTGATCGCTACCGGTACCTACGCCGAGCGCGATATCGCCGCTCCAGGCGTCGGGCTGGATAACATCGTCCACGCTATGGCCTATCTCACGGCGAGCAACCGCAAGGGGCTAGGCGATGCGGTACCCGCGTTCGATGACGGCTGGCTCGATGCGCGGGGCAAGCACGTCGCAGTGATCGGCGGCGGCGATACCGCGATGGATTGCGTGCGCACCGCCGTGCGCCAGGGCGCAAAAGCTGTGTATTGCCTCTACCGGCGCGACCGAGCCAACATGCCGGGCTCGCTGCGCGAAGTGGGCTACGCCGAGGAAGAGGGCGTCGATTTCGTCTGGCTCTCCGCGCCTGAGGCGTTCGAGGGCGAGGGCGCGGTCGAGGCGGTGCGCGCCGCGCGCATCCATCTGGGCGTTGCCGACGCTAGCGGGCGCCAGACCCCCGAGCCCATTTCGGGTTCCGGGTTCCGCATCGAGGCCGACCTCGTGATCAAGGCGCTGGGGTTTGACCCCGAGGACCTGCCCACCCTGTTCGAGGCCCCCGACCTGCCGGTTAGCCGCTGGGGCACGATCACTGTCGACTGGACGAGCATGATGACGACGCTCGACGGTGTATTTGCTGCGGGCGATATAGTGCGCGGCGCGTCGCTCGTGGTCTGGGCGATCAAGGACGCGCGCGACGCGGCCGCGGGTATCGATACCTACCTGCGGGTAAAGGCGGCGAACCTCGCCATGGCATCGTGAACCCCGCCATGACCCGTATCATCCCTCATTGCCCGGAGTCCGCCGCCGCCCAGCTTGCCCGCCAGCGCCGCGAGGCCGCGCGTCTTGCGGCGCACGGCCTCTATGATCCGGCCGACGAGCACGCCTCCTGCGGCGTCGGGCTGGTCGCCTCGATCGACGGCACGTCCCGGCGCGACGTGGTCGAAGCGAGCATCAACGCGCTCAAGGCCGTCTGGCACCGGGGCGCCGTGGACGCAGACGGTAAGACCGGCGACGGCGCAGGCATCCATGTCGAGATCCCGCAAGGCTTTTTCCATCAGCAGATAGCCGAGACCGGCCATCACGCCGAATCCAGGCGCATCGCGGTGGGAATGATCTTCCTGCCCAAGACCGACCTCTCCGCCCAGGAGAGCTGCCGCTCCATCGTCGAGCGCGAGATCCTCGATTTTGGTTACGGTATATTCGGTTGGCGCCAAGTCCCGATCGACGCCACCGTGATAGGCGAGAAGGCCAACGTCACGCGCCCCGAGATCGAGCAGATCATGATCGCGAACGAGCGGGCGGTAAGCGACGACGAGTTCGAGCGTGATCTCTACCTCATTCGCCGGCGCATCGAGCGCCGCGTGCGCGACGCCCAGATCGCCGATTTTTACATCTGCTCGCTGTCTTGCCGCTCGCTCGTCTACAAGGGCATGTTCCTTGCCGAGCAGCTCGCAGCGTTCTATCCCGACCTGCTCGATCCCCGTTTCGAATCACGCTTTGCCATTTTCCATCAGCGTTATTCGACCAATACCTTCCCGACCTGGCGGCTCGCCCAGCCCTTCCGCATGCTCTCGCACAACGGCGAGATCAACACCATCAAGGGCAACGTCAACTGGATGGCGGCACACGAAACCCGCATGGTCAGCGGCTCCTTCGAGGGCCACCATGACGTGCTCTTCCCGCTGATTCCCTCGGGCGCGTCGGATTCCGAAGCGCTTGATACGGTGTTCGAGGCGCTCGTCCATGCTGGGCGCGAGGTTCCCCTGGTCAAGCTGCTGCTTGTTCCCGACGCCTGGTCGAACAAGATAGAGATGCCCGAGGCCCACCGTGCGATGTTCGCCTACTGCAACTGCGTCATGGAGCCGTGGGACGGCCCCGCCGCCCTCGCGGTCACTGACGGACGCTGGATTCTCGCCGGCATGGACCGTGCCGGCTTGCGCCCTATGCGCTATAACGTCACTGCCGACGGCCTGCTCATGGTCGGCTCAGAGACGGGCATGGTCCCGGTCGACGAGACCACGGTGGTCGAGAAAGGTCGCCTCGGGCCCGGAGAGATGGTGGCCGTGGATTTGGAAGCCGGGCGCCTTTATCACGATCGCGAACTCAAGGACTGGCTCGCTGCCAGCCAGCCCTACGGCGAATGGATCGAAAACATCACCGAGCTGGGCAGTCTGATTCAGTCCGACGGGCCACCGCCCGAAACCTTCCCCGTAGCCGAGTTGCGCCGGCGCGAACGGTTGTTCGGCTGGTCCCTGGAAGATCTAGAGATGATCCTGCAGCCCATGGTCGAAGACGCCAAGGAGCCGACCGGCTCGATGGGCGACGACACGCCACTCGCCGTGCTCTCTGACCACCATCGGGGCCTTCACCACTTCTTTCGCCAGAACTTCAGCCAGGTCACCAACCCGCCGATCGACAGTTTGCGCGAGCGCCGGGTGATGAGCCTGAACACCCGGCTGGGCAACCTCGGCAACGTCTTCGACCAGAGCGCTGAGCAGGCCTCGGATCTGTTGCTGTTGCCCTCGCCGGTGCTCTCCTCGGCGGAATTTGAGGCCATGCGCCGTCACATGGGCGAGACCGCCACCTCCATCGATACCCTCTTCGAGGCAGAGGGCCCGGCGACGTTGAGCGCCGGGATCGAGCGCATCTGCTGCGAGGCAGAAGAGGCGGTGCGTGGCGGCTGCACCCACATCGTGCTGACCGACGAGGCGGTCGATAAGGCTCACGCGCCGATCCCCATGATCCTCGCCTCTGCGGCCGTGCACAGCCATCTCGTGCGCCAGAGCTTGCGTACCTTCACCTCGCTCAACGTGCGCTCGGGCGAATGCCTCGACGTACATTACTTCGCCGTGTTAATTGGCGTTGGCGCCACCACGGTCAATGCTTACCTCGCCGAAGCCGCGATCGCGGAGCGCCACGCCAGCGGTCTATTTCCCGGGCTCGACCTCGACGATTGCATCGCGCGCTACAAGGAGGCGGTCGGTCAGGGCCTGCTTAAGATCCTTTCCAAGATGGGCATCTCGGTGATCAGCTCCTATCGAGGCGCGCGTAATTTCGAGGCGGTCGGCTTAAGCCGCGCCATGGTCGCCGAGTTTATGCCCGGCATGCCGACCCGCATATCCGGCATCGGCACCAGCGGCATCAAGCGCCGCGTGCTCCGGCTGCACGGCGCGGCCTTTGCCGAGGACGCAGCCATCCTGCCTATTGGCGGACTCTATAAATACCGTCAGTCGGGCGAGGTCCACGGCTTCGACGGCCACCTGATTCATATCCTGCAAAGCGCCGTCACGACGGATTCCTACAAGACCTACAAGACCTACGCCGAGGGTGTCCAGGCGCTGGCTCCCGTCAGTTTGCGTGACCTGCTCGAGTTCAAGGCGCTGGGCTCGCTCGTGCCCCTCGATGAAGTCGAATCCGTGACCGCGATTCGCAAGCGCTTCCAAAGCGGCTCCATGTCGCTGGGTGCGCTCTCGCCCGAAGCCCACGAAACCCTCGCCATCGCCATGAACCGGATGGGCGCATCGTCCTGCTCGGGCGAGGGCGGTGAAGGGGCCGAGCGGTACACCCCGCGCGCGAACGGCGATAACGCGAACTCCGCCATCAAGCAGATCGCCTCGGGGCGCTTCGGGGTCACCGCCGACTACCTCGCCCATTGCCGTGAGATCGAGATCAAGATAGCGCAAGGGGCGAAGCCCGGCGAAGGCGGTCAGCTGCCCGGCTTCAAGGTCACCACCGAGATCGCGCGGCTGCGCCATTCGACGCCGGGCGTCACCCTAATCTCGCCGCCGCCCCATCACGACATCTACTCCATTGAGGACCTGGCCCAGCTGATCTACGACCTCAAGCAGATCAACCCCGAGGCGCGGGTCTGCGTGAAGCTCGTCGCCCAGTCCGGGGTCGGCACTATCGCCGCCGGAATCGCCAAGGCCAAGGCCGACGTCATCCTGATCTCGGGCCATTCGGGCGGCACCGGGGCGAGCCCCCAGAGTAGCCTCAAATACGCTGGCATCCCCTGGGAGATGGGCATCTCCGAGGCAAACCAGGTGCTCACGCTCAACCGCCTGCGTCACCGTGTAGTGCTGCGCACCGACGGCGGCATCAAGATCGGACGCGACGTCGTGATCGCCGCCCTGCTCGGCGCCGAGGAATTTGGGGTCGGCACCGCCGGGCTGGTCGCGATGGGCTGCGTCATGGTCCGTCAGTGCCATTCGAACACTTGTCCCGTCGGCATCTGCACCCAGGACGAGCGCCTGCGCGCGAAGTTCGAGGGCACGCCCGAAAAGGTCGTGAACCTGTTCTCCTTTATTGCCGAAGAGGTTCGCGAGATCCTCGCCTCGCTCGGCGCCCGCTCGCTCGACGAGATCATCGGGCGGAGCGATCTGCTGCACCAGAAGAGCCGCGGCCACGAAGATCTCGACGCGCTCGATCTCAACCCCCTGCTGGTCCAGGCCGACGCCGGGGGCGAGGCGCGCTATTCCACCCTAGAAGGGCGCAACGAGGTGCCTGAGACTCTCGACGCCCAGATGATCGAGGACGCCCGTGCCGCGCTGGAAGACGGTGAGAAGATGCAGCTCTCCTACACGGTGCGCAACACTCAGCGTGCGGTGGGAACTAAAATTTCAGCCCTGATCACGAGGCGCTGGGGCATGGCCGGGCTGCAGCCGGGTCATCTCACCGTCCGGCTGCGCGGCTCGGCCGGCCAATCGCTCGGTGCGTTCGCCGTGCAGGGGCTCAAGCTCCAGGTCTTCGGCGACGCCAACGACTATGTTGGCAAGGGACTGTCCGGCGGCCTGATTGTGGTTCGCCCCACGGTCTCGAGCCCGCTTGCCTCGAACGAAAATACCATCATCGGCAACACCGTGCTTTACGGCGCCACCGCCGGCCAGCTGTTCGCCGCCGGCCAGGCGGGCGAGCGCTTCTGCGTGCGCAACTCGGGCGCCGAAGCGGTGGTCGAGGGCTGCGGCTCGAATGGTTGCGAATACATGACCGGTGGCGTCACCGTGATCCTCGGACCCGTCGGGCACAACTTCGCTGCCGGCATGACCGGCGGCATGGCCTTCGTCTACGATTCCGATCGATCCTTCGCGACCCACGTCAACGACGACACCGTTCTCGTCCGCCGTATAGCGTCGACCTACTGGGAAGAGATCATGCGCGCTCTCGTCGAGGCCCATATCGAGCATACGGGCTCGCGCTTCGCCGAGAAATTCCTCAACGGCTGGCGGCAAAACCTCGAGCATGTCTGGCAGGTCTGTCCCAAGGAGCTCGCCGGCAAGCTCGCTCACCCGCTCTCCGACGAGGTAAAGCTGAACTGACGGCGTAGAGCAATCACCGCCGCGCGCTAGCCGATGGCGGCGATGGTCTGGACCTCGATGATAAACTCTTCCTTCACCAGCCGGTCGACCATGAGCAGCGTGTTCGGCGGGTAGGCCGCGCTCGGGAATAGCTTGGGAAACTCGCGCAGCCGGTATTCCATCAGTTTGGGGATGTCGCGGGAGTTCACGAGATAGGTCGTGAACTGCACGATGTTAGAAAAATCCGCGCCCGCCGATTCCAGCGCCACGCGCAAGTTTCCGAACACCTGGTCCGCCTGGGCGTCGAAATCGCCAACGCCTACCACGGTCCCGTCCGGGGCCGCCGATAGCATGCCCGCGATGAACAGGAACTCCGTGGCCTTCACGCGGGTGACGTGGGTGTACTGGCCGAGCGGAGCGCCCAGCGCTTCGGGGTTGTAGATGGTCATGTCTAGGCTCATGGCAGGCTCCTTGACGGGCTCGTGGGATCAGCCGAAAAAGTCGAAAGCGAGGGAAAGAAACGTCTCGGGCCGCTCTGCCGCCGGGCCGTGGCCGCAGGCGGCAAGCAGGGTGAGGTCCGCCTGGGGCAGGGCGTCCGCCAGCACGGCGGCGGTCGCATCGGAGGGGAACGCCGCGTCCGAGCGCCCATGCACGATCGCGACTTCGCATGTGACGCGCGCGAGTTCGTCCGCGCTCAGCACCGTCGGTGCGATCAGCGCGTCCTTGTCGCCCGCGAAGAGCGCCGCGAAATACTCGGGATAGCCATCGGCATTGAGCACGCCAAGGCGGTCTTCGAGCATGGTGTCGGTCACGAATGAGCTGTCGAAAAAGAGCACGTCGAGCGAGCGGCGCAACGCCGCCAGGTCGCCTGGAAAGCTCCATAGGGTTTCGAGCGCGGCGCTGCTGTGCATCGGCGTACCCATGGCGCCGGTCAGCAGCAGCTTGGTCACATCTGCATTCTCGCCCGCGAGCCGCATCGCCAGCGTTGCCGAGATCGAATGGCCGAGGATGCCCTTGGGTCCCTTGGGCAGGGTCGCCAGCACGGCCTCCGCCTGCTTGACCCAGAGCGGATAGTCGAAATAGGGCGGCGCGGATTTCCGGCCCGACGCACCGAAGCCAATCAAATCGGTGCCAAAGACGTGGTAGCGCTCGGCCAGTGGTTCCAGAACCCGGCCGAAATTGACCGGCACGCAGGTGCCCGGTCCGGCACCGTGCATCAGCAGGATGGGGAAGCCCTTGCCCGCCTCGTAAATATGGGCGCGGCAGCCCTCGACCTCGATATCACTTTCCCTCAGTTCCATCTCATTCTTCCATCGCCGGAACCCAGTAGTCGGGCTCGCCCAGCGGGATGTCGTCAGGCCAGTGCCAGATCTCGAAGGTGGTATGCGCGGCATCGAGCGTGTCGAGGTAGCACACCCTGACCCCGTTCCAGGTCAGCTCCTGGACCGGCTCGAAGCCGCGCGCGATGAACTCGGCGCGGGCCTGCTCAAAACTTCTGGCCCCGTAGGAAAACGCCGCATGCTGCACGCCGTTGCCGTTGCGCTCGAGATAGTCGCGATAGACCGTCGGACCCTCGAGCGGCTGGATGATCTCCCACATCAGATCGCCCACCCAGGCCAGTGCCAGGCGCATGGAAAACGGCGTCTCGACGCCCCGGACTTTGGTTTCGGTCATGGCGGGGGCCTTGGCGTCCTGAACCCACCAGGGCCCGATGCCGAAGCGCTCGGCGTAGCGCCGCACCGCCGCGTCCACATCATGGGTGACGACGCAGATCTGCAGCGTCGCGTCGAGAAAGCTGTTGCCCAGCGTGCTGCGCCAGTACTCGTCGGGCGTCACGGCCTTGCCTCCCTGTCCGGTCCGGCGCCTCGGTTCGAGATCGACTTGGGCGCGCGCGTACCCCAATATAATGTTACCATAATTAACAATACGACCAAAGGCGGCATGACCCCGGGCATATCGGGGCGGGGCCTTCGGCGACATCTCCCGGGGAGGAGACCGCGATGGCTATCGAGACGGCGCCAAAGCTGCGCCCCGTCAAACCGCTCAACACGGACGCGCAGAACAGCCCGACGCTGCCGGGAACCTATTATTACGACCCCGCGATCTTCGAGCAGGAAAAGCAGAAGATCTTCTACAAGAATTGGCTGTTCGCCTGTCACGCCTCTCAGGTCGCCAAGCCCGGCGATTACGTCGCCACCACCCTGATCGACCAGGACATCATCGTGGTCCGCGGCAAGGACAAGAAGCTTCGCGCCTTTTTCAACGTCTGTCCCCACCGGGGCTCGTATCTCTGCGAGAACGGCGGAGGTAACAAGAAGACCTTCGTCTGCCCCTACCACAACTGGACCTTCGACACGACGGGCTTCCTCAAGGATTCCAACGGCGCCGACTTGATGCCCCATTTCGATCCCGCCGAATACAGCCTCGCCGAGATGCGCGTCGAGGAGTTCGGCACCCACATGGTGTTCGTGAACTTCAGCGCCGAGGGCCCCTCGCTCGAAAGCATGGCGGGCGGCATCGTCGACGAGTTCCGCGAGGCCGTGCCCGGCTACGACGATCTCGTGTTCACGGCGAGCGATCCCTTCGATCTTGAGGCCAACTGGAAGATCGCCATCGGCAACTTCGCCGAATGCTATCACTGCCCCTTTGCGCACCCCCAGTTCATAGGCTCGAATTTGTCGCTGTTCGCAACCGAGGCGTGGGAAAACAAGACCGCCGAATATTATTCCAGCCACGTCGTCTACAACGCCCGGCCCAAAAACCGCGCCTACAGCTTCGATCTCGAAAAGGCCGACATGGTCAACGGCTACATCTGGGCGCTGTGGCCCAACACCCTGTTCATGGCCTGGCCGCCGTCGAGCAACTTCATTGTCTTCAAGGTCGATCCCAAGGGTCCCGAAAATACCAACGAATCGTTGGACTACTACTTCAAGAACGACCCCCCGACCAAAAAAGAGGTCGAGGTCGTCAAGTTCCATTCCGACGTGGTCAACGAGCAGGATATCAAGGTCATCCTGGGCGCCCAGCGCGGCGCTCGCTCGCTAGGCTACGGCCAGGGCCGCTACGTCGTCGACGACTACAACAGCTGGCGCTCCGAGCACGGCATCCATCACTTCGAAAAGCTGATCTGGGACGCCCTGCACGACAAGACCTAGGCGGGGCCCTCAGGCCCGCTGCCGCGAGCGAAAAAGAGGAGACATATCCATGGCTAAACACATCCGTTGCGGCAAACTGTTTACAAGCCTTGGCGACCAGGCGCTTGCGGGTCAGACAATCGTTGTCGAGGGTTCGGCGATTAGTCATGTGGGGCCGACGGCTGAAGCCCCTGAGCCCGCGACCGGCGATGAAATCGTCGATCATTCGGGCCATTTCGTCATGCCGGGCCTGATCGACGTCCACGTCCACCTCGCCTACGGCAACGCGAAGTCGGAGGAGGATATCGACCTCTTTGCGCCCGTCGAGTTCCGCGCCCTGCGCGGCCTCGAGGCGGCGCAACGGGTCCTGCTCGCGGGCTATACCGCGCTGGCCGACCCCGCGACCACGGGTCTGGTCACGCCCTCGATCCGCGACGCCATCGATGTCGGGCTCTTCGTCGGCCCGCGGATTACCGCGTCGGGCAAGCAGATAACCAACCGCCAGGGCCTGTCCGATTGGTATCCCTCCTGGATCGGCGTGCCCGAAACCTCCATCGGCGAGCTCGCCTGCACTGCCGAGGAGGGGATCAAGGCGATCCGCCTGCAGATCAAGAACGGCGTCGATTTCATCAAGATTGCGATGGACGGCGATTCCATGAACCCGTCCACTGACGTGCTGGTCTCCGGCTACGACCAGGAGGAAACCAGCGCGATGATCTCCGAGATCCACCGCCTGGGCAAAAAGGTCGTGGTCCATGCGCGTGGCGCGGAGGCGGTCAGATATTCCGCCCGCGCGGGCGCCGACGTCATCCTTCACGCGTCCTGGATGGATGCGGAGGGGCTCGACGCGGTGCTCGAAAACGATTGCGCCATCTGCCCCACCTTCAGTCTAGTGGTCAATGATATCGAGTTCACCCGGCCCGGCGACGGCTGCTATCCCGCTTTTCCCGACGCTCACAAGAAGGAGCTCGAGGCGGCGCAGGAAAATCTCGCCCCGGCCAGGAAGGCCGGCGCGCGTTTCCTCGCGGGCTCCGATGCGGGCTTCGCGGTCACGCCCTACGGCGAGTGGCACGCGCGTGAGCTCGAGCACATGACCCGCTATCTGGGTTTTACGAACGCCGAAGCGCTCACGATCACCACCGTCAACAACGCGGGCTTCCTGCGCGAAGGTGAGCGCATAGGCGCCATCGAGGTGGGACGAGAGGCGGATATCCTGTGCGTCGACGGCGACCCCCTGGCCGATATTTCGGTGCTTCAGGATCGTTCGCGAATTGCCGAGATCTTCCTTGCGGGCGAACCGGTTCGTACGACAATCAACGAGAACGCGCGCCGCTTGCGCTCCGAGTTCTCCTACGCCATGTGGGCCGACGTCTACACCCAGGCCAAGGTCGCGGAAGTCGGCCTGGCCGACGGGCGCGCGCTCAAGGGCCCGCGCGAGGCGGCCGAATAGGGCCAAATGCGCCGGACTACCTCCTTCGAACGCGGAGAGGATTTTGAGCATCTGATGGAAGGCTTCGGGAAGGCCGGGCTCTGTGATCTCGCCTGAGCGGAGCGCCGCGCGACAATTTTACCCGCCGCGCGGCCCCCTTTTCTTAATAGTGGGTAGATAAGCCCCCGCTCGAATAGGAAAGCCACCCGTGGCCCAACCTGTTCGCGTCACGTTTTCGATTTGCGCCTTCGAACGCGCGCTTATGGCCCTGCTTGCGGCCTTGGTTGCACTAGAGATTGTTGCCTAGGGGCTCGATCACCTCGGCGAAGAGACGCTGATCACCGGTTTCGTCTATCAGTT
>CAVOEB010000041.1:0-25126 GCA_963694715.1 Alphaproteobacteria bacterium | reverse complement strand
GGTTGAATTTTGCCGGTCCGAGCCGAACACTGTGGCTCCATGAACAATCGCCGTTCCCGAATCTGTCTATTTGCTGGCGTGCTTGCCGGGGCGCTCCTCGTTACGGCGCCGCTCGCGCGAGCTCAGTTGGGCCTGCCCGCGGGGCTTGCCAATGAACTGCGTAATGTCGCGTTCACTGCAGGCGCGATGGCCGCTGAGCCCCGGATCGGGGATTCGGGGGTGCGCAGCGGCGAAACCGTCATGGCCCACGCTGTGGTCGTGGCGATCGTGCAGTATCCGCGCTACGCGGCGCTCATCGTGCGCGAGGCCGTGGCTCTCACGCCTGCCTACGCGCCTGCCATCGTGGACAGTGCGGTGGACGCATTTCCCTCGTTCGCGGCGCAAGTCCGTGCGGCGGTAAGCGGCGGTGCGGTGGCGCCGACGATGGCCGCGCCGGCGCCGGTCATCCCGCCCTACGCGGCGGCCACCATCACACCCAGCTACGAGCGCACCTACGAGAACGTTTACGCGGCCCCCGTCTATGAGCCCACCTATCAGGCTCCGGCGTCCGCGCCCATGGTCGTGGCCGATGCATCGGTCCAGCCCGCTCTCGCTATGGCGCCCGTGTCCGATGGCTCCGGGGATATTCTCGACCGGCTCGGCATCACGGAACTGTGGCTGGGCGGGCTCGCGCACGACGTGGGCGCGTTCGGTCGCTCGAAGGAAGAGAACTTCGCCGCTATCGATCTGGGCGTTCGCTTCGAGATGCTGCGCGGCGAATTCTGGGATCTCATCGCACAGCCCCGGCCCCATGCGGGTTTCCACCTCAATGTCGAGGGCGATACCAGCAAGTGGTTCGGTGGTATCACCTGGGATTTTGATCTCGGTTCCAACTTATTCTTCGGCGCGGACTTCGGTCTCGCCCTGCATGATGGCAATCTGCGCACCTCGACCCTCGACGAGAAGGAGCTGGGTATGCGCATTCTGTTCCGTGAGGGGGCCGAACTGGGCTATCGCCTCGACGGCCATCATGCGGTCTCTCTGGTCCTCGACCATATCTCGAACGGCCGTCTCGCCGAGGCCAACGAAGGCCTCGACAGCTTTGGACTGCGCTACACTTGGCGTCGCTGAAGCGCTGGAAATTTCCCTGCGTGCTGGGAGTTGCAAACGAAAATAGAAGCTCAACCGTCTGATGTAATATAATTATTTTGGATTTGCGGTTTTTTTCTATCTTGCTAGGCTGCGTGGTTCATCCGGGCGTGGTTTCGCAAGGAACCGCGAAGCCGTCAGAATTGACGTGGAATTGACGTGGAATTGACGTAATTAGGGCGGGGAACGCTGTGTCGGGAACGACCAAGACACCTCTGCTGGACCAGGTGACGGTTCCGGCGGATTGCCGGGGCTTCACACTGCCGCAACTCAGGCAGCTGGCCGACGAGGTGCGCGCCGAGGTCATCGACGCGGTTTCGACTACGGGCGGCCATCTGGGCGCGGGGCTGGGCGTCGTCGAATTGACGGTCGCGATCCACCATGTCTTCGACACACCTGACGACCGGTTGATCTTCGATGTCGGCCATCAGTGCTATCCCCACAAGCTTCTGACCGGGCGGCGTGACCGCATACGCACCCTGCGTCAGCCTGGTGGGCTCTACGGCTTTACCAAGCGCTCCGAAAGTGAATACGATCCGTTCGGCGCTGCGCACAGCTCGACGGCCATGTCGGCGGGTCTGGGCATGGCGGTGGCCCGCGACCTCAAGGGTGAGCAGCGCAACGTCATCTGCGTCGTCGGCGACGGCGCCATGACTGCGGGCCTCGCTTACGAGGCGATGAACAACGCCGGCTCCATGAACAACCGGTTGATCGTCATCCTCAACGACAACGACATGTCGATCGCGCCGCCCGTCGGCGCGCTGTCGGCCTATCTCTCACGCCTGCTCTCGTCTCATTCCTTCCGCTCTGTGCGCAGCAAGGCCAAGGGCGTGGCGAGCCACCTGCCGCGCTCGCTTGAGACCGCGGTAAAACGCGCCGAGGAATATGCGCGCGGCATGGCCACCGGTGGCACGCTGTTCGAGGAGCTGGGTTTTTTCTATGTAGGCCCCATCGACGGCCATAACCTCGATCACCTGGTACCTATCCTGCGCAACATCCGCGACGATGACACGCCGGGCCCGGTTCTGATCCATGCGGTCACCCAGAAGGGCCACGGTTACGAGCCGGCCGAACAGGCGGCCGACAAGTACCACGGCGTCGGCAAGTTCAATGTCGTCACCGGCGAGCAAAAGAAGAGCAAGGGCAACGCATCCAGCTATACCTCGGTGTTCGCCACGGCGCTTATCGCCGAGGCCAAGGAAGACGATAAAATTATCGCTATTACTGCAGCAATGCCCGACGGCACGGGCGTCGACAAGTTTGCGCTGGAATTTCCTGAGCGTTCGTTCGATGTCGGCCTCGCTGAACAGCATGCGGTGACGTTCGCGGCCGGCCTGGCCTCGGAAGGCTTTAAACCTTTCGCGGCGATCTATTCGACCTTCCTGCAACGAGCTTTCGATCAGGTCGTTCACGACGTTGCTATCCAGCAATTGCCGGTGCGTTTTGCCATCGACCGCGCCGGTCTGGTCGGTGCCGACGGGCCGACCCACGCGGGTTCCTTCGACGTCACCTATCTCGGCACGCTGCCCGGTTTTGTGATCATGGCGGCGTCCGACGAAGCCGAGCTGGTGCATATGGTGCGTACCCAGGTCGAAATCGACGACCGGCCGAGCGCATTGCGCTATCCGCGCGGCGAATCCGTAGGCGTCGACATGCCCGAACGCGGCGTCGCCCTGCCAATCGGCAAGGGGCGGGTGGTGCGCGAAGGCACGACCGTAGCGATCCTCTCGTTCGGGGCACGGCTGCAGGAATGCCTGGCAGCCGCCGACGAACTGGCCTCATGCGGGCTCTCCACTACCGTGGCCGACGCGCGTTTCGCCAAGCCGATCGACGAGGATCTCGTGCGCCGCCTGGCGCGCGAACACGAGGTCTTGATCACCATCGAGGAAGGGTCGATCGGCGGCTTCGCCACCCAGGTTCTCAACTTCCTCGCGACCAACGGCATACTCGACGAAGGCCTGAAGATCCGGCCGATGATGTTGCCCGACCGGTTCGTGGCCCACGGCACGCCGCAGGGCATGTACGAAGACGCAGGCCTCGACGCCGCCCATATCGTATCCACCGCCCTTGGCGCGTTGGGACGCGAGAGCGCGGAGCTTGCTTCCGGGGCTTGACGCTCCGACCGAATCGGGGTTTCTGGCGACTATGACGACAACCGACAGCGAAGCTGGGCTGGCAACGCCCGGAGAAAGCACGACTGCCAAAGCGGGCGGGGGCCAAAGCCGTCTCGACGCGGTCATCGCCGACGCGATGGGGGCCTTCAAGGCCCAGCAGCGTGCCGACGGGCACTGGCTCTACGAGCTTGAAGCTGATGTCACGATCCCGGCCGAATACATCATGTTGTTGCACTACCTCGACGAGCGTAACTCGCCCCTCGAGGAAAAGATCGCGCGCTACATCCGGGCGATCCAGCAACCGGGTGGTGGATGGCCGCTATTTCACGACGGCGATCCCAATCTGAGCGCCACAATCAAAGGCTATTACGCCCTCAAGCTTGTGGGCGATACGCCCGATAGTGCCCACATGACCCGGGCCCGCGAACTTATCCTCTCGAGGGGCGGCGCGGCCCGCGCCAACGTATTTACCCGCATCTCGCTTGCCCTGTTCGGGCAAGTGCCGTGGCGCGCAGTGCCGACCATGCCGGTCGAGATCGTCCTGTTGCCCCGCTGGTTTCCGTTCCACCTCAACAAGGTGTCGTATTGGTCGCGCACGGTCATCACGCCGCTGCTCATCATGCAGGCCTACCGGCCGCGGGCACGAAATCCACTCGACGTCGACGTGCGCGAGCTGTTTGTCACGCCGCCCGAGGAAGAGCGCAATTACTACCGCGACCAGACGTCACTGCTGGGCAAGCTCTTCCTGGGTCTCGACAAGCTGCTGAAATGGTG
The DNA here is from genome assembly GCA_963694715.1 of Alphaproteobacteria bacterium. Classification (GTDB taxonomy): domain Bacteria; phylum Pseudomonadota; class Alphaproteobacteria; order UBA828; family JAPUJA01; genus CAVOEB01. Next base: position 21,110 of record CAVOEB010000041.1, on the reverse strand, counting down.
TGAACCGATGATCCCAAGTGCCGTGCGGCGCAAGGCGGTCAACTGGGCACTGGAATGGTTTCTCTGCCGGCTCAACGGCGAGGACGGCCTGGGCGCGATCTATCCCGCTATGGCCAATTCCCTGATGGCCCTCGATGTTTTGGGCTATCCCAAAGAGGATCCGACCCGTCAGATCGTCAAGCGCTCGATCGACAAATTGATCACCGAAGAGGTCGACGGCGCCTGTTACGTCCAGCCCTGCCTGTCGCCGGTCTGGGATACCTGCCTTGGCGCCCACGCGTTGCTCGAAGCGGGCGAGTCGGGTGATAGCGAACCCATGCACAAGGCGCTCGACTGGCTCGCCAATTTGCAAATTCTTGATGTCGAGGGCGACTGGATCATGCGGCGTCCGGGCCTGCGTCCTGGTGGTTGGGCGTTCCAGTATCGCAACGACTACTATCCCGACGTCGACGATACCGCCGTCGTCGGGATGGCCATGCACCGCGCCGATCCCGAGCGCTACCGCGAGGCGATTTCCCGCGCTGCCGAGTGGGTCGAGGGCATCCAGAGCCGGAACGGCGGGTTCGGCGCCTTCGACGTCGATAACACTCACCATTACCTGAACCACATTCCCTTCGCCGATCACGGCGCGTTGCTTGACCCGCCCGAAGCCGACGTCACCGGACGTTGTCTCAGCTTTCTCACCCAGATCGGCTATCCGCGCGAGCACCCGACCATCCAGAAGGGTCTCCGCTTCCTCTACCGTGAACAGGAGCCGGACGGCTCGTTTTACGGCCGCTGGGGCACGAACTACATCTACGGTACCTGGTCGGCGCTCTGCGCCTTCAACATCCTGGGCGAGGACATGAGCTCAGGCCCCATGCGTCAGGCCGTCGAGTGGCTCAAGTCGAGGCAGTGCCACGATGGCGGCTGGGGCGAGCCGGGCGAATCCTACTACAGGGAGCGGCTCGAACGCGCCTACAACAAGGTCAGCACGCCGTCCCAGACCGCCTGGGCCGTGCTTGCCCTGATGGCCGCCGGCGAGGTTAAAAGCGACGCCGTGCGCCGGGGCGTTGACTATCTGATCGCCTGTCCGCGCGTTAAGGACGGCGCGAAGTGGGCGGAAGAGGAATACACCGCCGTAGGTTTCCCGCGAATCTTCTATCTCCGCTATCACGGCTACAGCGTTTATTACCCGCTCTGGGCGCTTGCCCGCTACCGCCTCCTCACGGAGGCGAACGTCGAGCAGACTCCCTGGGGAATGTGAGCCGACTCGGCATCATCACTGGGATCAGCAGCGAGGCGCAGTGTCTCGCTGGCGCTCCGGCCGACTCTTCGCTGCACCGTGAAACCCCACTGTTCCGCTCCGCCTTCGGCCCCGTTGCTGCGGCGCGTGCGGCGCAAGACCTGGTCGAGCAGGGGGTCGAGGGCCTAGCTAGCGCCGGCATCGCGGGCGGCCTCGACCCCGCGCTTCGCGCGGGCGACCTCGTCTTGCCCCGAGAAGTGGTCGGGCCTGAGCGGATTTATCCCGTCGATCCTCTGTGGCACGACGGCCTGGCCGGCCGGCTCGGCGGCAAAATCGAGCAGGGTCGGCTGCTCGGCGTCGGCGTTACCATCGCCAGCGTGGCGGGAAAGGCTGCGCTCGCAAAGCAGCACGATGCCTGCGCCGTCGATATGGAAAGCCATGCCGTTGCCCGCGTCGCTGCCAAGGCGGGTCTGCCGTTTCTAGCGGTTCGGGTGGTCGCCGATCCGGCCGCACGCACGATACCGCGCGCGGCCCTGCACGCGGTCGGTCCGGACGGGAGCATACGGTCGGGCGCGGCCATTGGCGCGCTGATGCTTCGGCCGTGGGAAATCGTGGGGTGTCTGCGGCTCCTCGCCGACGAGCGTGCAGCGTTGCGCAGCCTACGCCGCGTCGCTTCGCTCGCTCCGCTTCTCGGATTTGGCCTCCGCGAGAGCCTTCTCGACGTGTGATTCGAAAACGTAATCGGCCTTCCGTACCTTATCCAGCGGGATGTCCGGCGCCATCGGGCCCTCGGTGCGCGCGCCACGCAGCGCCACGCCGAGCGCCTTGAGCGGGTGCTTGAAGGTATCCTCCACTGCGGTCGCTTCGTAACCGCAATGGACCATGCAGTTCGAGCATTTCTCGTAGGCGCCGGTGCCGTACTTCTCCCACTCGGTCTCTTCCATCAGCTCCTTGAAGCTGTCGACAAAGCCCTCGCCCAGCAGATAGCAGGGGCGCTGCCAGCCAAAAATATTGCGCGTCGGGTTGCCCCAGGGCGTGCAGTGGTAGGTCTGGTTCCCGGCGAGAAAATCGAGAAACAGGCTTGATTGACTGAGCTGCCACTTCTTGCTCCGGCCCAGCCGGAAGATGTCGCGAAACAGGTTCTTGGTCGTCTCCCGGGTCAGGAAATGCTCCTGGTCGGCAGCGCGCTCGTAGGAATAGCCCGGCGAGAGCGTAATCGCCTCGACTTCGAGTTCGTCGGTGACGTAGTCGAAGAACATGGCCATGTCTTCGGGCACAGCGTTGTTAAACAGCGTGCAGTTGACGTTGACGCGAAAGCCCCGGGCCTTGGCCGCGCGAATTGCCGAGACGGCGCGCTTGAAGGTGCCGGGTTGATCGACTGCCTCGTCGTGATGCTCGCCGTAGCCGTCGAGATGGATCGAAAAAGTCAGGTACTTGCTCGGCGTGTACTGATCCAGCTTCTTTTCAAGCAGCAGCGCATTGGTGCACAGATAGACAAACTTTTTGCGCGCAACGATGCCCTCGACGATTTCTTTCATCTCGTTGTGGATCAACGGCTCGCCGCCCGGAATCGAAACCATCGGGGCGCCGCATTCGTCCACTGCATCGAGGCATTCCTTGACCGAGAGGCGCTTGTTAAGGATCGGGTCGGGATAGTCGATCTTGCCGCAGCCGGGGCAGGCGAGGTTGCAGCGGAACAGGGGCTCGAGCATGAGCACCAGGGGGTAGCGCTTCACGCCTGTGAGCTTTTTGCGGATCAGGTAGCTGCCGACGCGGATCTTCTGAATCAAAGGTACGGACATTAAGGGGCTCTCGTGTTGCTCAGGTTCCGGAAGGCGGGGTGGGGTCGCCGTGGGGCTCGCCGTAAACAACGTTGGCGTTCGTCAGCTCCTTGGGCAGCCTGAAGCGGACCCGCTCCTTGATGCCGTCGAGCACGTGCAGGTCGACCTCTTCGAGTTCGCGCAGCCGCGCGACCAACTCCTGGACGAGCTGTTCCGGCGCCGAAGCGCCGGCCGTGATGCCGACCCGCTCAATACCTTCGAACCAGGTCGGATCGACGTCGCACGCATCGTCGATCATGTAGGTGGGCACGCCCACCTCGTCGCCAATTTCGCGCAGACGGTTTGAATTCGAGCTGTTCTTCGCGCCCAGAACGAGGATCAATTCGACCTCTTCCGCGAGCTGGCGCAGTGCTGCCTGGCGGTTCTGGGTGGCGTAGCAGATGTCCTTGACGTCGGGCCCGACGATGTTCGGGAAACGTTCGTGTAACGCCTCGATTATGTCGCGGGTGTCGTCGACCGAGAGCGTCGTCTGGGTCACGTAGGCGACCTTGTCGGGGTCGCGGATCTCAAGCTTCTGGACATCCCCAATGTTCGAGATGATCCGCAGGCCGCCCTCGACGCGTCCCGCCGTGCCTTCGACTTCCGGGTGGCCCTTATGACCGATCAGGACGACTTCGTTATCGCCCTTGGCGTAGCGTTGCGCCTCGTTATGGACCTTGGCGACCAGCGGGCAGGTGGCGTCGATCACCGGCAGGTCGCGCCGTGCGGCCTCGTCGGCGACCTCTTGGGAGACGCCGTGGGCGGAAAAGATCGTCACCGCGCCTTCGGGAATCTCAGTCAGCTCCTCAACGAAGCGCGCGCCCTTCTTTTGCAGTTCGTCCACTACCCGCTTGTTGTGCACGATTTCGTGGCGCACATAGACCGGCGGGCCATACAGCTCGATGGCCTTCTCAACGATCTCGATGGCGCGCTCGACGCCCGCGCAGAAGCCGCGTGGCTCCGCAAGAATGACCTGCATCAGGGGCCTCCATGACCGCCGCCCGTCTGGGCGGATGAAACTTGGCTTTGTTCTAACCTAGGTGATTTTGCCACACAAGCCACAGCCCGTCGTCATGAAAGCGGCTCGCTAGCTTGCGATCAGGTCCAATACTCTGCCGGCACCATCTCGTACCTAGCTGAGAAAGCTAGCATAGTCTGTTGTTCTAAAACATATCCCATAATTTTACGTCGGAACCGTTATGGCTTTAGGGTTTCTCTTTCCCGCCAGCTTGCAGATGATCTGAAATAGGTCGGTAAGATAAGAGAGCAAGAAAAAAGAGGGAGAGTTCGATCATGTCGGAAACGACCCCGGCCTTTGGCACCCGCAGCGACTACGATCCGCTCTGCATGGCAGTGGTGGGGATTGCCGACAATCTGACCCTGCCGCCCTACAATCTCGCGCTTGATCACTACAACGACGAGGTGATCGATGCGTTGAAAGCCTTGGACGGCAAGGCGACCTCGATCAAGCAGGGGCGCTACGAGAAGACCGCCGAACAGCTCGACAGCCTCGCTGCCCAACGGGGTCACGGTATTTCGCCCGCGCCCCTATACCGAGGAGGAAAGGCGCTACCTTGATGATCTCCAGCCGGGCACCTCGCTGCTATATCCGGCCGATCCGGTGGTCACCATCGGCAAGCATTACATCGAACTCAATATCCGCCGCGTCTATCGCCGCAAGGAGGTCTTTCCCCTGCGCGACGTCCTCAGTCCCCTGATTGCGGCGGATCCGGAAGCGCGCCATGTCGCGATGCTCGCCGCGCAGCCGTTCGATCCGTGTCTTACGAAACCCCGTCCCAACGTGCCCGCTCGCGCTTGTAGGGCAGGGGCTGCTGGGGATTTTCCGATTCGAACTCGCGCGCGAGCCGGTGGCCTTCGAAGATCGCGAGCTGGGTAAAGCGGGGCGTGTGGCAATCGCCGACGCGATAGACCGCCTCGACCTCGTTGCCTGCCCATTCCGTCCGCCGGTGCTTGAGTTCGTCGTAGAGCGCGCCCTTCGAGCTTCGCGCCGTTGCCAGCACCACGCTGTCGCATGAAATCTCCGTCACCTCGCCGCTCCTGGCCCGTGGGTACTCGCCAGGTTTGGGTGGCATGGCGACCCGGGAGCTGTCACGGTAGACGTCGAACATCCGCACCGTGAGGCGATTTCCCGCCGCCACGCTTTCGACCCAATGAACCGGGTGGCGCACAATGTTCTTCTCGCGCATTACGCGTTGCAGGTTCGCTGCTTCGAGGGTGTATTCGGTATAGGGTGCGACGCTCGAAAACGGCGTGATGATGGCAACCTTCTTGCCCTGGTCTGACAGCAGTTCGGCCATGGCAACGCCGTGAATGTAGCCGTCGGCGTCGAACACGACGACACGCTCGCCGACCTCCTTGCCGGCCATCACCTGGTCGGGCGTGCAGAATTCGGGGCGCGTCGCGTCGACGCCCGCGATGGGCACGCTGCCTCTACCCCCAACGCCATCGCTCCGCCATTGCGCGCCCACGGCGATCACCACCTTCTCCGCGCCGTAGGCCAACACGTCGTCCGCGGTCATCTCGCCCACTCCCGTGTGGAGGTCGACATTCTTGAGCTTGTCGACCTGGCCCTGGCGGTAGGTGATCACACGGCCCCATTCGGCAAGGCCAGGATAGCGCATCACATTGCGCATATGCCCGCCGACCTCGCCGGCCGCCTCGCGCAGATGCACGTCATAACCGCGCATCCCCAGCACCCGGGCGCATTCAAGCCCAGCGGGCCCGGCGCCGACGACAAGCACCGAGCAGGGGGCGTCGGTTTTTGCGAATTTCTCCGGGTGCCAGCCGCGCCGGTATTCCTCCATCGAGGTCGCGTTCTGGGTGCAGACCAGGGGTGCGCCCTGTTCCCAGCGCGAAATGCACATGTTGCAGCCGATGCATTCGCGAATGTCCTCGGGCCGACCCTCCTCGATCTTCTTCGGCAGAAACGGATCGGCGATCGAGGGCCGCGCCGCGCCGATGAAGTCCGCCTTGCCCGAAGTGATGACTTCGAGCATGTCGTCGGGCGAGGTCAGGCGGCCGATGCCGACCACGGGTGCCTTCGTCACCTCCTTGATCGCCTGTCCAGCCCAACCCTGATGGCCCGATTTATAGAATCGCGAGGGGCCAGTGGTGAAGCCGTTTCCCCATTCCGCGAAGCAGGCGATCGTGATGTTCCACAGGTCGCACACGCCTTCCCGGTCCATGAGCTCGACGAACTTCAAGGCTTCATCGAGTTCCAGCCCGTCGGGCCCGATCATATGATCGCTGGAGAGGCGCGTGCCCACCGCGCAATCGTCGCCCACCGCATCTTTGATTGCGGTCATGACCTCGATCCAAAAGCGCGCCCGGTTTTCGAGCGAGCCGCCGTACTTGTCGGTCCGCGGATTGTACTGCGACATCAGGAACTGAAGCGGCGTAGCGGTATCGGAACCCAGGACTTCGATATAATCGAAGCCCACCGCCTTGGCGCGACGCGCCGCATCGGCGTACATGCCGACGAGTTCGGCAATATCGTCCTCATCCGCGGCGTAGCAGTAGCTGTAGTGATAGGTCGGCGAGATCATTTCCGCCGGCCCGCGGGGAATCGCTTGCGATCCCAGCAGCGGCGACTGCATGCCGCCGTACCAGAGCTGGATGCCCGCCAGCGAGCCGTGCTTTTGCACCTCTCGCGCGGTGTGACCCAAATTCTCCGCGTCGATATCGTCGTAGATGTCGCCGCCCGTGAAGGGTGCGCGATCAGCCTCGGGATGGATCGGGCTGTATTCCACACACACCATGCCCCAGCCGCCTTCGGCCTTCATCCCGCGGAACTTGGCCTGCGTCGCGGGATTGCCCGAGCCTGCGCCGTTGCAGTGGGGAACCTGGAAGAAGCGGTTCGGTGTCGTCTTGGGGCCGATTTTGACCGGCTCGAACAGGATGTCGTATTTCGGATCGCGCACTCTCGCTTCTCCCCCTAAAAACAGGCCGCTGGTTCCGGTAACATTAGCGGGGAAACGGCGTGCTGGTCTCAAAAAAAAGCGGCCGCCGATGTTCCGGCAGCCGCTCGCCTCTAACCAAAATTTTTCCTAAATAGAGGCCAGCGCCTGATCGAGATCGGCGATAATGTCGTCGATCGATTCGATGCCTACCGAGAGCCGCACAATCCCCGGTGCGGCGCCCGCGCCGATCTGCTGCTCGGTGGTGAGCTGGCGGTGGGTCGTGGAGGCCGGGTGGATGATCAGGCTCTTGGTGTCGCCGATATTGGCCAGGTGCGAGAACAGCTCGGCGTTGTCGACCAGCTTCTCGCCGGCCTCCATGCCGCCCTTAACCTTGAATGTGAACACCGCGCCGCAGCCCTTGGGCAGGTACTTCTTCGCGAGCTTGCGGTAGGGGCTCGACTTCAGCCCAGCGTAGGAAACCCACTCGACCTTGGGGTGTTTCTCCAGCCACTCGGCGGTGGCTTGCGCGTTCTCGCAATGGCGCTGCATGCGAAGTGGCAGGGTTTCCACGCCCTGGAGTAACAGGAACGCCGACATGGGCGCCAGCGTCGGGCCGTAATCGCGCAGCGCTACCGCCCGGGTCTTCATGGTGAAGCCGAAATCACCGAAGGTCTCGCCGAAGATCAGTCCGTGATAGGCCTCGTCGGGCTCGGAGAGGCCGGGAAATTTGTCGTCGCGCCGCCAGTCGAAGCGCCCGGACTCCACGACGATGCCGCCCATCGCGTTGCCGTGACCGCCGATAAACTTGGTGGTCGAGTGGATCACCAGGTCTGCGCCCCAGTCGAGTGGGCGGCAGAGGTAAGGCGAGGCCAGCGTGTTATCGCAGATCAGCGGGATGTGGTGCTTGCGCGCGACCGCCGCGATGGCCTCGATGTCGAGCACGATGCCGCCCGGGTTGGCGAGGTTCTCGCAGAACAGCGCCTTGGTCTGGGGTGTGATCGCGTCCTCGAAATTCTTCGCCTTTCTCGGGTCGATGAAGGTGCAGTTCCAGCCCAGCCGCTTGTAGCTGATCCCCATCTGGGTGATCGAGCCGCCGTAGAGGTTGCGCGAGGCGACGATGTGATCGCCGCTCGCCATCAGGGTGGCGCAGGTAATGAACTGCGCCGCGTGGCCCGACGAGGTCGCCACCGCGCCGCGCCCGTTCTCGAGCGCCGCGATGCGTTCTTCGAGCACCGCGACCGTCGGGTTGGTCATGCGCGAATAGACGAAGCCGAAGGTTTGCAGGTTGAACAGCGACGCCGCGTGGTCGGAATCGTCGAACACGTACGACGTCGTCTGGTAGATCGGTACCGAACGCGCCTGGGTCGTGGGGTCGGGGCGCGCGCCGGCATGGACCGCGAGGGTATCGAAGCCCGCCTCGGGCCAGTCCTTGTAGGCGCTTTCAAGCAGCTGTTCCGAGGTTTTTATCCCGGTCGAGACCTTGCTGGCTGCTTTTTTAGCGGGCTTCTTCGCTATTTTTCCTGCCGTCTTCGGGGCAGCCCTGGTTGTGGTGCTGCGGCCGGCCGGCTTGCTCTTGGGAGTGCGCTTGGTTGTCATGCCTTCGGGCCCCTTACGGTCTTGGCGGTAATGATCCGCGAATTGATGCCGGCGGTAGAGAGCTCACCCGAAAGCCGGCCGTATTCGATCTTGGGGCAGCGGTTCATGATCACGGTCAATCCGGCCGCTTCGGCCCGTGCTGCCGCCTCGTCGTCGCGCACGCCAAGTTGCATCCACAGCACCTTGACATCTTTCTCCTTGGTCACCGCGATGGCGGCGTCCGTAATGCCGCCGGCTTCCTCGGACGTGCGGAAAATATCGACCATGTCGATGGTGCCGGGCACGTCCTTGAGGTTGGCATAGACCGTCTCGCCCAGGACCGTGTCGCCGCCGCGTGCTGGATTGATCGGGATGATCTTGAAGCCCTTCTTTTGGAGGTACTTCATGGCGTAGTAGGAGGGCCTGAGCCAACGTGTGCTCGCACCCACGAAGGCGATCGAGCGCACGTTCTTGAGAATTTCCCGGATATGGCTATCGGGATACCACTCGTGCTTGCCCAGCCCCGCCGGACGGCGCGAGCCTGCTACCCGTTTGGCCGGCGGCTTTTTCTCGGCCGACGATCTCTTGCGCGCAGTGGAAGCAGCGCGCCGCTTGGGATTGCCCTTCGCCGCGCTGGCTTTCTCGCGCGCGCGGTTGGCCGCGGCGGCACGGGCCGCGGTCTTCTGGCCGCGCGTTGCCGACGCCTTCTTTCGCGTTGCTGTCTTGGCGCCCGCGGCGCGCGATGTGGTCTTTCGAGCCATGTTATCTCCCTTCCCAGACGGGTTTGCGCTTTTCGAGGAACGCGTCGATGCCTTCTTCGGCGTCCCGTGCGAGCATATTTGTAGTCATAGCCTCGCTGGCATATTCGTAAGCCTCGGCGAGGGGAAGTTCGCGCTGACGGTAAAAGGCTTCCTTGCCGATGGCAAGGGCCAGCGGCGATTTCGCGGCGATTTTACCGGCCAGTTCCGCGACCGCGCCGTCGAGTTCGTCCTCGGGCACGGCGTGATTGATCAACCCGGCATGGATAGCAGCGTCGGCCGTGAGCATCTCGCCCGTGAGCAGCATCTCCATGGCCTGCTTGCGCCCCACGTTGCGCGAGAGTGCAACCATCGGGGTCGAGCAGAACAGGCCGATATGCACGCCCGGCGTCGCAAAGCGCGCGCTCTCCGTGGCGACCGCGAGGTCGCAGGTCGCGACCAGCTGGCAGCCTGCCGCGGTCGCGATACCGTGGACCTTGGCGATCACCGGCTTGGGCAGGTGGACGATGGCCAACATCAAACGGCTGCACTGGGCAAACAGCTTCTCGTAATACTGGCGTCCCGGGCTGGCCCGGATTTCCTTGAGGTCGTGGCCGGCGCAAAACCCCGGACCCGCGCCCGCGATCACCACCACCTTGATGCTCTCGTCCGTGGCGAGGCGCACAAGCTCCGCTTCCAGCGCGCTCATCAGTCCGGTGGAGAGCGCGTTGCGGGCGCCGGGCCGGTTCAGCGTGAGCGTCGCTACGCCCTCGGCGTCTTCGCGCAGCAGGAGAGGGGCATCAGGAGCAACGCCAAAGCTTGTCTGGATCATGACATGCGCTCTATGTTTGGGCCGGAAGGGCGAGCCTTGCGGGGACTATAGCACCGGGCGGCGGCCCAAAACCAGCCCGCAATCGGCACAAACGGTATCCAGATACCGTTTCGGAAACGCGCGGTGAGTGGGCGATCGCGCGCTTGACAGTCATAATTTCTGTGCGATACTCCGCGGCGATTCTGGCGATGCGGGAACTTCGGGTTCACGCTCGCCCGCAAAATTTCCAGACGGATGGATGCGGCGATGAAGACCTATACGGCCAAGCCCGGAGAGATCGACAAGTCCTGGCTGCTGATCGACGCCGAGGGCCTCGTGCTCGGGCGCCTCGCGTCGCTTGTGGCGATGCGGCTGCGGGGCAAGCACAAGCCCACCTTTACGCCGAACATGGACTGCGGCGACAACGTCATCATCATCAACGCCGAGAAGGTCCACCTGACCGGCAATAAGATGACCAACAAGGTCTATTACCGGCACACCGGCTATCCGGGCGGGATCAAGAGCACGACGCCCGAGAAAATGCTTGGCCGGGCCCGGCCCGAGCGCGTCGTGATGAAGGCGGTTGAACGGATGCTGCCTCGAGGCCCGCTCGGACGGCGCCAGATGAAGAACCTGAAGGTTTATTGCGGCACGGCTCATCCCCACGAGGCGCAGCAGCCCGTGACCCTCGATGTTGCCGCGCTCAACCCGAAAAACAAGAAGCGGAGCTGACGGCCATGGCCGACGAACCCCAGACCCCCGACGCGCCCGCCGACGAGGGCGGCCCCGACAATCCCGTCCTGTCGCCGGAATCCATGGCTGCCGCGAGTGCCGTAGCTGCGCCCGAGGCGCCGGCGACGCCCGCCGAGGAACCGACGGGGATTGTCGAGCCCAAGCGCGACGAGTTGGGCCGGTCTTACGCCACGGGCAAGCGCAAGGATGCCGTGGCGCGGGTCTGGATCAAGCCCGGCAGCGGCACGATCACCGTCAATGGCCGGACCGAAGAAGTCTATTTTGCCCGCCCCGTGCTGCGCATGCTCATCCACCAGCCGCTCGAGAGCGCGAACCGCTCCGGGCAGTTCGACGTCCATTGTACGGTCAAGGGCGGCGGCCTGTCGGGCCAGGCGGGCGCGGTGCGCCACGGCATCTCCAAGGCGCTGGCGCTCTACGAGCCCGAGCTTCGCCCGATACTCAAGCAGGGCGGATTCCTGACCCGCGATTCCCGTGTCGTCGAGCGCAAGAAGTACGGCAAGGCGAAGGCGCGACGCAGCTTCCAATTTTCCAAACGTTAGGGCGCCCGGGGTTTCCCGGCGAGACCGCAAGGAAGGCGCCCAACCGGGCGCCTTTTTTGTTATTTATTAAGCAGTCACTCGGGGAAAGGGCCGAACCATGACGACGCAAACCATCAACGCGGCAATCCTCGGGGCCAGCGGCTATACGGGCGCGGAGCTCGTTCGCCTGCTCGCGCGTCATCCCCACGTCGCGATCCGTCTGCTCACCGCCGGCCGGCGGGCGGGCAGCACGATGGCCGATGTCTTTCCCCATTTGGGTGGGCTCGATCTGCCCCGGCTGGTCGCGATCGAGGATGCGGTTTACGACGATATCGACATGGTTTTCTGCGCGCTGCCTCACGGCACCACCCAGGAGGTCATCGCGGGGTTGCCCGCGCGGCTCAAGATCGTCGATCTCTCCGGCGACTTCCGCCTCGCGAATGTCGAGACCTATGCCGAGTGGTACGGTCACGAACACCGCGCGCCCGCGCTCCAGGCCGAGGCGGTCTATGGCCTCACCGAGTTCGCCCGCGACGCGGTAGCGAAAGCGCGCCTCGTCGCGAACCCCGGTTGCTACCCGACCTCGGCGCAATTGCCGCTGATCCCCCTGATCGAGGCCGGCTTGATCGAGGCGGGCGACATCATCGTCGACGCCAAATCCGGCGTCTCCGGGGCGGGAAGGGGGGCCAAGGAGGCCAATCTGTTCGCCGAGGTAAGCGAGGGCATCCACGCTTACGGCGTCGCCACTCACCGCCACGCGCCCGAGATCGAGCAAGGCCTCTCGCGCGCGGCGGACCGCGGGGTCCTGGTCAACTTTACGCCCCACCTCATGCCCATGAGCCGAGGTATTTTGGCTACTGGTTATGTCCACCTGGCAAACGGCGCCGACGCCGATGCGTTGCGCGCCCACCTCTCGGCGCGTTTTTCCGACGAGCCTTTCGTGCGCGTCCTGTCCGAGGGTGGGATACCGGCGACTCGTCATGTCCGGGGCTCGAACCATTGCCTGATCGGGGTCTTCGCCGATCGACTTGCGGGCCGCGCTATCGTGATTTCGGTGATCGACAATCTGGTCAAGGGCGCCTCGGGCCAGGCGGTGCAGAACATGAACCTCATGGCCGGGTTCCCGGAAACCGCCGGGCTCGAGCAAGAACCCCTGTTCCCGTGAGCCCGGTGATCTTGCCCTACGAGGGCGTAAGCCCGCGTATCGATGCCTCCGCCTTCGTGGCACCTGGCGCGGTGCTCGTGGGTGACGTCACGGTCGGCCCCGAAGCCAGCATCTGGTACGGCTGCGTGCTGCGCGGCGACGTCGCCCCCATAACGGTGGGCGCACGCGCCAATGTCCAGGACGGAACCATCATCCATGTCAGCCGCAGGAACGGCCCCACCGTGATCGGCGAGGGCGCCATGATCGGCCACCTCGCCGTCATCCACGCCTGCACGCTGGAGCACGGAGCGTTCGTCGGTATGAGCGCGACGGTGATGGACGGCGCGGTCGTCGAGGGTGGCGCGATGGTTGCCGCCGGCGCCTTAATCACACCCCGCAAGTGTGTGCCCACGGGCGATCTGTGGGCGGGCGTGCCGGCAAAATTTCTGCGCGTGCTCAGCGACGAGGAAGCCGCCTATATCCCGGATTCTGTGGCTCACTACGTCCGCCTCGGCCAGGCCCATAAGCGTGCGTCTGATTCCGCCTGAGCGGTCTGCGTCGTCGACGACGGTGCTCATCGAACTATTTCATCCAATAGCCGCAAGCGGTCGGCCTGTCGCACACTAAGGGCGTGTGCATCGCTATACTGCGCCCCGGGTATAGGGAGATCGAACCATGACTGCGGCATCAGAAACCGTGCACACGCAGAAGCTCTGGTCGCGCGAGGGAATGCGCCGACGGCTGGGCATCCTCTACGAGCTGATGGACGAGGCCGGCCTCGACGCCGTGTTCCTGACTATCTGACGTCAGCGCCTATGAGACAGAAATCGTAGACACGGCAAACGGGCTCCGCCAAGGCGATCAAGGACATTCGCCGAGCTACCCGCAAACAATTCTCTGCGGAAGAAAAGATCCGCATTGCGCTTGATGGCCTTCGTGGTGAGGAGAGCTATGCCGCCGCGAAGGCATTGCCCAGAGCATTTATTACAGATGGTCGAAGGGGTTTCAGGAAGCTGGCAAGCGCCGGCTTTCCGGTGGCACGGCTCGGGCGGTCTCCACGGGCTAGGTGACCGCCTTGCGCCGTGAAGCACGTAGGCTGAAGGAGTTGTCGCCGATCAAACCTTGGAACTGCGGCTTCTTAAAAAGAGCATGATCGCGGATGGGGGAGATGACGAATGAGATATCCTGCATCTGAGAAACTTGAGATCATCCGCCTTGTTGAGCAATTTTACCTGCCCATGAGACAGAGGCTGAGTAAACCGGGCAAGCTGTGGTTAGGGGGTGCAATAGCACCTAGAAAATAGTATGAAGCGGAGTACCAATCTAGGTTTTGCGATCACAGGGAGAGATTATATGACCATTATTAGTGAGTCTGCGCGGCTTCGCCAGTCATTGATGAAGTCTGCTGAAATTACCAAATTAAACCGTCGGCGCTTCATGCAAGGAAGCGCCGCTGTAGCTGGTGTTGCCGCGGTTGGAGGGTTGGGTACGCGCAAGGCTTTTGCGGGCGCGACCATCAACTGGATGGGTTGGGAAGAATACGGCTACCCGCTTCGTGAAGGTAGCTACGTCGCTGATAATGATATTTCCCTCGAAGGCACCTTCGCCTCGAGCATTGAGTCGATTTTGACCAAATTGCAGGCGGGCGGTCTCGGCACCATGAATATTGGTATGCCGACCTGGAACTATATGCCCTTGTTCCAGGAGTCGGGCGTGCTCCAGCCGATCGACGCCAGCCGGATTGAAAACATGGAGAATCTGGACCCCTATTGGCAGGAATTCGACGGATACGATTACAAGGGCGAACGTTACTCCGTGCCTTACCTCTGGGGCGGCTTGCCGCTGGTCTATCGAAAGGATATGCCACTGCCGGTTCCCATCAACTGGGCCGATCTGGAGAAGCCCGAATACAAGGACCAGTTCTGTTTGATTCACGACACCACCTCGACCATGTGGCACTGGGTCTATACCGTGACCGGTGTTAAAGACGCCGGGCGAATCACGAAGAAGCAGCTCGACGATACCATCGCCTATATGATCAAGATCAAGAAAGAGCATGCTCGCATGCTCGCCATGAGCTACGGCGAGGCGCTCGACGCGATCGTCCGCGGCGAGGTGCAGATTTGTGCCCAGGGGTGGGAACCCATGGCGTTCTGGGCCGCCGATATGGGAGCCGACCTTACGCACACCTATCCGAGCGAGGGTTCGTACGGCTGGATGGACACCATCGTTCTTGCCAAGGATGCGCCCTACCTCGACGAGACCTATGGTCTCATCAATCACGCGCTTAGTACCGAAGCCCAAGTCGTGGTCGGCGATGTGATCGCCTGTGGTGCCGTCAATCCTTCGGCCGTGCCGCTCATGACGGAGGCAGCACGAAACATGTACACCTACGATGACGTGACGAAGTTCTATACAGAGAACGCGCCGCTGATTCATCTGCCGCCGTTGGAGCCCGACGGCAAACATGCCACCTACGACGAATGGCTCGAAGGCTACGAGAATTTTCTCAAGGCATGACCGAAGAGTCCATAGTGCAGGCGGGCCGGGACGGTGACGTCCTGGTCCGGCTGCATGGCATTTCTAAACATTATGGCAAGGTCGTCGCCGTCGAACCGCTCGATCTGGAGATCCGGCGCGGCGATTTTTTAGCTATCCTCGGACCGTCCGGTTGTGGCAAGACGACGCTGCTGCGCACGATCGGTGGCTTTATCGCGCCAACCACTGGCCGCGTCGAAATCGCCGGTACGGACGTTACCCGTTGGGGGCCCGAGAAACGCCCAACCAACATGGTGTTCCAGGGTTACGGGCTGTTTCCGCACATGAACGTGCGCCAAAACATCGCCTACGGCTTACGAATCGCGAAGTTCCCCAAGGCTGAATTGGCCGGCCGCGTTGAACGTGCCATCAGCCTCGTTCATCTGGAAGATCTTGCAGACCGTAGCCCCGACGCCCTGTCGGGGGGCCAGCAGCAGCGCGTCGCGCTCGCGCGCGCCCTCGTCATGGAGCCGGAGGTTTTATTGCTCGACGAGCCCCTTGCGGCCCTTGATTTGCAGTTACGCAAGACGATGCAGGAGGAATTGCGTCGTATCCACAGCGAGATTGGCGGCACGTTCGTCTTCGTGACCCATGACCAGGGCGAAGCGCTCGGGCTCGCCAACCGGATCGCGGTCATGCAGGAGGGACGTATCGTGCAGGATGGCGGACCCGAGGACATCTACTCCCGGCCGGCAACGCGGTTCGTGGCGAATTTTATCGGCGACGCGAATATCCTCGTTGGCAGGCGCGAGTCGGGACGCATACAGCTTGAGGCGGGCAGCTCGTTTGGCGATGAGGGGCAGGATGGCGCGGTTCTTGTGGTTCTCCGACCGGAAGCCTTGTCGATACAGGGTGGCGGTGCGGCCACTGACCTGTCTTTGAGTGGGCGCGTCGTGGACCGGGTCTATCTGGGCTCGCTCGTGAAATACAAGGTGGTGCTGGGTGATGATCAGATTATTACCGTTCACGGCGCGGTCGAGGAAGATCAGGAACAGATCGGGCTCGAAGCCGAGGTAAACGTGACCTGGTCGGCCAGCCAGTACCGGGTACTGGACGAATGATCGAATTCCTCCGCGATCGGCGGAGTTGGCTGCTGTTGCCGTCCGTCGCGGCATTCACGGTCCTGTTTCTCTCTCCGCTCGTCTACTTTTTTATCGTCAGCTTCTGGGAAGTGAAGAGTTTCAGGCTGCGGGCAGCCTTCACTTTCGATAATTACATCGACACCTACAACGAATACGCCGAGGTAGGACTTTGGACCTTTGGCATCGCGGCGCTGATCGGCGTGCTCACGTCCTTTCTGGCCTTCAGCTTTGCCTATGTGGTTCGGTTCAAGGCGGGGCGTTTCGGGCCGCTCCTACTGTTCGGCGCGCTTATCGCCCTGTTCGGTGGCTATCTTGCCAAGGTTTACGCTTGGAAGACCATCCTGGGCACCACGGGCATTCTGAATACGGCGCTTCTCGCGCTGGGTATCATCGACGAGCCGATCAAGGCCCTCATCTATAATCCGGGCACGGTTGTCGTCACGCTGACCCATTGGCTCTTGCCTCTCGCCATCCTGCCGATCTACGGCTCGCTCAGGGGCGTCCAGGATATTTCTCTGGAGGCCGCGCGGGATCTGGGCGCCAAGCCCTGGCAGGTGTTTGGCGGAATAATCCTGCCTCAGTGCAAGGCGGGGCTGTTCGCCGCCTTCGCGTTCTCCTTCCTGATTTCAGCGGGCGATTACGTCACGCCGCGTCTGGTCGGCGGCGTGAGCACGACGATGATCGGCAATTATATCGAAAGCCTATTCGGATTCCGGTTCGACTGGCCGCTGGGCTCCTCGATGGCGTTTTCGACCATGTTCTGTGCCATAGCCATCCTGGCCGTCACCAATTTCCTCTTCTTCCGGGCGCGGAGTCGGAAATGACGGGTCTTTACACCTTCTTGTGGCGCGCCTGGGGCGGAGTCGTGTTTTTGTTCCTGCTGACCCCGCTCGCTCTGGTCATCCTGTTTTCCTTCGGAAATTCGGCCGTTACGAATTTTCCAATGGGTGGACTTTCCTTCAAGTGGTATCACGCGCTCTTTGAAAACCCCTATTTCTGGGGCGCCTTCTATAACAGCCTGATCGTCTCGAGTTCCGTCGGCGTTATCTCCACGGTTTGCGGTACGATGGCTGCGTTAGCGCTGGTTCGCATGACCCCGAAGGTGTCGATGCCCACAATGTTTGCGTTGGCGGCGCCCGTTATGGTGCCGCCGCTGGTGGTTGGTCTCGCGCTAATGGTGTTCTATGTCGGCGTGGGCATGAAACTGAGCGTGTACACCGTGATCCTGAGCCACTTGGTCTTTACGCAACCTTTCGTCATCCTGATCGTTCATGCCCGGATGGTCGGGTTTGATTACGCGACCGTCGAGAGCGCCCGCGACCTCGGTGCCTCGCCGTTACGTGCCTTCTTTACTGTGACCATGCCGATCGTCCGTCCATCGATCATCGGCGCCGCGTTTATTGCGATGGCGCTGTCACTCGATGATTTCATCATTACGTTTTTCACCATATCAGGTGGCAATACTCTACCGACGTTCATTTGGGGCATGATCCGGACCCAGACCGATCCGACCATCAACGCGATTGCCACCATGTTGATCGGGTTGACGATTACGTCATCGTTGATTGCCATGTGGGTCACTAAATATCGTGGCTAGATCCGCGCCCTGCTCATCCGAATATTGACGTGACATGATGGTTGATCGTTATTTTCCGGTAGAGGAATACGAGACACGTCGCGAGTACGTTCTGGCCGAGATGAAGCGGCGCGACTATGAGACGGCCGTGATTTGGGGTCGCGGCGCCGGCGGGCACGAGCGCGGTCAGGATACGCTCTACCTGACCAACTACTATTCCAGCGCGTCGGGTCAGGAGCCGGACAATCAATTGCTCACCGGCCGGGCATTCTGTGCCTTGATTCTCTCCCAGACGGGTGATCCAGAGTTGCATGTGGATTTGCCGGGCCGGCGGGACGATCTCTTTGCGATTGAGAACGTGACCGATCATTACAGTCCGATTCAGGGCGTTGCGGAGGCGTTGAAGGCGCGCAGGATCGACGGGGAAGTCGCACTTGTCGGGACTGATTTCCTGCCCCACACCTATGCTCGTGAACTCATGGACGCGACGCCGCAGATCGCCTGGCGGGAAGAAAACGACCTCGTGCAGCAAGTTCGCAAGATCAAATCTCCCCGAGAACTCGATTGCTATCGCGAGGGCGGCGAAATCGCGACCCGCGCGATCATGCGATACATGGAAGGATTGACGTCGGGCAAGCGTGATTGCGATGCCGCGGCCGACGCGGCAAGCGAGATCATTCGCAGCGGCGGGACCTACCTGATGCTGCCCAGCAATCATGGTGATACGATGCAATTTTGGTGTCGCCAACCGCTCACGGGCTATGCCACGGATGCGCCTTCGCAGGGCGACCTGGTGCGCGGCTGGCTTTTGGGACCGATTCATCAGGGCTACTATCTCGATCCTGGACGCACGGCCGTTTGTGGTGGCAAACCGAGTGATTCCCAGCGCGAGCTGGTCGAGGCAGCAGCCAATATAGTTGATACCCTGATCGGCGAGGTGCGCCCCGGCATGACCATCATGGAAATAGCCAAGATGGGCGAGCGTATGACGCGCGAAGCCGGCGGCGGAGGCGATCAAACGTCGGAGCAATGGCCGCTTTATGGCCACGGGCTCGGGTTGTTTTGGGAAGATCCTTACATCGGCACGCAGATGTGCGCGCCCGACGACCGTGTGGAAGAAAACATGGTCTTTGGGATTGAGTCATTTTTGGGCAAAGAGGGCGTCGGCGCGGCAGGCTTCGAGCAGAATATCTTGGTAACCAGCGAAGGAACGGAACTCCTGACGCCCGCCCCCATGCTGTGGTGGTAGGCGTCCGGCTCGCTATTCGCGTACGCCCCTGCGCGGCTTCTTGATAAAATTGCGCGCGACCAGGGCCGGGGCCATGAACAAGACGGCGATTAGGACGGCGGTCATTGGGCCGCTCGTCATTCCTGCGGCATCGAGAAGCTTGAGGACGGCGAAAGCCAGCACGGCGCTTCCGCCAACCCAGATGCCAAAGATAATCATGGCATCGCTTTAGCTGCGGGCGGGATGTTTGGCCGGCAGGATGTAAAGACCGCCAATTGCCAACCAGGCGGCGATCCCGATGATAGCGATGGTCGTGGAGTTCATGAGACTTCGCGGCAGCTGCTTCTTACAGCGAGTCGAGTGACAAATGCGGAAATAGCCTCGATCGTTGCGAGCGGTTGTTCGTGGTGCGGACCGTGGGCGCAGTCGTCGAGGAGAATGGTTTCGACGCGTCCCGTTACGCCGGAGGCGATGGCGTCGAGCTGAGCGTAGGTGGCATATTGATCGTCCCGGCCCTGGATTTGCAGGACGGGGCAGGGGATGGAGGGCAAATATTCTTCGATATTCCAACTCCTAAACGCCGGGTCGAGCCAGATATCGTTCCAAGCCCAAAATACGGCATCGGCGTCATCGTGATAGCGGCTAAGTTTCTTCGATAAGTCGGTCGTCCGGTACGTGGTCCGCACTTCTTCGATACCGGTAATGGTGATGTCCTCGACGAATACGTGCGGCGCTTCGAGCACGAGCCCTATCGGAATTTCCGGGAAGCATCCCGCAAAGATCAAGGCGATCGACGCCCCATCGCTGTGGCCGATAAAAACCGGACGGCGCACGGCGAAGTGATTCAGCAGCGGCGGCAGGATTCGCTGCGCTTCGCGGTGCATATAGTCGACAGGGCGGGGGCCGCTCAGCGGCGACGAGTGACCGTACCCTTGGCGGCTGTACACCAGCACACCGCAACTTGTCTCCTCTACAAGACGCTGCGGCACTTCTTTCCACAGGGCGATCGATCCCAGTCCTTCATGCAGGAAGACGAGCGTCGGAGCCTCGGTGGGCGGGGGGCCCAGCCAGTCGCAGTCGAGTTCGGCACCGCATATATTGATACGGGACATAGCCATGACATACCTGAAAATGGACTCGTTTGCGAGCCCATAACTCAGGAGCATGGCGTATGGAAACAGGGCGGCACCGGGGTTTCGATGCCGCCCTCTAAGGCTCTCGATGGGCCGGACCCACTGGGCCCGGACCTCGACTAGGAATTCCTCTACTTCGCCCCGCAGGGTTTCCGACTATTTGGAGAGGTCTCCTGCCGATTTTAGCACCTGTTGGGTGGATTAAGCGGCCTCGCTTACCGCCTGGGTCACGCCGGCTATGTTGCCCGAAACCTCCTGGGTACCGGCCGCGGCCTGCTGAACGTTGCCGCGGATTTCTTTGGTCGCGGTGCTTTGCTCCTCGACCGCGGGCGCGGGGCTCAGCTGAGACACTTTGATGCGATCTCGTAAACGTCTCTGGAAAGCCGGGCACTACTCAGGATCCGCTCGAGTTCACCCTTCATCAGCTCCTGGCGTGCCGGGTCGAAACGCCTCCATCGTCCGAGGACCCCGATGGATCGAGCGGCAATTTGCGGGTTAAGAGGATCGAGGCGGAGGATCTGGTCGGCAAGAAAACGATAACCGGCGCCGCTTGCCTCGTGAAAATGAAGACGGTTGGCAATGGCGAAAGCCGAAACCAGCGATCGGAAGCGATTTGGATTCTGGAGGCTGAAGTCCGGGTGATCAAGCAGTTGGGTGACGACTTCCAGCGTGTCATCACGGTGAGACATGGCCTGCAGGCTGAACCACTTGTCGATGACCAGAGGGTTATCTTTCCAACGGTCGTAAAAATCCGCCAACGCGCGTTTGCGTTCCGTCGCATCACTGTCGACCAAGAGGCCTAGGGCCGCGATTCGATCAGTCATGTTCTCGGCCTGGTCAAATTGCTCGATGCAGCGGGCGGTCGATTCCTGGTTGTCGGGAGAGGCAAGAAAATCTAGTGCCCGGTTCTTCGCGCGCCTCAGCCCGATGGCCTCGGAATCAACGCCTCCCGCCGATGACTTCCGGCATGATTCGTAGAGTTGCACAAGGGGTTCGCGCAAGGTTTCGGCCAGTGACTTGCGGACGAATTGGCGCGCGTGGTGGATACCC